>NZ_CP026606.1:1028950-1371934 GCF_002945325.1 Methanococcus maripaludis
ATATTACCACAATATTATCCGAATTCAAATAGTAATCAAGCTTTTCTGTATCTTGTATGTTTGAAATATCAACATAAGTAATTGGTACTGTCGAAGTCCACTTGTAAGGTATTGCGTTTACGACCCCCAATAACATAAATGACACAATAATCAAGCCAAAAAATTTCAGCTTCATCAAATCACCGCAGTATTGTTAATAACAATTACGTATTATGTTTCCCGTTATTAATATAATTTCACTACTCGAACCTACATAAACAAGTACACAAAAATTATTTTAAAACCCATTTACTAATTTTATCTAAAAATAATAGCTCCCTATACAAATTACTAATAAAAACCGAATAATTTATTCTTTTTAGGGGTATTATGCAAAAAAAACTAATTTTTGTCCTGATTTTATTATTTACTGTTTCTGTAAATTATGCAGAAGATGATGAAGGAATTTCAATTTACAAAATATGGAGTGTCGGGGACAATCCTGACTCTTCTGAAATATACATAGACCCGAGTACGCCTGTAATCTATGTGGGATTAGTAAATAATGATCCTTACCAAAGAAACGTAAGGGTAACGGCAAGCTATGAAGAAAACGATTTTGAATCAGCAATACTGCCACTTTCACCAAACACCCACTATGAAAAAATCGTTGAAATCAGGCTTGAATTTGACGAAGTCGGTGAACATGACGTGGATATTAGCTTAATCGATGAAAATGGAAAAGAAGTCGATTCTGAACAAATAACTGTAAACGTGGTAAGTCCAATAGATGTAAAAAACGTAACCTGTCAGGATAGTTATGTTTCCGATTCAAACAAAAATCTTGAAGTTGTAAACAGCAACTGGTTTACTGTAACTCTTGAAAGTAATTATCGAGCGCAGACTGACTACGAAGTTAAAACTTGGATAAGTGTAGTTTCTACAGATTATGATGGCGACACAAACGAAGATATTGAAAATGAAGATATCTACTACAATGGAAAAGATGATTTAAAAGTAGTTTATGTGTCCTACCGCTCAGAAAAAGAAGTCTCTTTTAATATTCCAGAAATAACTGCGGATAACGATGAATTTAAAATACAGGTTCACACCGAAATCATGGGTCTTCACGATTATACAAATGATCTAGAAGAAACTGAAATGGTAAAAGACACTGGAATTATTTCTTACAATTACAAAAAAACTGCCAAAACATACCAATTCCCGATTCATGTGGCAAGTTATTCGCTATTTAACAATATTAATGGAAGCAATTCTGAAATGGTAAATGATTACTACCAATCTTCAAAAATTTACGATAAAACTATTGAAAACGCTTTAAATGCTAAATTTGAAAGCAAAAACGTTCTTCCAAGGGCCTATGTTGAAGATGATCCATATCTCTCATTTTTAAAAGTTAATCTTGAAAATAGGTATGACGATGATCAAACTGCTACTGTAATAATTGAAAGCTCCAGTGGATGCCTATCCAAAAAAACAATCAAAATAGATGAAAATGATGTAGATACATTATATATTCCATTTATTTCAAGATTGGTCGATGACGGGGAATTTAACATAATTGTGTATTCAAATAAATATTACCTCTATAATTCTGAAGAAGATGTAGATATTGATCCAGAAATTGTTTCCCCAGTTCAGATTTACAATATTTCTTACCCGGTAGACAGCTCGGCAGCTTTAGCGTCAAGTAATTCGGGATGCGTTTTTGTTGGAAAAAACTATACAATGAATGTAACTTTGAAAAATAATTATAACCGGACTTTAACTGGAAAACTTTATGTTGGGGATCACTACGACGAAGATAATAGTTATGAAAGCGGAGTTTTTGAAACAACGGAACCAATAACTTTCAAACTTTCACCAAAAGAAAAAAATACGTATTCAATAGATTTAAAATTCAACCGGGAAGTAAATGGATTGATCGAAGTAGTTGTTGACACAAATGGAGCTGCAGTTGACGAAGATGATGATATTGCAGGATACAGTACAATGGTTCATTTTGATGCGTACAATATCTTGGATATAAGAAAAGTATGGTATAACAACACAATTCTTCCAAAAATTGCGACAATAAATGAAAACGGCGGTTTATTCTTAAACTATCCTCTTGCAGGTTTTAATAATTCATGCGCGGTTTCATTCGAAAGTATGGTTTCAGATGATATAACTTACAAAATGTGGGTCGAAGTTTACGATTCAAATGGAAATTTAAAAGCAACTTCTGATAAAAAGAATGTTTTGGTAAAAGCAAAAAGTACAAGCGGTAACTTAAAAACTGCAGATTTTGATATATTCTTTGAAGAAGGATTTATTGGATATACTCTCTTTCATGCAGTTCCATTAAATGACTTTGAAGATGTAGATATATTTTATACGGAAGGTTCTGGAACAGTTTCAAAGGATATAAATCCTTTAACACCTGTTGGAAGGTATTCAAGTATAGATCTATTAAGTTCAATACCAACGAGTACTAACAAAGTTACCGAAGTTGTAGCGCCAATAAAAATAGATGATATGGTATACACTGAAAATAACTTAAATGTGGTTATTTCTTCAGGCCTTTCAAGTATCTATCCTGTTAATCTAACGTATTTTTACAGAATTACTATTTCAAACGATAATAAAATTATATATAAAAGTCCAATATATAAGGACATAATTCATTCTACAGAATCAAAACCTCTTAAAATTAAGCTGGGTGATGTTGATGGGGAAACCTACGATATAGTCTTTGAAGTTGAAATTCCCGATTTTGCAATGGAATCTGGAACATATCATTCAATGATACTTAAAAAATATTTAACCATAGCCAATAATCAAGAAATTATTACACAAGAAGAAAATAGTGAACCTGAAACTTACGTGGAACCAAAAACCGAGGTAGAAAATACTGGGGAAAATTCAGATTTAGAAAATCAATCCGCTACTGAAGAAGAAAATAGGGGCATTATTGGAAATATTTTGGATACGGTAAGTTCCATCGCGTCTAATATTCCCATTATAAGAAACTTTGTATATTAAAAAAATTAATACTGGGTATAAAGATTATATTGGCTAATAGTATTAATATAATCAACGTTATCAATTAGGGTATTGTTCCTATAATCCCCATATGGCGAATAATATTGGTAAACGTTATGTAATTTTAATTAATTTTTAACTTTCGAGGTGTCTTTTTTGGGATCAGAAGACATGATATTTATAAATCCAACGATAATTAGGTCTCTGAACAAGAGCAAACTAAGAAAAAAAATTGTTTATTTCTTATATGATATACACCCTCACGGAACTTACCTTTCAGAACTTTCTCGTAGAGTAAAATCTGACCCTAGCAACGTTTTAGGATGTTTGAAAGGGATGGGAAATCGATATAATGGTAGTTCATCATTGATTGAACTTGGATTAGTCAACTGCGACGGGAAAGAAGGCATGAAGATATATCAAATGACAACTTATGGGAAGACCGTAGTAGAATATCTTAAAGACTACGATTCTGCCGATAACTGGTGAAATCATGGCTTTTAATATAGATGGTTCGGGCAATAAATCCGGGGTGAGGTCAAATATGCTTTCTGAGAATAATATTTTAAAATATGGTTCAAACTTTAGCAAAGCTAACGCAAGTAGTCTAAATAATAAAATAAATTCTTTAAATTACACTGTAGAATATATAAATAATGAATTAATGGGAATATTTTTTAGACAGGGTCTTAAATTTGGAATATTCAAAGCTGTTGAAGATTTCAGGCCGACGATTTCAGAATTAATAACAATTTTAGGATATCCAAATGAAGAATTCGTGGAAAAATACATAAAAACCGCTGTTAGTTTAAATTTACTCAACTTAAACGAAGAAGAACGATTGGAATTAAATTCTGATTTTATTTATTCCTCGATACACCCGGAATATGATAAAATTATTTCAGATCACGTTTCAAAGTACGATTTCATGTCAGGTCTGGTCCAGTATGCATTTATTGGCTATGATCACCCAGAAATTCTCTTAAACTTTAAAAAAGATGCAGATATCTGGGATATGATGTTAAATACAAAATACATGAAGATTTGCAGGGAAGTGATTTCTGAATACTTGGATATAAAAAATGGAGACACTATTCTTGAAGTTGGTTGCGGTTCACGTTCCCCTCTTTATTTTGCATCCAAGGTGGCCCCAAATGGCGAATATGTTGGTGTAGATATTTCAAAAAAACTCATAAGGGTTGCAAAAGGGCGATTGAAGAGAAGTGGAATCGAATGTGCAAAATTGAAAGCACTGGATTTTTCTGAAACAATTGCAAAAAACAAGCACGATTACGTGTTATGCATCCACACACTAAGTTACGCAGATTCTTTGAAATTATTCCTCAAAAAAATGACGGGCTCCTTACGAAAAGGAGGTAAACTCGTGATAATGGAGGAATTTTTTACTGAAAATATAAATACTAATGCAGAACTCTTTGAATTTTACAATCACCTAAATAAATACTTTAAAAATTACGTCTCCAAAACAGAAATTTTAAAAGAACTCGAGTTAATTGGAATTGATTACAAATATGAATTACTTGGAGATAACTGTATCGTAGTCGAAAGGATTTAATAATTAAACTGCCTTATTATTTTTCGTTTATTTTTTTAAAAAAAGGTGGTTAAATGAAGGTTACGGTATATGGTGCAGGAAACCAAAATCTGTACGTTAACCAGTTAAATTTACCTGGAACCTATGGTGGTGTTCCTCCATACGGTGGAAGCAGGATGGCTATTGAATTTGCCAAAGCTGGCCACGATGTTATTTTAGCGGAAGTTAACAAATCAAACTTAACTGACGAACAGTGGAAAGTCGTCGAAGAAGCTGGAGTTAAGGTAGTAACCGATGACGCAGAAGCTGCAAAAGAAGCGGAAATTGCAATATTTTTTACACCATTTGGTAAAAAAACTGTAGAAATTGCTAAAACTATTTTACCACACCTTCCACAAAACGCAATCATTGCAAATACGTGTACTGTTTCTCCGGTTATTTTATACACAATGTTGGAAGTTGAATTAAGAACTAAAAGAAAAGATATCGGTATTACATCAATGCACCCTGCAGCAGTTCCTGGAACTCCTCAGCACGGACATTATGTTATCAGTTCAAAAGCAACAAATGGAACAGAATACGCTTCAGATGAACAGATTGAAAAATGTGTTAAACTCACTGAAAGCATTGAAAAAACCCCGTACCTCGTTCCAGCAGACGTATCTGCAACAGTATCGGATATGGGTTCTCTTTTAACTGCAGTTACCCTTGCAGGAGTATTGGATTATTATTCCGTTGGAACAAAAGTAATCAAAGCTCCAAAGAAAATGGTGGAACAGCAGATTTTAATGACACTGCAGACAATGGCATCACTTGTTGAATCTTCCGGTGTAGATGGTCTTGTAAAAGCATTAAATCCAGAATTGCTCAGCAAAACCGCATCATCAATGCATTTACTCGATCAACAAAAAGATTTAGATGCAGCACTTGAAATATTGACTCATTTAGACGGGGAATTAGAAAAAGCTTCAACAGTTGCTGAAATAAAACCAACGACTCTTGTTGCAGCACAGTCTTTAGTAAAAGAGCTTGAAACATTAATCGGCGGTGCAGCTGCTAACGGAGCTATTAAAAGAAGTACTAAAAAACTCTTCCAATAATGGGATAATAATGGTAAAAGAACTTAAAATAGTGGTAATGGGTTCAGAAGATGTGGGTAAAACCACGTTAATGGAAAATTTAATTAAAAATGTGGGTAAAGTGGAACACAATGGTACAACTGTGGCGATAGACTATGGTAGAATTGAAATGGATGATAAAAAATTCCATTTCTTTGGAACTCCTGGTCAGGAAAGATTTGGTTTCATGAGGGAAATTGCGGTTGAGGGGGCAGATTATGCTCTTTTAGTTCTTGATGCCACCGTTGGTTTAAGGAAAGTGGATAATGATATTATTAATCTGTTATCTACTAAGAACATCCCGTTTTCAGTATTTATAAATAAAATGGACATTTGCAACGAATCAAATGCAGTTGAAATAATAAATAATTTGAACGGTTTTATAGAAAGTTCAAATATTGTTACAGGATCGATCTACCGAAAAGAAGGTTTATCAGAAATAATGGATCAATTGAAAATAATCTAAGTGGGGTAATAGTTATGATTGATAGAATTCTTGCAGATTTGAGTAAAACTGAGGGAATAAAAGGTTCAATGGTTGTAGGAAAAGATGGTCTTGTTATCGCATCACAAATTCCTTCAAACCTCGATAGCGAACTTATCGGTGCAATGGCTTCTGCAGCATTTGGTTCTGCGGAAAGAACTGCATCAGAAATCGCTCAAGGGCCACTCGAACAGATGATGGTTGAAGCAGAATTTGGTAAAACTTTAATGACTGATGCAGGAGAAGGAATTTTAGTTGTACTGTCTGATTCAAAAGTTAATCTTGGTTTAATCAGAATATCAATGAAAAAAGCAACAGAAAAAATTAAAACTGCATTTTAAGGTATTAAACAGTTTAATTGTTTAGGACCTTACTATTTGAAATAATTAATAACATTTAAATATTTAGGTACCCATAATAGATACGGGGATATGGATTTTAAATGTTTTCGGCAGTGGTGGGGGTAAACTCGACATCTCACGACTGTATTCATACACACTTTTTTTATTTTTTTAAAAGAAATTTAATATTTCATAGATTTCGTTTTCGCTTATTTTGTGAATGTCCATTTTTTTTATCTCCAAAACAACGCCTTTTCGTAAGATTCTCTCATATAATGGACACATTGTGAGGATCGATTTTCCATTGTTCAATTTAACAGATTTATCGATATTTTTAGCGATTTCTTTTGGATTTTCGTAACTTAAAAATACTGAAACTCCGTTCGAATCCTTAAAATATGCATTTTCCATGTTTTCTTTGACAATATTTGAAAATTTTATACATAATTCGTAAGACTTTTTTGAAATCAGTGTTTCTTCTATCATTTTCCCGTAAATATCGGGCATTTTGTAGGTTTTTAAAAGGTTTTTAACATCTTCTTTTAGATGTTTATCTTTTAAATTTTCATTAATTTTTTTAGAAAATCCTAAAAATCCGCCGTATTCGCAATTTATAATTTTTGGTGACCCTGTTGAACAAACAATTATATCTCCATACCCACAATCTCCACCAATTTTTCCAGAAACATCTTCTATAAACAAACAATCGTTTTCACTGCATACTTTTGCAATTTCTTTTAATGGCTGTTCTGCAAGGTATCCTGCAAGTGACGTTAAGAAGAGAGATTTTGCACCACATTCTTTAATTTTTTCATCTAGAATTTCTAAGTTAACTACTCCAAGATCCGTTTTTAGTGTTTCAACAGTTAATCCTGATAATTTAGAATATGTTTCAAAACCTTTCCATCCGCCCATGTCGGGAATTAATGTTTTTGAATTTGGATTTAATTTTGACACGATTTCTGATGCAATATGAATTGCAGAATTTCCTGAGGGGAGTATTTGGATTTCTTTTTCTGAATATAAACGATCATTTATTATCATTTTTAATTCATCGAGATTTCCAGAAGTTTTAATTTGTGATTCGATGCAGGGTTTTCTGTGCGGGATAATCATCTGTTCACCAGAATATTTTTTCTTTTAATTTCCTTAATTTAATTTTTAAAAGAATAATGACATTGTATATATATTAGTTTTTCTAATAGTATCTACTTATAAGAATAAACGTATAATAATAGTGATACCATGGACCCAAAAATCAGTTATTTTCAAACATTTTTATTTGCGGCAAAGACTAAAAGCTTTTCTAAAGCTGCGAAAAAATTGGGAGTCACCCAAGGAACTGTAAGCAACCATATATCTGTTTTAGAGAAATTCTTTGATGCACAGCTTTTTTTGAGGACTCCTGAAGGAGTTGATTTAACTACTGAAGGAAACATCCTCTATGAAAATGCAGAAAAGTTGCTTGAAAATATATCTAATGCAAAACAGCAGATGAGAATTCTGCACGAACATCCTGAAGGCTTAATTCGGATTGCTGCAAGTACTACCCCTGGAGAACATCTACTACCAAGTATAATTAAAGACTATACTAAAGTTTATCGAGATGTGTCTTTTCAGATTCAAATTACGGATTCTGAAAAATGTTTCAAGCTTTTAGAAGACAGGGCAGTTGACATAATTGCAGTTGGAAATATTTATGATGGATCATACGAAAGCGAAGTAATCGGAAAAGATAGGCTCGTACTCGTAGTTCCTCCAGAACATGAACTTGCGAAAAAAGGAGTCGCAAAACTTTCAGATATATTAAAAGAAGATTACATCGATAGAGAAGTTGGATCCGGTACAAGAGAGATATTTGTAGACGCACTTCAAGATAAAGGCTATTCAATGATGGATTTACACACGATAATGAGCCTTGGAAGCAATTCTTCGATAATTACTGCAGTTTCAGAAGGATACGGTATATCAATTATTTCAGAAATCCCTGCAAAAAAAGCGGCAGATGCAGGACAGCTAAAAATAGTGCCTATTGAGGATTTAGATCTTACTCGATACATGTATCTTGTAAAGGGTAAAAAACCAAGAAACCCAAGTGCAATAAAATCATTCTGGGACTTTGTGTCAGGAAAATAATTTTGAATCACTTAAAAAACCATATATATTTTTTGTATAATAATTCATATGAATTAAAAATCACTGGTGAGTGAATGTTCAGGGCTACATGTAATACAAGAGATTTTAAAAAAGTTATAAATGCAACCAGCAATTTAGTAGATGAAATTTGTTTTGAAGTGGACGAAAACGGGATCAAGGCAAGCGCAATGGACCCGTCGCACGTGGCGTTAGTGAGCATGGAAATGCCAAAAGACGTTTTTGAAGAATATGAAGGCGATATTCAAGATATCGGAATTGATTTAGAAGCACTTAAAAAAATCATTGCAAGAGGAAGGGGCGACGAAAAATTAATCCTGGATCTTGATGTAGAAAAAAATAAATTAAATATTACTTTTAAAAGCAACGTTACAAGGAAGTTTTCAATCGCGTTATACGATGTTTCATCAAGTAATTTAAAAGTTCCGGACATCGAATATCCAAACAGCGTTTCAATCAAAGCGGGTGCATTTGTTGAAGCATTAAAAGATGCAGAACTTGTAAATGACCACATAACCTTGAAAATCGATGAAAATAAATTTGTAATTTATTCAAAAGGCGATTTAAACCAGAGTGAAACCGTATTTGACAACAGCATTGACGATGACGACAACGCTCTTGCAGACTTTAACATGGGTGAAGCTTCAAGAAGTACTTTCAATTTAGCTTATTTAAAAGATTTAACAAAATCAACCGCTGCAGAAGATCTTTTAAAAATATATCTTGGTTCTGATATGCCTGTAAAAATCGAGTACGAAGTAAGCGGTTCAAAACTTGTATTCTTACTTGCACCAAGAATTGAATCCTAAATTTATTTTTTTTAGAATAATAACGTGAAAAACATGTATAAGAAAATAAGGGATGCATTTTTCAACGAATTTTTTAAAGAAGGACTAAATGATCTTCCGGAAAATTTTTACAAAGATGCCCGAAACTATCTCGAGACAATCGATGATAAAATTAAATTTGAAAGGGTAAAATACTACTTAAATAATCTTTTAAGTTTTAGAATTTATAAGGTAAACTGTTTAAAAGAAAGCCCAAATAAGTTCACGCCCGATGAAAAACGGGTCGTAGCTTTTATCGAAGAAACGTGCTGTGGATCTGGAAATGAAGATTACATTTCAAAAATAGATGAATCCGATAAAAAAAAAGCCAAATTTTCAGCTAATTTAGATAAACCGGAAGAAAAAACCGATAAGTGTCAAATACCAAAACATATAAATACTGAAAGTGATATTGATATTGTAAGAGTCATCACTAAGTTCCCCTGCTTTACAGATGGGAATTTACAGTATGTTTTACACAAAAATGACGTTATCTCTTTGGATAGGAAATTTTCAAAGATTTTAGAGAAACACAATATTATCAAACGGGTGAACATTCATGAAGATGAAAAAAAAGATAAACAGATATTGCCCATACTGTAAAAAGCACACCGCACACACAGTAGAACGAGCTAAAAAAAGAAAAGCTAGCGAATTGAAATGGGGTCAAAGACAGTTTAGACGAGTTACTGCAGGATACGGAGGGTACCCAAGACCTTTACCTGGAGGAGCTAAACCAATTAAAAAATTGGATTTAAGATACAAATGTTCCGAATGCGGAAAAATGCACACAAGAAGCAACGGCGGCTTCAGAGCAAGAATGTTTGAATTAACAGAATAATTAAGAAAAACGGTGAGAAAACATGCAATTAATCTCAAAACCTAAAAGCAGATTTTTAAAAGTTCAGTGCACTGACTGCAACAATGAACAAGTTATCTTTGGATGCCCTTCAACAGAAGTTAAATGTGCAGCATGCGGTAAAATCATTGCTGAACCAAAGGCATCAAAAGGTGCAATCAAAGCAAAAATCTTAGAAGTATTACAATAACTCTTTTTATTCTTTTTTAAACGTCTTTAAAATTAGTTCAATTTTATAATTGTTTAAATACTAGTGAGTATAAACACTCCATATGCTTATTATAAGATAATCAAGGTGGAATCATGAGAAACGATTTTCCTGAAGAAGGGGACATTATAATCGGAAATGTTATCGACGTTAAATCTTTTGGGGCATTTATCGAACTTTTAGAGTATCCTGGGAAGGAAGGAATGGTTCACATTTCTGAAGTTTCTTCTGGATGGATTAAAAATATAAGAGACCATATCAAAAAGGGTCAGAGAGTAGTTGCAAAGGTAATGAGAGTAACTCCTCATAAAAACCAGATAGATCTTTCATTAAAAAGGGCAACTGATCAGCAGAAAAAAGTTAAGGTTCAGGAATGGAAGAGATTCCAAAGAGCTGAAAAATTACTCCAGTTTGCTTCAGAAAAACTTGGAAAAACAATCGAAGAAGGATGGGAAGCTGCAGGATATCCTTTAATTGACGAATTCGGTGAATTATACGATGCGTTCGAATCGATTGTAATTGAAGGAAAAGAAGTTTTAGATGAACTCGAAACACCACTTCCACAAGAATGGGCAGACGTAATTTACGAAATTGCAAGTGAAAACATAGAACTTTCAAGCGTTAAAGTGTCAGGAATAGTTACACTTACAACGACCGAGCCAACTGGTGTAAAAATCATTAAAAACGGTTTGAAAAAAGCTTTAAAAGCAAATCCTTACGAGGACGTGGAAGTAAATATCACTTACATCGGAGCTCCAAAATATAGGGTAGAAGTACTTTCACCAGACTATAAAAGCGGAGAAGACGTGCTTAGAAGAGTATCTGAAGAAGCAATCGACTTTATAAAAAAACACGCTGGCGGAACTGGAAGCTTTGTAAGGGTTGAAGAGTAATTGATACTATGAAAATGAAAAAATGCCCTAAATGTGGAAAATACACATTGAAAGATTTTTGTAGTGAATGCAACGAAAAATCCGTTACAGTGAAACCTCCAAGATTTTCCCCAGTAGATAAATACGGAAAATACAGAAGAGCTCTTAAAAAAGCCAAAATGTGAAATTTATGGTTGATTTGAGATATTCTTCAGGAAATATTTTCAGTGAATCGGTCCACGAAATAGGAATTATTGCGCTTGGATCATTTCTTGAAAATCACGGTTCTGCCCTTCCAATCGATACCGATGCAAAAATTGCATCATACATCGCATTGAATGTTTCAATTATTACCGGAGCAAAATTTTTGGGGGTAGTTCTCCCTTCAACAGAATATTCTTACGTGAAACACGGTATTCACGATTCCATCAAAGATGTAATTAATTATATCAAATATCTGGTTGAAAATGGTAGAAAAATCGGGATTAAAAAATTCCTGATTATAAACTGCCACGGTGGAAACATCATAATCGAAGATGAACTTTTAAAATTAAATTCTAAAGACTGTTTTATCACGATGAAAAGTGTCTGTTTAACCCATGCATCAACTGAAGAAGTATCTTTGGGGTATGCCGTTGGAATACTTTCAGAAGATAAAATGAAGACCCACGATCCAAAAGTATATGGTGAAATTGGAATGGTCGGCCTAACAGAAGCACGGGAAAAAAATGAAGCTATAGATTTAGAAGCAAAATCTGTGGAAGAAAATGGTGTTTTTTTAGATAAAGTTAATGGAAAATCCCTTTTAAACGATTTAATTAATAATTATGTTGAAATTGTTAAAAATATGATTTAGGTGATTTATATGTGGGAAAATTCCCCTTCACACATCTGCAGAGGTGGCGATTTAAGAGGACTTGCATTTTGCTGCCCTCCTGTAAAGTACTGCCCATTACATAAAGCGTTAGAATCAATTGAAATGCCAGTAGAAGAATTTTCAAAAATAAAGCAGGATTTTGGAAGTAGGACTAGACTAGGACTTGGTAAAAATACCTGTTTTGGAAGTTTGATCTGGTGCTGTAAAATCACAAAACCATGCCCATTTAGGGATAGTGCAATGCTTGCAATCGACATGGGTGAAGACGAGTACATGGAACTTAAAAAAGAACTCGCAGAAGAAATAATCAGAAAATCAAAATTGTTTGAAGAAGGCGTTAAAGCTTTGGAAGAACAGGGAATTTCAAGAGAGGATGCAGAAAAAGCAATTTTGGAAACTGGCGACTTAAAAAAAGCATATGAAATTGTTAAAAAACAAATTTAATTAACATCTTTTATTTTCGCGTTTTTGAACTCTTTAATGTTTTTAAATTCGTCTTCGCTTAATTCGTAGATTTTAAAGACGGTATTATTTAATATACAGAAATTTTTAATCATCCTGTAAGCTTTATCTCCGTCATAATTTTCTAAAAAAGCCATGATCGGGGATTTATCGTTTGACACAATCACCGCATTTTTTTCAACAATTTCTACAATTGATGGATTTTTAGGAAGTATATTATATAAAGAATCATTTTCAACAATTTTTGGTGATTTTTCTTTAATTTTTTCTACTAATTCTTCGAAAGATACGAAATTTTTCAACAATGCATCTTTATTTTCGCCCAATATTTCATCCAAGTCCTGTTTTGATATTTTTTCAGGGCATATTTTTACATCGCTCACTGCAAAAATAGTCTTTAATTTACTCAATGCTTTTGGACCAACAAGGATTTTATCTTTTTTCTGATATATTGCGGCAATTTCTTCTTTATTTGAAAATAGAATGGTTCCTATCTCTTCTTTGTATTTTCTAGGAAATAGTGTAACTTTAAAAAGTCCGTATCCAACGTAATTTTCAATATTTCCATAAACATCTACGAAAATATCTTTTGGACTACTCTTTTCATCAAGATTATTTACGGACACTCTTTCGAGTAATTTATTTACTCGATTAGAACTCATATTTATGGCATCAATCTGGAATTCTTCAGGAATACTTTTAAAAATATCATTTAAATCCATTTTTTTGTCATTTAAACTAGAAAAAACAAGTTTTGAGTTTATGTAGTATAATTTAGCATTATCAAGGGAGATAATTCCTGTAAAATTGTTCAAAATAGATATTAACTCTTTTAAATCAGGAATTCCTCCTTTTTTAGAGTACATTTTTTCCATAAAACCCACCAAAAATATAAAACGGCGCAGGGGGGGAATCGAACCCCGAATTCCAACGGAACTCGACGGATCTGAAGTCCGCCCTCATCTACCAAGATAAGCACCCCGTGCCACGAAGCCAAGATATAAACTCTTTTTAAAGATATATAAGTCTTTTTGTTTACTTTCCTTTTAAACTTTATTAAAAAACGTTTTAAAAAAAGAGTTATTAATTTTTAATAGTCTGGTGAATATTTATTAAATCGCTTAATATGGCAGATGCAGTTTCAATATCTCCTGCACCAGTTCCTACAACTACGATATCGTTTGCAAGATCTGTATCAAACATTGCAACATTTAAACAGCCCATAACATTTAAGGGGCTGTCAACAGGTACAAGTTTTGGGCAAACTTCGAGTTTTTTGTCGGTAACTTCGCCTATTAATTTTATTGTATGGCCACTTTTATTTGCCATGACGAGTGCTTCAGGAGTAATTCTTGTTATTCCTTCTAAATTTACGTCTTTAATTGTTACATCTCGTCCAAATATTGAATTTGCCAAAATTACAATTTTTGCAGCAGTATCAAGTCCGCTGATGTCTTGGTGGGGATTTGTTTCCGCAATTCCAAGTTCTTGAGCTTCTTTTAATACCGTATCAAAATCAAGCTGTTCTTTTTCCATTTTGGTTAAAATGTAGTTTGTAGTCCCGTTTAAAATTCCTTTTATTAATTTAACATCGTTTCCTGCCAATGTTTCCTTTGCAAGATTGATTATCGGCATTGCACCACCGACTGAAGCTTCGTATCTGAAACATAATTTATTTTTTTCTGCAGCAGTTACTAATTCTTTAAATGAAACTGCAAGAGGGCCTTTGTTTGCACTCACGACGTGTTTTTTGGTTTCAAATGCTTTTAACATGTATGATTTTGCAGGTTCTCCAGTTTCAATGTTTGTAGGACTTACTTCTACAACCACATCTGCATTTACAGAGCCTATAACTTCTAAAATATCCATTTTACATCCTTTTTCGGGATAATTTGATATTTTTCTTGTTTCTTCTTTAACTTTTAAGGCTAGTTCTAAATCAAGGCCTTCTTCATCAATTGCAGCACCACTGCGGTCACAAATCGCAGCAACTTTTAAATCTAATCCATATTTTTTCTTTAAATGTTCTGATTTGAGATTAATGGCCTTTAAAACACCCTTACCAATTATTCCAAATCCTACAAGTATTATCTTCATAAATTATCCCCTTAGCATGATTTAATAAATAACAAACCTTTTTCTTTGGCTATTTTATCAAATTCGTCATAAAGTTCTTTTAATTTTTCGTTATCTATCGTTATCCTCATTCTAGCAGAAGATTCTGCGATAGGGTCAGGCATTGTTAAATCTAAATCTACAACTGTACCTATTTCATTAATTCTATCAATCGTATCGAGTACATCTGTATCAACAATGTGTCCTACGACTACAATTTCCAGATTTATTTTTTTCCTTTTTTCATTTATTTTGGCAACGATAACATCCAATTTTTCAAGGTTTTCAATAATAGAATGTAACAAATTATCGTTTAATTTTTCGATCACGACTTTTACAGGAACCCTTCCATCTCGTGTTTTATTTTCACGCATATGAATAACGCTAAAAATATTAGCTCCCGCAGAAGATATCGGTTGCAATGCTTTCAAAAGCTCTCCGGGGGAATCCTTGAGTTCTAGATCAAGAAATATCATTTTTTCACCAGTCAGTATTTCGGATGTAACATAGATACTATTCATAATCATGTTATACACAACAAGTATAAATATTAGACCAAAGCCCCTTAAAAGTTAGATCTGAACGATCGGACGCGCTCGAGATTATTAAAAAATTGATAGCTGAAAAATAAAAAAAGAAAAAAGAATTAAATTCCTTTAAAGCACTTTTTCAAATGTTCTTTTGACGGCGCTTTAGTTAAAAGACTCACCAAAACGGTTGCAATAAATGCAAGCGGTAGGGAGATTACCATTGGGTCTACATAAGGCCAGGGCATCGCGGAAATCAAAACGTCCCTACCAATCAGCATTTTTGAAATTCCAAGTGCTGCTGACTCCGCTTGATGAACGAATACTAAGCAGAACAGACTTACAAAAGTACCTGTTAAAAGACCTGCAATTGCCCCTTCTTTTGTGGTTCTTTTCCAGAATAGTCCTAACGCATATGCCGGTAAAAACGCAGCACTACAGAGTCCAAAGAATAATGCAGTTCCTCTTGCAACTATTCCTCCTGGAAGAATGTACCCTAGAATTGCAGCAATTACAATTGCAACAATAATTCCTAATCTCGTTATAATTACTGAATTTAATCCTTTTTTACCACAAATGGTTTCATAAACGTCCCTTCCAATTGATGTTCCTTGAGCGTGGAACTGGCTTGAAATTGTTGACATTGCAGCTGCAAGCAGTGAAACCAAGAATATGTAAATAAACCATTCCGGCATTGCTTTGTTGATATATAACGGCATGATACTGTCGCTGTTTCCTGTCGGGAATGTTTCAGACACTGTTGCACCAATTGAAAGAACACCTTCGGTATTCATGAAATAAACGTTTGAAAGGGTTCCTACAACGTATGCAGTACCTGTTGCAATTAAAATAAAGACTGCACCAATCAAAACAGCCCTGTTTAATTCTCTGTTACTTTTTACAGTCATGAATCTAACAATAAGTTGAGGTTGTGCTAAAACTCCGATTCCAACACCTAAAATTATGCTCGAAACAATTGTCCACCACATCGGAGAACCAAAAGTTGGCATCGAAGTCCACCCTGCATGTCCTACACTTGCAAGGTTTGCTGGAACTAACCCTGACATATTTGAAATTGCCTGGTGAGCTGTGGTAACTCCACCGAGGATATCATAAGTCATGTAGAGCAAAAACAACATTCCAAAAAACATAATCGTTCCTTGGAATGCATCCGTGTACATAACACCTTTTAAACCACCCATTACGACATATACTGCAATAATTATGGAAAATACAAGCAGTGCAACGTCAAATGAAATATTAAGTGTAGTTTCTATAAATCTTGCAGCACCAATCAAAACTGCTGCTGCATAAATTGGCATTGCACAAAATATTAAAAGCCCTGAAAACCACTGTATAAATTTACTTTCGAATCTTTTTGCCAGTAGCTCAGGAAATGTCAGTGCATTTAAGTTATGCCCCATTTTTCTAGTTCTTTTCCCAAAAAATACAAATGCTATAAAGATACCTAAAAATATATTTAGAAACGTCAGCCATAGCAAACTCATACCAAATAGCCCTGAGAATCCACCAAAACCAACAATTGCAGCAGTACTGATAAATGTAGCACCGTAGCTCATTGCCATAACGAATGGGTGGATTTTTCTACCTCCGACCATGTAGTCTTCAGCACTTGAAGTTCCTTTCCAACCTTTGTATCCGAGGTATCCAATAACTAACAAATATATTAAAACAATCACGTTTAGAAGAAGGATATTCATTTAGACCACCGTTCCGATTTCATCTTCCATCTTTTCTTCTTCTTTTTCCCAGTCCAATTGTTCTTCAATTTCTTTTTCTTCGGTTTCTGAACCTTTATTCCAATTTAATGCCCCGTATATAACGCATAATAATGTACTTAAGATGCAGAGCACGTATGCGCTTAATACATAGGGGTCTGAAATGCCTAACATGAAACACCTCTGAAAAGGATAGTCGTGTAATATGATGTAATCAACTAATATAACACATTATAAAACTTTTATAAACTATATGCTCAGTATTTTTTTGATTAACGAGTGTTAACAATACTGGAATAAAACAAAACCGAGATACCCAAATCTAAAATGTTTTTCTGTACTTTTAAACAAAGCATACTTGATTATTTTGAAAATGGACATTTGATTCATAAGGATCTCTGAAATTTACTAAACTTTAATTCTGCCACAAAATCCCTTTACCAAGTTTTAGTATATATAAATTATTGAATTCGTCAGATTAAAAAATAGAAATTTAGTGGGGATTACCACCATACTTTTTTTAAATGGAGTTTGTATGCGATAATGTTCGAAGAAAAATGAATTATCGGGGAAATTACAAGTAATAGTACAATAATGTTTGCAGGTAGTGGATACAGCGAATATGCGAATAATAATGCAAATATTATAAACGTTATTTGATCCAATAGTGGAGCGGACTGTCCCTGATTTAAGTTAAATCTTCTTTTTATAAAGCTTCCAAGCATATCTCCAAAAAGAGCGCCAGTTGCAAGTAAAAAACTCAAAATAATATATCCTGTTAGTCCGTAATTAAAAACTGATTCTGGGCCCATATATAATATAACTATAAAATGCTGTAAAATTCCAGTAATTATTCCAAAAAGTATTCCAAAAAAGGTGCCCCTGTAAGTTACACCATTTCCAATAATCCTGTTTCCATCGAAAAAATTTTTTCCAAAATCAACAGGTTTTCCCCCGCCCAAAATACAAGGAACTGCATTGGCTACATACGCAGGTAAAATATACCACAAGGCGCTAAATAACAATAAAAGTAAATCCATGAAATCCCTCGAGAATATGAAATTGACACTTAGCATACTATTTTTGTACACTATTTAAGGATTACTTCTATAAAAAAGTCGCCAGTATTTTTTAAAAATATAAAAAAATGGAGGGGTAAGAAATAGGGGGTGGTTTATGTAAAGTATGATAATTAATTAAAATAGAACGGGGAGGGGTTTTTTAAATTTTTTGTAAATTATTAACAGTATATTATTGGTAATTAAAAGAGTCTTTTATTATATGAGGGGTGGGAATGGGATTAGGAGATCAAATCTCCTACACGGTGTTATCAGTAGTGAAGTGGGGGTATGAGGGGGGTTTAAAATAACAATCTCACTACTGTTCCACACCGTGCAATCAATACATTTCAACTTTTGATATATATATCTAACGGTTATTTAATTAATTTTGAAGCTAGAATAATATTCTTTGATCAAATAACCTATGCTGATATTATTTTTTAATAATCCGCCATAGATTATGCCAATTAGAAATATTAAATGGTATTATTATAAAATCTAATATCTATTTTGCTATTACTCTACATCTCAAATAACTATTTTTAAAAGCAGTTATTACTTTTTCTAATATTAATGGGCGCTATTAGCAATTTCAAGAATGTATCTTTTTATAAGCAGGTGAGTGTAGTATAAATGTATACCAATTACCTTACTTTTTATATGTGGAGGTGAATCCATGAGTGACCCCAAAGTGGGTGTATTCGTCTGCTACTGTGGTGCAAACATCAATGGTGCAGTGGATTGTGAAGCCGTAAAGGATTTCGCTTCTGAATTAGACGGTGTAGCCGTTGCAGCTACTTACCCGTTCATGTGTGCTGACCCAGGTCAAGGTCTTATTAAAGACGCGATCAAAGAGCACGGATTGGACAGGATAGTTGTTGCAGCATGCACCCCTAAGATCCACGAGCCAACCTTTAGAGGTTGCCTACAAGACGCGGGAATATCCCCTTACTATTTAGAATTTGTAAATATTAGAGAACACGACGCATTTGTCCACATGGGCGATGTAGAGGGCGCAACCAGGAAAGCATGTGAAATGATTGCTGGTGGAGTAGAACGAGCTAAGAAATTAGAAGACGTTCCTCAAAAAGTCGTAGACGTAGATAAAAGCTGTATGGTTATCGGTGCAGGTATTGCAGGTATTCAATCTGCTCTTGACCTCGGTGACCAAGGATTCAAAGTCTACCTTGTAGACAAAGACGAGTCAATCGGAGGAAGGATGGCGCAACTTGCAAAGACTTTCCCGACAGATGACTGTGCAATGTGAATTCTCGCACCAAAAATGGTGTCTGCAGCTAACCACCCTAACATTGAATTAATTACATTTGCTGAGATTAAAAATATCGACGGTTACATCGGAAATTTCGATGTTACACTCGAGAAAAAACCAAGATATGTTGATGAAGATACCTGTACCGGATGTGGTGCATGTGCAGCAGCATGTCCAATAGAAGTGCCTAATGAATTTGATTTAGGATTAGGTACTAGGAAAGCAATTTATGTTCCATTCCCACAAGCAGTTCCATTACTTTACACAATCGATAAAGAACACTGTATTGATTGTGGACTTTGTGCAAAAGTTTGCTGTGCAGAGGCAGTAAGATACGATCAGAAACCTCAAGAACTCAATATCAAAGTCGGTACAATTATTACCGCAACTGGATACGATGAGTTCGATGCAACTAAAAAAGAAGAGTATGGATACGGAGTTTACGACAACGTAATTACAACTCTCGAAGTTGAAAGGATGATTAACCCAGCTGGTCCAACCCACGGGCACGAAATCAGACCTAGCGACGGAAAAGCACCAAAAAGAACTGTATATATACAGTGCGTTGGTTCAAGAGACGAGAAAGTTGGAAACCCATACTGTTCAAGAGTATGCTGTATGTTTGCATTGAAAAATGCGCAGTTAATGAAAATGCACGACCCTAATGCAGAAGTTTACATCTGTTACATGGATATCAGGGCTTTCGGTAAAGGATACGAAGAGTACTATAAGAGAGCTCAGGACCAGTTCGGAGTTAAATTCATTAGGGGAAGACCAGCTAACATCTTTGAAGATCCAGAAACTAAAAACTTGACTGTGAGAGTAGAAGACACCCTCATGGGAGAAATTTTAGAGATCGACGCTGATTTAGTTGTTCTTTCAGCAGGATTGGAAGCTAAAAAAGATGCCGGAGAACTTGCTAAAATGCTCGGTATCGATAGAGGTCCAGAAGGATTCTTTAAAGAATTACACCCTAAATTAGCACCTGTTAACACGAAAGTTGACGGTATTGCAATTGCAGGGGTCGCTCAAGGACCAAAAGATATTCCAGATACAGTAGCACAGGCAAAAGGTGCTGCAAGTGCTGTTGCAATTCCAATGTCACAAGGTCAGTTCAAGATCGAAATGATTAGGGCAACAGTTAACGAGGAAGTATGTGGTGGCTGTAAAGTATGTGCTTTAATGTGTCCATATAACGCTATCACTTACGAAGAAAAAGACGGTCACTTGGTGGCAATAACTGATGACGTTGCATGTAAAGGATGTGGAGCTTGTGCAGCAGCATGTCCAAGCGGTGCAATGCAGTTAAGATACTACCGAGATGAACAAGTCATTGGAATGATTGACGGTATATTAAATGCCGCAAAAATGTTAGAAGAATAATTTAAGCACAAGGAACTAGGGAATGAAATACTGAATAACTAATTATCTATTAAATTAAATTAAATTCTCAGCAAAATTAAGTTAGGAATGGTGTTAATTCAGATCATGTGACGAACAACCCGAAGGCTAAGGCCAGGGGAGTTCTGATGAGCTACGAGTTAATTTATTAAAAAATTAAAAAAGGGATATATTATGGCAGAACCCGTAATTATGGCCTTTGTATGTTACCAGTGAGGATACGGTGCAGCCGATTTGGCTGGTACGAGCAGAATGCAATACCCTGCATCAGTTAGAGCTATTAGAGTGCCATGTACTGGTAAATTCGATATTACCTATGCATTAAGAGCATTCCAAAAAGGCGCTGATGCTGTATTCGTTGCAGGTTGAAAACCAAACGAATGTGCATTCGAAACTGGAAACTTCAAAGCTGAAGAAAGGGTTAAGTTTGGAAAACAGATCCTAGATGAACTCGGAATCGGTGGCGAAAGACTTGAGATGTTCTTCATGTCAGGTGCTGACGCAGGTAAATTTACCGAAGCAGTTAAAGAAATGACCGATAGAGTTAAAAAACTAGGACCCAACCCAATCAAAGCGTAAAACCGTTTAAAAAGAGAATGAATTTTGCGGGGAACCAAAAGGACTCGTAAAATGACTGCCCTCTGTGTAGGGAATTTTTAACAATCACAAGGTGATTAAATGGCAGATAAAGTTAAGGTAGGCATTATACAACTCTGCGGATGCTCTGGATGCCATATATCACTACTTGATTTACACGAAGGCCTTTTGGACGTTCTTCCAGCTTTGGAAATTGTATACGCTCCAATCATTGCTGACGTAAAAGAAATTCCTGATGTTGACGTATTCTTAGTCGAAGGCGGAGTAAGAAGCGAACACGATGAACACTTGATTCATGAAATCAGGGAAAAATCAAAAGTAGTGATTGCATGGGGATCCTGTGCAGCTTTCGGAGGTATTCCGGGACTTGGCAATATGTATACTCCAGAACAACTTAAAGAAACAGTTTATACGACAGTTTCAACAGATAACCCTGGAGTTATTCCAACTGAAGGAGTTCCTGAACTAACTACTGAGGTAAGGGCTATTTCTGATGTAGTTAAAGCAGATTACGTAATTCCTGGATGTCCTCCAAAACCTGCACTAACCGCAGGGGCAATTGTTGCATTATTGGAAGGAAAAGATCCAGTATTACCGACAAAAATTGTATGTGATGAATGTCCAAGAACAAAAGAGAATGTATTCCCTAAAGAGTTCAAGAGATCCTTTGAAGGAACTCCTGATCCAGAGAAATGTCTCTTTGAACAAGGATACACATGCATGGGTATGGCTACAAGAGCAGGCTGTGGTGCAATGTGTCCATCAGCAAATATGCCTTGTAGAGGATGCTACGGTAAAACTGATGAAACTTTGGATCAAGGGGCAGCAGCTGCAAACACTTATGCAAATGCAGGAGAAGCAGCGCTTGAAATCCCGGATAAGGTTGCAACACTAAACAGATTCACGTTACCTGTTGCTTTAGTATCCAAAAAAATCCAAAAAGAATAAACAAATACTTTCAAAAAACATAATTTAAGGATGGTGACTCTATGGGTAAGGTTACTATCGAACCTCTATCCCGTTTAGAAGGGCACGGTAAGGTTTCAATAACCTTAGATGATGCGGGAAAACCAACAGATGTAAAATTACATATTACTGCCCTTAGAGGATTCGAACAGTTTGTTGTAGGACGACCTGCAGAGGAAGTACCAAGAATAGTACCAAGAATTTGTGGAATTTGCCAGACTCCGCACCACTTGGCAAGTGTTAAAGCAGTAGATGCTGCATGGGGTGCAGAAGTACCAAGTGCAGCCGAAAAATTAAGAGAATTAATGCATCTTGGAAACATGATGCATTCTCACGCATTGCACTTCTATTACTTGGCAGCTCCTGACTTTGTACTTGGTCCTGATTCAGATCCTGCAGCTAGAAACATTATTGGAGTTATTGGCGCAGCTCCTGAAGTTGCTAAAAAAGCAATTGCAATGAGACGAGTTGGTCAATCAATTGTTGAAACAATTGGTGGTAGAGCAATTCACCCTGTTACAGGAGTTCCTGGTGGGGTATCCAAAGCATTGAGCGAAGAAAAAAGAGACGAATTATTAAAAGAAATTGACGAAATGATCGCATATGGTCAAGACGGTATCGCTCTTATCAAATCACTCAATGAAAAATACATGGATGTTGTAAAATCACTCGGTGTAATTGATACCTGGTATTTAGGTATGGTAAAAGAAGGTAAACACAATTTCTACGGGGACACATTAAGATTCATGTCACCTGATGGAAAACAAACTACCGACTTTAAACCTTCAGAATACTTAGATAACATCGGTGAACACGTTGTAGGACACAACTACGTTAAATATCCATACAACAAAAAAGTTGGATATCCTGACGGTCTCTACAGAGTGGGCCCATTAGCAATGCTTAATGTATGTGATTCAATGCCTACGCCTCTTGCCGAAGAAGCTAGAAAAGATTTCGCAGACACTTTCGGAAAACCTGCAAACCAATCATTAGCATACAATCATGCAAGATTGATAGAATTGCTCGCTTCATGCGAAAGAGTCAAAGAACTTTTAGAAGACTCAGAAATAACTTCAACAGACATTAAAGCAGAAGTTGAACCAAAAGCAGGAAATGGTGTTGGTGCGATTTACGCTCCAAGAGGTACTTTATTCCACAATTATGAAACAGATGATAAAGGAATTGTTGTTAAAGCAAACATGATTGTAGCTTCAACACACAACGTACCTACCATGGAAAAAGCTATCCAACAAGCTGCAGAAGTTGTCTTCAAATAAGCAACGGTGGTAAAGATGGTAGATGAGGCAAAATTAAATTTAATCGAGATCGTGCTAAGAGCATACGATCCATGATATTCATGTGCAGCGCACATGATTGTAAAAGACGAACAAGGAAAAGTTCTCCTTGAAGTCAAAAAAGAAGAATAAAACTTCTCTAACCGAACCCTAAACGGGAGGCTAGGGAAACCTTCAATAGAAGGCCCCATACCTTTAAAAATTTTTTCGGGGGTTGTCATTTGGCAGGAATATCTATTCAAGAGGATGCTTGCCTTGTGTGTAATGCCTGTGCGAAGGCATGCCCTACAGAGGCAATAGAGATTGCCCCCTTTAAGACATGTATTCAGTGCTTTAGTTGTGCTACTGCATGTCCGACAGGGGCATTAGTTGAAAAAGACGGAAAGTTAGTTTTCAATGGAAGCAAATGTGATTTGGACGGAGCATGTCAAAAAGCATGCCCTGTAGGAATCAAAAAAGTAGATGACAGATTCCCATACTCCAAAGGACACTGTGTTCTCTGTGAGAAATGTGTTGATATCTGCCCTGCTGAAATAATTTCACTTCCTGGAAAAGCCGAAAAGCCTAAAAAAGAAATAATCATTCCACAAGAACCAATTGCAGTTACAAAAGACTGTGTTGCTTGTGGCGTATGTGTTCCAGAGTGTCCGGTTGATGCAATATCCATCGAAGATATCGCAGTAATTGATACAGACAAGTGTATATACTGTACTGTATGTTCACAAACTTGTCCATGGAACGCAATCTTTGTAGCTGGAAAACTGCCTCAAAAAAGACAGAAAACAATCAAATCTTTCACAGTTAATGAGGAAGAATGTATTGGTTGTGAGAAGTGTGTTGAAGCATGTCCTGGTTCAATGATTGAGTACAATGGTGAAGCTTTAGGTGTTAAATTACCAGGGGCATGCCCTGCATGTGGACTCTGTGTAGAAAGCTGTCCAGTTGAAGTTATTAGCTTGGAAGTTGAATATGCAAGCGCAAAACCAGTTACTGACGAAGGTCTAGTCTGGTCAGAAGAAAAATGTGCATACTGCGGACCTTGTGCAATCAAATGTCCAACAGGTGCAATAAAAGTAGTTAATCCGAAAGGATTAGAATTACCTTCAAAGAAAAAAACCGAAAAAGCAAACGAATTCGCAATGTGTATTCGATGTGGTGCCTGTGCAATGAAGTGTCCAACCGGCGCTTTAAAAATGGGCAAAATGGTTCATGAAGGTAAAGAATACGCAAGAGTTGAATTTAGCCCTGCATTATGTAATGAATGCGGCGAATGTGTAGATGTATGTCCACAGAAAACACTGGAACTCACCGGTGACGACAAAATGCCTCTTAAAGGTTACTGTGTAATGTGCTTGAAATGTATTGAAGCATGCAACAAAACCAAAAAAGAAGCATTATCATTGAAATAAACCATTCCCATTTTTTTTGGGTGATAAAAGTGGAAGTGTTTAAGAATGTCGTATGTCCATTCTGTGGGACTCTTTGCGATGATATTGAAGTTCTTGTAGAAAATAACCATGTAGTTGGGACTAGAAATGCATGCAGAATCGGAAATGCAAAATTTATGCACTTCGAGGGCGCTGTAAGACATGAATCTCCTCTTATGAGGGAAAATAAGAAGGATGACTTTAAAAAGGTTGACTACGAGACTGCAACAGAAGAAACCGCAAGGTTACTCGTCGAAGCAAAGTTACCGCTCATTTACGGGTGGAGTTCTGCGGAATGCCATGCACAGCAATTAGGTGTATTATTGGCTGAAAAAACGAAAGCTATTGTGGATAACACCGCGAGTGTTTGACACGGGCCTTCACTTTTAGCTGTACAGGATGTAGGATACCCTGTTTCAACATTAGGAGAAACTAAAAACAGAGCAGACGTTGTCTTGTTCTGGGGTTCAAACCCAATGCATGCTCACCCAAGACACATGAGCAGGTACTCAGTATTCCCAAGAGGATTCTTTAGACAAAGAGGTAAACAGGACAGACAGATGATTGTGGTAGATCCGAGAAAAACGGATACTGCAAAACTCGCTGACATTCACCTCCAAGTGGAGCCTCATAAGGATTATGAGCTTGTAAGTGCTCTTAGAGCTGCAGCAAAAGGATTTAATATTGAAGCTGAACAGGTAGCTGGTGTTCCAACGGAAACCATCTACGAAGCAGTCGACATCTGTAAAAATGCCCAGTTCGGTTCACTCTTCTTTGCGATGGGTGTAACAATGAGCAGGGGAAAACACAGAATTATTGACAATGCTATTCAGTTTGTAATTGACATGAATGCATATACTAAGTTTGTATTGACTCCAATGAGGGGACACTACAACGTTAACGGATTCAATCAGGTTTCAACCTGGGTTACTGGATACCCCTACGGTGTAGACTTCTCAAGAGGGTACCCAAGATACAATCCGGGAGAAACTGCTTCAAACGATGTATTGCAGAGAGGAGACACCGACATGATGATCAACGTTGCATCAGATGCAGGTGCACACTTCCCTCAAAAAGCAGTACAGCACATGGCAAAAATCCCGCTTGTATGTATCGATCCTCACGAAACTCCATCATCTGTAATTTCCAATATTGTACTTCCTCCAGCAATAACCGGACTTGAAGTTTCAGGAACTGCTTACAGAATGGACGGTGTTCCAATCGAACTAAGAAAAGTCATCAAAGCTCCTGAAGGAATGCTTTCCGATGCAGAAATAATGAAAATGTTGATCAAAAAGGTCGACGAAATGAAATAATTAAATTTCGGTATCCTACGACTGAAGAAAATAACTCGTTGAACGGAAACCTTTATGGACCTTTCAACAAAAATCTTTTTTTAAATTATTTATTTCAAAATTACTCTGGTTTTAAAGAATCTATTTTAATTTATTAAATATGGAAAAATTATATAATTTACAAGTTTGAAATTCATTTTTAGATTTAATTATTTGATTCGGGTGTTTTTATGGAAATTATACCAGTTATTGATTTAATGAATGGATTGGCAGTTTCTGGAAAAAGTGGAAATAGAAAAGAATATGTTCCAATAAAATCCGTATTATGTGATTCTTCAGATCCCCACGATGTAATTAAAAAATACAACGAAAATGGGGCAAAAAAAGTATATATCGCAGATTTAAACTCGATAATGGGTACCGGAAACAATTTTGAAATTGTAAAAAGTCTCGATATTTTTAAAATTGTTGATTTTGGAGTTACTGATAAAAAAGATTTAGAAAACGTCAAAAAATGTGTCAATATGACGATTCTTGGAACTGAAACTCTAAATGATATTTCGATTTTAAAAGAAGGAAATATTATTTTAAGCCTTGATTTTAAGGATGGAAAACTTTTAAATTATGATTTAGATGACATTTTAAGTAAAGTCGATAAAAAAACTCCGTTAATAATACTGGATATCTCATCAGTTGGAACTCAAAAAGGAATTAACGTGGAATTAATAAAAGATATATTGAAAAAAACCGATAATCCAATATACATTGGTGGTGGAATTAAATCTGAGGATGACTTAAAAATTTCAAAGGAACTTGGAATTTCCGGAGTTTTGATTGGAACTACAATACACAATGGAAAACTCGATTTAAAAAAAATAATTCAAAAGTACGGGGAATAGTATGGAACTTACAAGATATGAAATTATTAAAATTTTAATGGAATACGTGACCGATGAAATAGTTGTTTGTAACATCGGAATTCCAAGTAAAGAACTCTTTAAAATTAACGATAGGGAAAAAAACTTCTACATGTTAGGATCGATGGGTCTGTCATCATCCATCGGACATGGATTAGCACTTTCTGTAAATGAAAAGGTAATTGCAATTGATGGAGATGGTTCTGTATTGATGAACATGGGCTCTCTTGCAACAATTGGAAAAACAGCTCCAAAAGACTTTTTATTATTAATTGTTGACAACTGCGCTTATGGATCAACTGGAAATCAGGAAACTCATTCAACATGTACTGATTTATACCAAGTTTCAAAAGCATGCGGAATAGATTCAATTGGCGTATTTAATGAAGAACAGCTTAGAGAGGCAGTTAAACTTGTATTAACTGAATCTGGTACAAAAGTAATTATTGCAAAAGCAAGACCGCACAATGAAAACGTTCCAAACATAAACTTGGTTCCAACTGAAATAAAACACAGATTTATGAATTCGATAAAAAAATAATAAATAAAAAAGTTATTTTCCCAAAAATTTATTTTTAAAGTTTAAAATATTTTCATAATCCTGATTTATTGGATATCCGACAATAATATGGTCTTTAAATTTATTTAAATCTTCATTTTTCAAGTCTTCAAGTGAAATTATGAAATCCTGCCAGTTTCCGTGATAATTTTCACGTCTTCCAAGGTAGTTTTTCATGGAATCCAATATATTTTCATCCATTTTTTCAACATATGGTATGTAAACTGCTTTTTTAGACGAAATATCTGGATTTTCACAGCCGTAAACATAGTAAGAAATTAAATCGTTTTTTTCGATAAAATCCTGTACCAGATTTTCAACACCTTCGGTTCCAACCCAGATTTTATTTTCGTAAGTTATTGCTTTTTCTAAAATATCTAAAATCCTTGTTTTTTGGAAATTAGATTCTTTTTTTGAAAGATAAGCCTTATTTCCTAAAACAACGCAGATATCAAAGTCATATGACGCATATTTTTCTAAAAGTTCAAAAGAATCGTTTCTTTTACTTTGAACAGTTAAAACTGCTTTTTTCAAACTTTCAAGAATACTTTCATCTAGCAAAGTAGTTTCAGCATCTATAACGTGGTAATCAAAAGATTTTGAAACATTTTTATTTATTTCAAGCAATATGTCATAATCATAATTGATTTTAGTCAATTTTGTTGCAATTGCAAGCATTTTTTTCACGTTTATTCTTCAGTTTCAACGGTAATTGCCTGATCTGGACACTCTAATATGCAGAGCTGGCAGTTTGTGCATTCTTTTGGATTTACTGGGTTTGGCGGGTAAATTCCTTTTTTATTTAGTGTTTCGGACTTTTTGTAAACGTCTTTTGGACACACTTCTATGCAGATGTCGCAGCCTTTACAGTAATTTTCGTCAATTATGATCTTCATAATATTCACCGCTAATTATTTCTTCTTTGATTCCGGTTTATTTTTATTATTTTTATTTCTTTTTTTCCAGATTCTTGGATAAATTCCTGGCTCCATTATAACACGCGTTATTTCTACAACTTCGCCTTCTTCAGTTTTTAACATATCTTTTGTATTCATGAGCGGTTTTCCAACTGCAACAGCTTCTCCTTTCAGTGTTTCGATTAAAACAATTTCATCAGTTCCAATTCCTTTTTCAATTTTTGAAACTCCTGAAGAATAAAGTGTAGCTCCATGGCATACTGCATCAACCGCGCTATCCTTTACAATTATTTTTTTAAGGTGTTGTAGCCCATATTCAAGGGGTTTTACTAATTTTCTTAATTCTTCTTCGTTTCCGTCTTCCTTCCAGAATATATATGCATCAAGTAAATCCTGCAAATAAACAGCTTCATTTTCGTAAAATGGTCCGCTAATAGTTCTTCTAAGCTCTTGCATGTGTGCAGAAGTTCCAAGAGCTTCACCCATATCATCTACGAGTTTTCTTAAATATGTTCCGGATTGACATTTCGTTCTAAATAAAATATCTCGCCCATCAATTTCTAAAATCTCAATTTCGTATATTTTTCTAATTCTAAGGCTTCTTTTAACCGCTGCTTTTAAAGGAGGCCTTTGGTGAATTCTTCCAGTAAATTCTTTAAAAATTTTTTCAATATCTGAAAACTTAGCATCATCATGAAGATGCATTAAACATACGTATTCTTTTGGCGGGATGTGCCAGATCGGAACGCATTTTGTCGTGTTTCCTAATGCCACGGGAAGTGCTCCTGTAACTTTTGGGTCAAGTGTTCCGCCGTGTCCTGCTTTAACTAAATTTAGCATGTTTCTAACCCATGCGGCAACTTCGTGGGAAGTTGGACCAGACGGCTTATCAATTACAACGAGCCCAGTATTTAGAAGTGTTTTTATGTCTCTATTGTATGGGTCTGATCCGTAATTATAATCTGTTTTTGATTCTTCTTTTACAATTAATTCCAAAGTCTCACCTTAAAGGCTCATTTTCGTTTTTTATTTTTCATAAACTGTTTTTGGTGTTTTTTCATAAATCTGTAGAGCCTGAATGCAGTTACAATAATTCCTGTAAAAAATCCAATTAATACAAAGCAGTTGTTACTATATGCATTCTTAAGTATATAACCTATTATAATTCCAAAAGTTATCGGGAGGACTATTTCAAAAGCAAGATCGATCATATTTTCAAATGTTTATTTCATAATCATAAAACTCGTAATCAAAGAAAACTTACTCAAAAATAAATTTAACAGTAAACTATATATATTTCTTTTTTTATTCTTATAATGTGCAATAGGGAGTATGGTGTAGTCTGGTCTATCATCGGGGACTCCAAGTGCCTATATGGCCTTCTTAGAAATCTAAGAATTTTTAAGGCGCACAAACACAAGTTTGTTGCGTGGACTAAAGCCCGATGCAGGAGAAATCCCTGGACCTGGGTTCAAATCCCAGTACTTCCACTTTTTTTCTTTTAAAAATATTATTCCACCGTATCGGTAACTATATACGCTTTTATGCCCAAACTTAAATGAATAAATATATATATTCTGTAAAAGATATGAATTAATGAACTTATAACACTGTTCAGGTGGTTACATGAAATTTTTAGAAAAACTAACATCAAAAAAAGGTCAGGTATCAATGGAAATTGGTATCCTCGTTGCAGCAGCAGTTGCAGTTGCAGCAATCGCAGCATACTTCTACGCAACAAACGTTAAAAATGCGCAAGCAGATACTGGAGCATCAGCTGCATCAACAACAGGTAATTTAACAAATATTGCAGATAGTGCAACATCGGGAATTTCATCTATTACGCTGACTGCGTAATTTCTTTTCTATTATTTTTGGTGATTTTTTGGATTTATTTTATTTTTTGATAGTTCTAATTTTGATATACTTGATAAATCCTTTAAAAAATGACGAAAAATTGATGACAACTCCTTTTTTATCAATTTCTTATATTATAATTTCATCTTATTTTATGTCAGTTTTCGGCGTATCGTTAATCAAAATTTACTATATTATCCCGTTAATTTTTTTAACGATTTTCAATTTTAAAAAAATTTCTTTTAAAAATGTAAAGTTAAATAAAATTTCAGTTTTGTTTGTAATATTAATTTCATTACTCGCAGTTTTTGAAGGATATATAATATTTCCCGAAAACCCGTTAAATAAAACAGATACTCAATACCACAGTTATAAATCACAGGCAATAATCGAAGAAAAAAGTTTATTTTATACAACATCTGAAATCCCATACGTAAATTACGTTAAATATCCTTCAGGATTTCATTCTTTAGTTTATTTCATTTCAAATCAGGTAAATGACATTCCAGATGCATTTAATTTTTTAATGTACTTTATGCTGGTTTCAATGGTTATTGGGTTTTATTTGGTTGGAGAATCAATAAAATCAGGACTTGGATATTTTACAGCACCTTTTGTACTGGCAGGAAGTGTTTTTTATGGAATAATTTACGTACTCTATCCAAATTATCTCGCTTATTCCTTATTTTTAATCTCTGTATTTTTCTTAATTAAATACTCAAAATCAAGGGATACTAATTATCTCTATCTTTTTTCTTTAGTTTTATTTGCAATGATTTATACACACCCGTTTCCTGTTTTAATGTTGATTTTATTTATTTTATCAATCACGATATTCGAAATATCAAATAAAAATTATAACGTAATAAAAAATTATTTTATATTTTCAGTTATTCCCGCAGTAGCTTCATTACTATTAATTTCAAAAAGAATGTCAAAAGATATAGTTTCATACAGCAAATCGTCAAATCTGCTTTCAGAACCTGTTAATATAATTATTCATAACATTTTCGCAGGATTTGGAATATTTTACCTGTTTATGAAACATCCTGTGTATGCCGTTACACTCGATAACGGAGTTACATTTTTAATTTCACTATTCTTTACTTATCTCTTCATAATTGGACTTTATGGCATATTTAAACATAAAATGTATTATCTAATACTGTTTCCTATATTGTTACTCTTTATTTTGATTAACAGTGAATCTATCCATCTTAGCATACCATTTTTTAATACCATGTATGCATCAAACAGGATGATGTACAATATTCAAATAATAATGCCGATATTTTATGGTTTCGGAGTTTATTCGATCATAAACACTCTTAAAAAAAGAACATTTAAATTAGGTTTTATTTTCTTAACTTCGTTTGTTATTTTTTCTTCAGCATGCATGAATTATCAAATAATTCCTGATTATTTAAAAGAGCAGTATGTAGTTTCTGAAGCTGATTTGAATGCTTTTGAATGGATTAACTTAAATAATATTTCAAATGAAACGTTTTTAAATTTTGGGGAAGATGCAGGACAATTTTTACCAATATATACATCTAATAAACCTGTTTTTTATTACTCAAAATTTTCAAGCGGAGATTTTTCAATAGGAAATAATACAATATATGAACTTGCAAAATTTATTGATGGCAATGATCAGTATAACTACACGAAAGTATGTAAAATGAATAATATTAAGTATATTTACGTTTCAGGAGTACTTGGTGAATTATGTAGTGACTTCTTCAAAGATATGGCTTATTTTAAAATACTATATGGAGAAGACAACGTATATATTGTTGAAGTTATATAACTATTTAAAGAACTGGATGTGGACGTGGTGCTATGAAATTTTTAGAAAAAATAACATCAAAAAAAGGTCAAATAGCAATGGAACTCGGAATACTGGTTATGGCGGCAGTTGCAGTTGCAGCAATCGCAGCATACTTTTATGCAACGAATGTTAGCAATACTGGAAAACAGATTACAAATTCGACAAACCAGACAACTCAGGCACTCGCTGATGCAATATCTGATGCTACATCAGAACTGTCTAGCTACGCATAAGATGTGACTTTATGAGGCTTATAGGATTAACAGATTTACATAACCGCATAATTAATTTTGATAAACTTTTAAGGTACAAACCTGATGTTATTTTAATTTCTGGAGATTTTACAAAATGTAGCTTTGCTAAATCAGAGGATCAGGATGATTTATACGATATTGTCTATGACGTAGATACAAAACTTATCGATTTTTTAGAAAATTTAAACAACAAAATAAAAGTGTTTATAATCCCTGGAAACTGGGAAAATTTGAATACAATACAAAAAATGAATGAATCCGGGTTAAATATCGATGAAAAACTTGTTAAATTTTACGATACAATTTTTATTGGATTGGGGGGTTCAAATGAGACTCCAATTTGTAGTCCAAACGAATATTCAGAAGATGAAATTTACGAAAGATTTATCAAAATTTTAAAAAATGAAAAAATAGATGTTAAAAATAATTTTATTTTACTCTCACACGTTCCGCCAAAATATACAATGGCTGACAGGTGTGAAGCAGGACACGTTGGAAGTAGCGCAGTTAGAAAAATTATTGAAGAATTTAAACCAGTTTTATGCGCATGCGGACATGTTCATGAAAGTAGGAGTATTGATAAAATCGGAAATACCTTGATTGTAAACCCATCTTCAACTGGATTTTTTATATATGATACGAAAACTAAAAATTTAGAGATACATGATTTATAATTATCTTAAACGTCTTTTTTTCAAAGAAACTCTACTTGAAGCCTTCTTTTTTATAAATGATCTCATATCTAAGTAGTAAAATAAAATAAACAGGTATGGGAGTAATATTTCAGGATAGTAATCAATTTCAATTATATTTAATAGTATTAATCCCACCATTAAAGTTAGATACAGTATAATATACAGTTCAAATGCCCAGTAACGAACAATACTGCTTCCAACAAGCGCAAATGAAGTAATTAACATGATAAATGCAATATAAAACATGCTTAAGTATCCTAATGGTATAATATATAATAAAAACACGAATAGCAATGCTGAATAAAATAAAATGATTGCAATATAATATTCAAGTCCAAATTCCTGAAGCCCTTGAAAACTTGATGCATCGATACTTAATGAATTATCAAAATATGCTCTTGAAATTTCAAATACTACCATGGTAGCTATTGAAAACCCGATAACTGGAATAATACTGTGTATACTCAACGTTTTTAACGTTATTTCCGAAAGTACGTATGTATTAATTGTACACATCAAAACTAAAATCAGATAGTATCCAGTCATAGACTTTGATATTTTTGTGAATACATAACCTATTATACCGGAAATTAACACAAGAAGTAGTATCTGATAATCCATAAATATTCCTGCTATGGTTTTTTAAGGGTCAATTATACATATATATTAATTTTATAATATATAAATGGTACTCTCATGAGTTCTGAGTTATAAACGTCTAAATTGTACTTATTTTTGAATAATGGTGCTATAATGGAATATTTACTTAATTTAAAAAAAGCAGTTAAGATACTTAGAAAAAATCGGGACAAAAAGATACTGGTCTGTACCCACATCGATACGGATGGAATAAATTCCAGAATTATTTTAGAAAACGTGCTCGAAAGATTAAATATTGAAGCGGAATTTTTATTTTTAAGGCAGATTGATTACGGAACAATTGATACAATTCCTTTTGACAATGATTTAATAATATTTGCAGACCTGGGAAGCGGTCAAATCGATTTAATAAATGAAAAATTAAAAGAAACTTCAAAAAAGCCAAAAATAATTATTTTGGACCACCACATAGTTTCAAACGAGAAAATACCTGAAAATATTGTAAATGTAAACCCTCATAACGATGGTATTGATGGGGGAAAGGAAATCTGTGGTGCAGGGGTCTGCTATCTTTTTGCAAAGATATGTGATCCTCGGTTTACTGATCTTGCAAAATATGCAGTTTTGGGGGCTGTTGGAGATGTTCAAAGCCTTGAAGGAAATTTAATTGGGTTAAATCGGGATGTAATTTTAAGAGATGCAGTAAAAGCAGGAGATATTTCCGTAAGTCCAGATTTACAGTTTTATGGGAAACATACAAGACCGCTTTTTACTTCTATTAAATATTTCACCGATGTTAGAACTGATCTTACTGATAACGATTCTCGAATAATTAACTTTATAAATAATGTAAACAGAAAGCACGGAACCGACATAATTCCAAAAGATTATTTATGCGATTTAACATTTGATCAGAAAAAAATCATGGGCAGTGAGTTCTTACACAAATGTAGCCGGTACATTCCTCCTGCATGGCGGATACACCTTCCAAAAGTTATTTTTGGAGAAAGCTACGAGCTAACAAACGAGGAATTCAAGTCGAATTTAAAGAATCTGGAAGAATTTTCAACATGTATAAACGGCTGTTCGAGATACGATGAATACGATGTTCCCTTGGAAGTTTTAAAAGGGGATCGGGATAAAAACTATAGTAAAATGCTTAAAATGCTTAAAAAACACAAAAGAAATCTTGCGGGTTCAATGAACTTTTTAAGAAACGATGTTGAAATAGTTCAGAAAGAAAACTTCCAGTACTTTAAGGTTGACAAAAATGCAATAAAAGGAAACATCGTAGGAATTGTTGCTGGAATGAGTTATTCTCTTGAAAAAGTTGACTGGAAAAAACCGATTTTTGCAGTTTCTGAAATGGATGACGGATACAAAGTATCAGCAAGATGTCCAAAGCTTTTATCCTTTGCAGAAGATATAAATCTTGCAAGTGCGATAAACTACGCTTCCAAAAAAGTTGGTGGAAGTGGCGGGGGACACAAATTTGCATGTGGGGCATATATCCCAGAAATCGGGGATTTTGTCAAATATCTCGAAGAAAAACTATAATTTAAACTAAAAATAAAATAGAATATCAAGACTTTGCAGGTAAAAGTTATGTTTAATGAAGACACAAAATTTGCATCCCCTTATGAAATAAAAGTTTTAAACGAATTAACTGGAAAAAATTTTCAGGAAGATGATTTAATCCTTTTAGAAAAGCTTTCTGGAATGGATTACAGAAAAAGAGTTTACGTTTCAGAAGATCAGATTGGAACACTCGAATTTGATTTACTGGATTTAACGTGGAAATTTATTCCATCTCCTCTTTACTATATGATTGAAGACCCAAAAATCTCCTTAAAATATACTAAAAAAAGGCTTAAAGGAAAATACATTAAAGAAGAGCTTTTGGAAAACCCTGAAGAATTAAATGAAGCATTAAAAGATGATTTTGAATATATCGGGGTAAAAATTGGGGATTTTTTAGGAGTTGGGGTTAGAAAAGAAGATCGGGTAAAAGTAAAAGATCTTTCAAGGAAAAAAGAGCTAGATTTTCAAAAAATTGCAGATTATTTAGAGTATAATAAAGAATACCTTGATGAAATGGTTGAAAATTCAATAGAAATCCTTCAAGATGCTGTTGAAAAATACAAAAGAAAAGGATACGCGATAAACGCATCTTTTAGTGGCGGAAAGGACAGTGCAGTATGCACACTTATTTCAAAAGAAGTTATTCCTGATTTAGATGTAGTATTTATCGATACAGGCTTAGAATATCCTGAAACCCTAAATTATGTGAAAGATTTTGTAGATAAATATGATATCAATCTTGATACTGTAGATGGGGATAATTTCTGGGACAATCTTGAAAAAGAAGGCATTCCAACAAAAGACAATCGATGGTGCAACAGTGCCTGTAAATTAATGCCTCTAAAAAGATACTTAAAAAAGAAGTACGGAAACAGAAAAGTTCTTACAATTGATGGTTCCAGAAAATACGAGAGTTTCACCCGTGCAAATTTGGATTACGAAAGAAAAAGCGGATTTATCGATTTCCAGACAAATGTCTTCCCAATTCTTGACTGGAATTCGATTGATATCTGGAGCTACATATTTTCAAAAGATATTATATATAATCCAATGTATGATAAAGGATTTGAAAGAATCGGCTGTTATTTATGCCCTTCAGCATTAAACAGTGAATTTTTAAGGGTAAAAGAACTTTATCCTGACTACTTTGAAAGATGGGTTAAATATCTTAAGAAATATTTCCCAGAAAGCGAAGTATTAAGGGGATTTTGGAGATGGGATGAACTTCCTCCAAAAATGATAGAACTCGAAGAAAATATGGGTGTAGATATCGAAAAAAAGAAAAGATTAAAAAGAATTACTCAACTGTAACACTTTTTGCAAGCCCTCGAGGCTTATCCACATCTCTTTTTAAATCAACAGCTTTGTAATATGCTAAAAGCTGACAAGCAGTAGCATAGACAAAAGGACTTACCTCTTCAATTACATCAGGAACTTTTATTGAATATTTTAAATTATCTTCAACGGGTGAAATTCCGATGATTTTGCCGTTTCTTGCTTTTATTTCTTCAACATTTGAAAGAACGGGACTTAAAAGCTCGGATTTTGATGGAGGAATTAGTGCAACAGTGTCCATATTTTCATCAATCAAAGAAATAGTCCCGTGTTTTAAAAATCCGCTGCTCATCCCTTCTGCATGCAAATATGTTATTTCTTTAAATTTCAAAGCTCCTTCAAGGGCATTTGCAAGATTAATTCCTTTTGAAATAAAGAGGTAGTTTTTAGCAGTCAATTCTTCTGCAATTTTTGAAATGTTTTCTTTTTCGTCCAAAACTTTTGAAACGTAATTTGGAATATTTAATAACTCTTTTTCAAAAATATCCATGTTTTTTCCAATTATTTTACCGTACTCAATGAATAACCTGTATAAAATAACAAGCTGTGACATGAAGGTTTTTGTTGCACAAACTGCAATTTCTAGGCCGGATCCCATCATTATTGTAATGTCTGCTTCTCTTGTTGCAGTACTTCCAAGAACGTTTACGATAGTTGCAGTTTTTGCACCTTTTTCTTTAGCGTATTTAACTGCTTTCATCGTGTCGTATGTTTCACCACTTTGAGTTATTGCAATAACCAGTGTTTTTTCATCAACAATTCCTTTTGTTAAAAATTCAGACGAATCGATTGGAATAACTAATTTATTTAATCCTGAGAACCAGTATTCTGCAACCATTGCAGCATGAAGTGAAGTTCCCATTGCAGTGATGTATATTTTATCACATTTTTCAATTTCTTTTCCAAGATTTTCAATTTCCAATTTTGAAATTTTCATTGAATTTTTTAAAATTACTGGTTCTTCCATAATTTCTTTTAACATGAAGTGCTCATATCCTTCCTTTTCAGCACTTTCCATATCCCACTGGAGTTCAATTTTATCTCTTTGAACTTGTTTTCCATCGTTTAAAACTTCGATATCTATTTTATCGTTTTCTTTTCTCAAAATTACGATATCACGATCGTTTAAGGGCATTGCAAGTTTAGTATATTCTAAAAATGCAGAAATATCGCTTCCAATAAAACATTCATCTTTTTTTATTCCTAAAATTAGTGGACTTTCATTCCTAACTCCAACAAGCATTTCTGGAAAATCCTGATTTAAAATTAAGAGAGCGTACGTTCCATTAAGTTTTTTAATTGTATTTTGAATGGCGTTAATATATGTTTTTTCAGTTATTTCTTTAAAATCTTTTAGTTCTTCTTCAATCAAGTGTGGAATAACTTCAGTATCGGTTTCAGATTTGAAAATGTGGCCTTTTGAAATTAATAGTTCCTTTAATTCCTTGTAATTTGATATGATTCCATTGTGTGCAATACATATTTTTTCTATGCAGTCGTAGTGCGGGTGTGCATTATCTTTTGTAATTCCGCCGTGTGTTGCCCACCTGCTGTGCCCAATTCCAATAAAGCCGTTCATGTCATCAAAATTTTCTTTTTTTGAGACTTCTAAAACTTTTCCAGTATTTTTCTTAAGTTTAATTGTATCATCAATAGTTGCAATTCCGCAGCTATCGTATCCCCTATATTCTAGCCTTTTTAAACCATTTAGTAGTATTTTTGAAGCCCGTTCATTTCCGATATATCCAATAATTCCGCACATATAAAACACCTAAATTTTCGACTGAAAGCTATTTGACATTGTTTATATAATATAATTTCGATTATTATAGTTAGTACTATTTATTCAGTCTTATTATCGGTGATTTATTTATGAAAAAAATAACTTTAATCGGTAGCGAACTTGCAAAAACCGGAAACGAATTTATTTATCTCGGGCCCCTTGAAGAATGCGAACCTTGCAGATTTAAAAGGATATGCCACAACAACTTGGAAATTGGAACGAGGTATAAAATTGTAAGTGTGAGATCTGCAAATCACCCATGTACCGTTCATGAAAATGGAGTTAAGGTTGTAGAAGTAACGCCTGCAGAATTTACAATAATAATTGAGTCTAAAAAAGCTCTCGAAGGAGTAACTTTAACGCATGCAGATGTGCAGTGTGACAGGGTATGCTGTGAAAATTACCTTTTATGTCACCCTGAAGGAGTATCTGGAAAATATAAGGTAGCATCAATACTTCCTGAAAAAGTAGAATGTAAAAAGGGAAATTCTCTTAAAAAAATTTCAATAGTTCCGGTTCAGCAGTAATGTTTATAACTCCTCATAATTCTTTTTTAAAATAACTGCGTCGTATTCTAATCGAGGACTTTCACAAATAACCGTTCCAGAACATTCAAAATCTTTTAAAGCTTTTAAAACTGCCATATAATTAAATTCAGAATTTAAAATTGGAAAATGCTTTTTTTCGCCCCCGTTTCCAAAATCAATTCCTGAAATGTGGATGTGCATATCCTTAATTCCTTTTTTTCCAAGATTATTTTCAAGTTTTGATAATATATTTGAAAATGAATCATAATCATTTATTTTTCCAAGACTTCGTGCGAATACGTGCGAAAAGTCAATGCACGGCATAATGTCAATTTCAGCTGACAATTGGATTAATTCATCAACGCTTCCAAATTGTGAGATTTTTCCAGTAGTTTCGGGCCTTAAAATCGCATTTATTTTATTTTCATTCATTATTTCAAGTATTTTTTGAATATTTGCTTTTATTTTCCCATAAACTAAATCTTTATCCTGTTTTAAATAAAATCCAGAATGAAAAACCACGTTTTTATTTTCAGAATTTTTTTTATTGAATATACTAATTATTTTTGCAGAATCAACGATTCTTTTAATGCTGGATTCGATTTTTTCAGGTTCTTTTGCATTTAAATTGATATAATAAGGGGCATGAGCACTGAGTGTAATTTTCAAATTTTTTGCCAAAGTTTCTGCTTTTTCAGCTTTTAAATTTACGCCACGTACGAATTCAAGCTCCATCGCATCAAGATTAATTTCTTTTAAATATTCGAGTGCGCTTTCTGTATTTTTAGCATTTATTGGTATTCCTGCAGTTCCAAATTTCAACATTTTATCACATGAGTTAAGAGTATCAACCTATTTATCTAAGTTTGTAGCTATATATTTTGATGTAGGTGAAGACATGGATATAAAAGCATATTTCGAGTTAATCAGGTTAAAAAATTGTTTGACAGCATCTTTTGGGGCATTTATAGGGGGATTAATTGCATCTTACTTCAATCTGGCCATGGTCGATAATTTAATTCTTGCATCAATAGTCGTTTTTTTAGTTTGCGGGTTTGGAAATGCTTTAAATGATATTTATGATTTAAAAATTGATCGGATAAACAAACCCAAACGACCGATTCCTTCAAAACGAATCACCTTGAATAATGCAAAGGTATTTTCATATTCATTGGTAGCTATGGGTCTATTTATATCCCTGTTTAATATATCATGCTTTTTGATGGCAGTTTTAAATTCGATAGTACTCCAGCAGTATGCAAGCACGTACAAAAAAAATAAAATTATTGGAAACTTAATTGTAGCATATTTAACAGGTTCAGTCTTTATATTTGGTGGAATTGCTGTTGGAAATATTGATGTTACAATAATGCTCTTTTTATGCGCTTTATTTGCAATGTGGTCACGAGAAATAATTAAGGATTACGAGGACATCGAAGGAGACATTAAAGAAAAAGTAATTTCAATTCCTATAAAATGTGGTGAAAGGTCAATATATATCGCAGCATTTTTGCTTATTTTCGCAATTTTTTTGAGCCCACTACCATATTTATTTGGATTTTTTGGAATTTATTATATTATTTCTGTGGTTTTCTGCGATTTATTATTTTTACTTGGAATATACAAACTTGTATTCAATCCCTCAAAAATGGAAGCAAAAAAAGCTTCAAGAAATATAAAAATAGTAACAAATCTAGTTTTAATAGCGTTCTTAATCGGTTCACTATTCAAATGATTTTTTAAATAAATTAAATTGGAAGGCTCGTTCCAAGGAGGCTTCCAGTCATTACTTCTGCAATATACCCAACAATTGATGCAACCCAGAGCATTATTACAAAGTGCATTAATGAAACCTGGTAGTGTCCTCCATCCATTAATTTTATCAGGTAGCCTGAAACAATTGAATAAATTACGAGTACCCCGTAGATTAAATAAGCAATAAGGCTGAAATCTTCAGGGGTTATGATATTCACAATCGATATCATTGTGTCGGGTATATCTAAACTTGTATAAAGTCCATTAACCATGTTTGCAACCCCTGCCGAAGCGTAAAGGGTAAGGGCCATACCTCCAGCTAATCCGTACATGATCCCGGAGAACTGGCTGACACTTTGATATTTTGCTTTTCTTAAGTTAATGATTTTTCTGAAGTTTTTCCCAATCATGTGGGCAGCAACCCCTGCGTTTCCACCTAAAAATGTACAACGTTCAAACATTTCAGAGAACAGCTGTATCATGTAGCTGCAGGTATCATATCCAAAGTATCGCCATGCTTTCTGGCTGTTTACCCTGATGGATACTCTTTTGTAAAGGCCTTCCAAGTCTTTTGTTAATGGACCAAAGTCGTTTGATGAGAGGTATTCTAATGAATCAGTCATACCTCCTCCTTTTGCACTAACAGAATCCCCTAGTGACCTTAAAAAGTCTGGAAAGTTGAATTCTTTTCTTATTACGAGGTTTTCTTCACGCTGTGCGAAATATCCTCCAATAGCAAGTGGACTCATTCCAAGCGCGAAAATTATCTGGTAGGGTATTTTCATTATTTGAGGAATTTCTCCAATGAATTTTCCCCATAAAAGGAATAATGTAAATAATACTGTTCCGATAACTGATATTATTAGCCATTTTTTTAATTTCAAGTCGATTTTGGTTGGTTTTTCCCCAGTATGCCACAAACGGTCATATGGAAGTCTGCTTTTTATCGCATAGACCAAAAGTACTTCAATAAGTACAAAACCTAACAGTGCAACTGTCACCATGGTTACAAAATCATAGGGGAGTAGAAATGGTGCAATTATTGCGAAAGTCACGAAAAAGGATACTGAAGTTACTGCACTGACATACATCTCTTTAAACGTGTCAAGCGTGTAAATTGCCCTTTTGTAGAATTCACCGTAGTCTTCCATCACAATGTCCTGTTCACCGTGCAAAAATTCTTTTAATTCCTGACCGCTGTCTATTGAATAAGCCATACGATCTAAAAAATCACCAAACTGACTGCTCGGAGACCGGTTTGCCAAGAACCTGCAGGATTCTGCAAGCGACTGGTTCCATCTTTTAATTAATACAAAAATTTTATGAGATTCTGTTGCAAGCTGGCCTAATTCTTCTTTTTCGGTTGCTAAAAGGTGCATTAATTCTTTTCTATCCAAATCAGTAATTGAAAGAACACCAAATTTTGTAATGAATATGTGGAGTCTTTCATTTATCTTTTGACGTTGAGAATCAAGTTCAATATATGGGTAGCCTATGGCACTTCCCATTAAAAGAAGCGGCAGAAATAATACGACCAATCGAGTGTAGCCTGAAAAGTAGGTTATTCCCAATATTAATAATAAAATTGAGATGATACTTGCAGGAAGTATAAATTTAAGAATGTAATCTTTTGGTTTTAGTCCAACCCTTGGGAGTATATCAAAAAACATAAGAAACACCTTAAACCTGGAATGGCAGTCCTTCCAATCCTTTTTCATAGAAACTCCAGATAATATCTAAAACCTCGTAGTATCCAAAGATTCCTCTTGCAATCATTTCTTCGAGAATTCTAACTCTTAAATCAAGTTCATCGTAGATTTCTCTTGGATCTTCGTATCCTGCAACGGTTGCAATTTTGTCTTCAAGGATGTAACTGTTATTCAATCCGGTAAAGTTGTGGACGTCTTTTTGAGGGTCCCATTCAAAAACACCTCTTGTAATGACTCCATCAACTTCCTTGTAGTATCCTTCAATTTCTTCAACTGAAACAACTCTTCTTAAGAATTTTCCTCTAGCATAAACTGCAAGCTGGAACAGACAGACGTTTAAGTTATCCATAAATGTTTGTGGAATACATATCGGGTCCCCTGTAAGCCTTTGTATCATTTTTCTAACGTTTGCAGCGTGGAACGTTGAAATTACCGGGTGACCGGTCTGCATTGCCTGGAAAGCAACAGCTCCTTCGACAGACCTGATTTCCCCTACAATAATGTAATTCGGCCTTGACCTTAATGCGGCTCTCAAAAGATCAAATAGTGTAACTCTGCTCTCTTCAGGGCCTCTTTCCCTGGTTAATAACTGCTGCCAAACAGGGTTTGGAGGTTTTACCTCAGAAGTATCTTCACAGGAGAATATTTTTGATTTAGGCTTGATAAATGGTAAAATTGCATTTAGTGAAGTAGTTTTTCCTGACGCAGTTTCCCCACAGATGAATATACTCATTCCGTATTCAAGGCAGAGCCAAAGATATGCTGCAGTCTGAGCAGACATTGTACCCCAGCTGATAATTTGGGTAATGCTTATTGGAACGTCTGTAAATTTACGAATTGTAAATGATGGGCCTTTTAATGAAACGTCCCCTGAATAAAGAATGTTTATCCTTGATCCATCCGGTAAAGAACCATCTACAATTGGTGTAGCGTCAGAAACTGGTCTTCCGATTCTTTCACACATATTTTTTAAGTAATTGGAAATGTCCCCTTCATCTTCCCATTCAATGTTTGATGGAAGCATATCATAGATTTTGTGAACCAGCTGGCAGTTTTTAGCACCGATTACGTGAATATCTTCAATGTATGGGTCTCTTTTTATTGGTTCAAGAGTTCCAAGTCCGATTAAGTCTCTTTTCAATAAATAGAGGAATTTATCTCTTTCACTTTTATTTATGTTTATTTTTCCAGAATCGGTTATTTTTGACAGAATTCCTTTTTTCTTTTCGTTTTTTTGACTTGATACTTTTGCAACCATGTCAAATAGTTTTGTGACTACTTTTCCAAACTCTTCATCGTTTTCAGGAATATCGCTGTATGGCGCATACTCTAATATTTTATCGAGGATGTCGAAATATTTTTTTCTCTCTTCTGAACCGTTTAATTTAGGTTCTATTGCAATATATCTTGTTTTTAAATTAGGGGTTCCGTAAAGGTGGATAAATATCGGGTCACCTATTGGATAAATTATATTTGGATATCTTATTTCTTTAAAATCTCTTGAAAGGCTTGGAACGAATTCTGGGACTTTCATGTAAGTTTTTTTAAATTTTTCAACGTAATTTTTTAAATGGGGATTGTTCATTTGTGCAGTTTTGAAATCATTAGCCATATTACCACCTTATGCTACAGAGGATATTTCTACGGCAATTCCAAGTCCTGGATCGACTCTAAATACCATAACTTTCTGGAAGGAACTTTTTGCAAAGTTGTATTTTTCAATTTTAGCAGAATTTTTAAGATTTCCCCCGAAAGAATAAGTTGCTGTTTTTATGACAATTGTTGCAGAAGTTCTGAGTATTGTCAATATTGATTCAGGGAGTTCTTTTGGGTTTACTGTGTAAATTATAATTTTATTCATGGATGCAATTCTTTTAAAAAAAGCCATTAAATCTGTGATCTGTACTTCACTTGCATCATTAGATACTAATGTAGAAATAGAATCAAATAAAACAATATCTTTTTCATAAAATGCTCTTGTATGCATTACTTTTTTAATAAAGTCATCTTTTATTGCATTTTCTGAAATTAACGGATATACTGGAATGTACAAAAGATTACCATCTAATAATTTTTTATTTATGGTGTATTTCAAGGACATCATCTGTTTTACAAATTCAGTGGTTGTCAATTGGGTTGATACATAAGAAAGCGAATAAGAGTTCTGTAAAAATCCGTATGCTAACCGCTGACAGAATATTGACTTTCCGGATGACTCTTCTCCTTCAATTAAGATAACGCTTCCAAAGGGGATTCCCCCACCAAGTCTTTTGTGAACGTCATCTCTGCTCAGCTCTATTCTTGCTAGTTTCAAATCAACCACCGATACTTAATTGACATCTCCTGTTATTGTTCTAGATACGCCATGTTCAGATACTATTTTTATTTTGTGAAATCCAGTTTCGTTATAATTAATTTCAATTTTTCCAACTTCTGATGGACTTAAAACGCTGCCGGCACCATTTACAATGCTCGTATCAGAAATATCTCGGATTTCTCCATCTATTATTGCTGTTATTGTATCACTTTGAATAGAAATTTGTGTTTTTCCAGTATTTTTTATATATACTGTACTTATTCCGTTAATTGAATTTCTGGGGATATTTCCTGGATCATTAATAATTTCGAAATCCTGAGATAACTGCGTTGATAACGTATCGCCCTTACTGCTGATTCCGAGCGATATTTTGTGCGTACTTGTTGCAAGAATTCCTGCGACAGCGGCCGTAATTATCAAAACACTAACAAAGATTATTACTTCTGAGAAAACATTGGATGCCATCTAAATCACAACGCAAAAGTTATCCTAAAAACAAGGATCTTTAGTTTAAATTGTAGTAATACTGGTTTCCGTATTCAGAAACTACCGATATTCTTCCCGGGGAACTTGCATTTACTGAAATATTTACACTTTCTAAAGGTGCTAAATACAGTTCACCAGACGTGATTGTAAAATTCACGGGAGTTCCGTTGTATAAAACGTCCCAATTATCTAATTCATGTGTTAATTGCCCTTCATTTAAAAGGGTAATGTTCATATTTTCTGATGAATGTTCAACTGATACAACAGTTATTTTTTCATCTAATTTATTTTTCAAATATTCTGAATGCTGGTTATAAGCATCATTTACTTTTGCAGACGTTAGGTCTACAGTACTGTACATGTAAATCGAACATATCAGCACTGTAGTCAACAACAACGTTAGTCCCGCAGTTGAACTAAATCCCATAGTATTGCTCTGCGCCTCTTTTTATCCTTCTAATTTCCCATTCTAGTTTATCTAAAACTTCGCTTGATATTTTTTTACCATTTAATCTTTCGATAAATAATAATGAAACCAAGTGGTCAGCAATAGTTAATTTTCCAGAAGGACTTGCAATGTCGTCATCTTCTATTTTTATTCCTTTTGAGAATTTTAATAGTCCTGAAATTGCATTGTCAGATAACCATCCTAAGTTGTAGTAGAATTCAAGAATATCTGCAATGTTTGATTGTCCCACTCTTTCTGATAAGTATTCTAACCATTTAAATGCAAATATCAATGAAAATGCATCTTCTGGAACAGCTTCTAATTTAGCAGGCTTTTGGGATTCGAGTAATATTGATGATAATGCTGCAGTGTTCATTTCGCTCACTCCTTGTAGTTACTTAAATTACATTTTTTGTAGTTCTTCAGCCCATTTCTTTATTCTATTTATTTCTCTTTCCATGCCTTCAAGTTCTTCAACTGCGATAGGCCTTCCTGCTAATTTTTCAATGTAGAGTAATGATACAACGTGGTCTTCTGGAGCCATGCATTCATTAGCTTTCCAGTCGATATCTTCATGGAAATACTTCATGTTTTTTGATACTTTCATCAATTTGCTGATTGCTTTTCCAGATACCCATCCAAGGTTGTGGTAGTAATCAAGTACATCTATTAAATTTCCTGTTCCCACTCTACTAATTAAAAATTCAAGCCATTTGAATACTAACATGGTAGAAAGTGTATCTTCGGGCAATTCTTGAAGTCTTGCAGTCGTTTCAACTGCAGGGGTTAATTCAGGTCTCATATTATTTCCCTCCTCAATTTCCAAAGGAACTTTCGAAACAACCTTTTCAATTTTAGGTTCTTCTTTGAACTCAATGATTGGTTCAACAGTCTGTTTTTCAATTATTTTTACAGGCTCCACAACGGGTTCCTTAACAGGTTCAATTGAAACTTCAGGTTCTTCGATAATTTCTGGAACATCTACAGCCTTAGAAATTTCGGGAACTTCAATTTTTTCATCATCGAGATAGTTCAATTCTTTTTTAATGTCATCAGAAACTTTTGTTGCAGATGAAATTGTAGCAACTTTCATCAAAGCATCTAATTTCTGGCTCAAATCGTTAATTTTATTTGTAAGTTCTGCAGCCTTCTTGTCTTCCGGTTTTTTTCCAAAATAAAGGTCAGAAACTCTTCCAACGATTTTATCAAGCTGAGGTCTTGTTAATTTTCTGTTTTTTAAATTATTTTTTAAGAGTTCTACGATAAATGAAGGAATTTTGGATCTCAAATCATCCAAATATTCATCCATTTCACTCTCGGTAAGGTATTCTTCCGAAGCGGAAGCATATTCCATTTTAACGTTACCAATCATCGGAATCCTCTCCTGATATTGCTTTGGAGAATTCTTCTTCTGCAAGCACTTCATTAATAACTCCATCAAGGTCAATTTGGTGCGTATTTAAATATACGTTTGCCAGAATCACAACATCATTTTGAAGTTCTTCAACCCTTTTTTTCAGGTTTCGAGATTCATTTTCCATCATTTCTACTTTTTCCATGCTGGTTGCTGTGATTTTTGAAATGCCTATGAATGGATTGATTTGATTAGATACCACTTCGTAAAGTGCCATCATATCTTGAAAATTTTCGTTAATATTTTGAATGTCACCCCTGAGGTTTTCATTCTCTTTCCTCAGGTTTGTGACCATCATTTCAATTTTTGGGAACTTGGATTCAAGTTCCCCAATTTTGGCAAGAAGTTCTTCATTTGCAGCAAACAAATCTTCAGATTCGTTCACTGCTTCCTCTTCAAGTGTAAAACTAAATTCGTCATCAGGTTCAGGTTCTGAACTTTCTTCAGTCTTCCTGCCTAATTTGATCTTCTGTTTTATCTCTTCAATAATCTCTGAGATATTAGGCATAATATCACCATTATTGAAGTGTAGTTACATTTTCAGTAAATACAGATGGAGCTCTAAATTCAACGATTCCTGATGCACCATATTCTGGAATTACTTCACCAGAAACTTTTGAGGTTGAAGCAACATCCATAGTAACTGTAAGGTATACTTTGTCACCGTAATTTATTGTCGGGTGTGTAGAATCAGTGGTTGAATTATCACTATCCTGTAGTACTATTACACCATATTTGGTGTCAGTACCCCATTCAGTTTCATCAAAAATGCTGTCAGATCCCGCATCTTTAACAACTGCATTGTGTTGGGCACTGTCGTAAACGAGAGAATATTTTGCATCTCCTGTACTCAATGTCAAAATCGTTGTCGAAAGATCGATTTCTCCACCAACATTTGGTGTAACCATAACTGCTAATTTATCAATTGTAGTTTTGTCTGTTGCATGACCAATTACTTTTAAAACTTGTATTCCGCTTGCAACTTGTTCGGTGCTTTCTTCACCAACGGTTGAAGCTTTGTGCTGAAGTTTTCCAGCGGTATTAATAATTACTGAGGCAGCAATTGCTGCAACGAGTACCATTGCAATAAAAATTATCAAGGTACCGATTCCAACGGCACCTTTCTTATTCTTCATGAATTTTTTCACCATTTCACCACCTCGGATAAAAAAATAAGCAAGGGGCTTATTGTAATGAAACTACTTTTTCAGTGAATGTTGAAGGTGTGGTGAATGAAATAACTCCTGGAGCACCAAATTCTGGCTGAACAGATCCTGAAATTTCCATTCTTGTATCGAATGAAACTCCGCTTACAATAATTGCAACTATGTCACCTTTGTTGATAACTGGTGCTGAACTTGTAAATGAGAGATCTGCATCTTGAATTTCAACTATTCCAAATTCTGTAGTATCTGCTAATTTTGACCAGTTTACAGTTGTAGTGTTGTAAAGGTCTCCACCTGCAGTTAGGTTTGTGTATGCAGTAGTATCGTATTTAGTAACGGTTTTTGTACTTCCGTCTGAAAGTGTTAAAACAACCTGATTCATGTCGATTGCAGCACTTCCTGCGTTAGGAGTTATGTAAATTGCTAATTTTGTAATGTTTGCACCAGCTGAACCATCTTGGTATCCGCTAATACCCATAATTTGTAAACCGCTTGCAACTTGTTCGGTACTATCTTTACCGGTAGTTGAAGCTTTCTGTTGTAAATATCCGCTTGTGTTAATTAAAACACTTGCTGCAACTGCAGCAACTAGTACCATTGCAATAAAAACAATCAAGGTTCCGATTCCAGAAGCACCTTTTTTGTTTTTCATGAATTCTGTTATTTTCATAATTGAACCTCCAATAAGGATGAATTTTTTAAATTAATTATTGAAGTTCTACAAGTGCTGTTGTGTATGAAGCAGGGGTTGTAAATGAAATAACTCCTGGAGCACCAAATTCTGGCTGAACTTTTCCTGAGATTGCAGTTCTTTCAGGGATTTCTCCACCAAATGATGCATTAACGTCAACAATCAATGCTACAGCATCTCCTTTGTTGATAACTGCATTGTCAACTGCTGAATCATCGTAATCTTGTAAAATATTTACTTGGAATGTGGTTGCGGTTGCGCCAGTGTCGTTTGAAAATACACTTGAGTTTCCGCTACTCATGTCTTGGTTACCGCCGTAACCTAAAACTACGCTTTTTCCGTCGTAATCAAGCATAATTTTTGTTTGTGCTAAATCGATTGCAGAACTTCCTGCGTTAGGACATAAGTAAATTGCAAGCAATTTAACATCTGAAGTTCCAACGCTTCCAGTAATTCCGTTTATTAATAAACCGCTTGCAACTTGTTCGGTACTTTCTTTACCGGTAGTTGAAGCTTTCTGTTGTAAGAATCCGCTTGTGTTAATTAAAACACTTGCTGCAACTGCAGCAACTAATACCATTGCAATAAAAACAATCAAGGTACCAATTCCGGAAGCACCTTTTTTGTTTTTCATGAATTCTGTTATTTTCATGATTGAACCTCCTAAGTTCACCAGACTTTCTTTTCGAGAGTTTCTAGCCTTTAGAATCTCGTATGAATCCTTGAGATTTTTACCTCTTCGGGGATATTCCCGAAGAAATATGTCGTTTTTTGTTAATATATACTTTTTTTGCACTTATTTTGGCATATGGTGCTGTATTTGGTTTTGTATGTAGTTATGTATATGATTATGTAGGTAAATTTAATGAAAAAACGGTTAACCTACACAAACACATGCAAAAAACGAATATAATCCATTTAATTCATAATAATATTACTATTAAAAGCGTGATAATAATGATAGGATCTTTTAAATCAACTGATTATCATTTAAATCCAAAAAGCGGTGCAGATACAAAAGGAATATCTGGTTTTGATTTTTCAGATTTTCGAGATGTTCTTTCTGTTGGAAAATATGCATTTGAACATCGGGAATCTATAAAACATTTTATTCCAAAATTTGAAAAAGCACTTGAAAGTGATTTTAAAATAAAATGGGCGGCATTAAACTCACTTTCAATGATTTCAAAGGCAAATCCTCTCGAAGTTCTGCCGTTAATTCCAAAAATTGCGGAATTATTGGAAAACTCTGACTGGAGAATTCGAAAAAATGCAGTTTTATTTTTTGGAGATTTTGGACTTGTATGTTATAATAATGTTAAACCCTACATGGAAAATTTGAAAAAGTGTATTAATGATTCAAACATTGATGTGGTTTGTTCAAGTGCATATGCTCTTTCAAAAATAATGTTAAATTCAAAATGTGAAGAAAAAATTGATTTATTTGGGATACTGCGCGAAAAAATAACTTCAAAAGTAGTTTTAATGGATTTAATAAAAAATATCGGAGAAATTAACCCTGATTTAATAAAATCTTGTCAAAATGATGTATTATCCTGTTTAGATTCAAATGATCCTGTTTTAAAATCAAAAGTAATTAAGATTTTAGGAGATATTAAAGATTACGAACTCGACGAAAATACGTCTAAAATATTGATCGATTCATTAAAAAGTGATAATTTAGAAATTAGGCGAAGTTCAGTTTATTCAATATGGAAATATTCTGAAAAATATCCCGAATACTTAAAAAATGCAATTAATACGCTTGTTGAATTTACAAGTTCGAGCGATAAATATACTAAAATATATTCGCTTTTAGCGCTGAATAAATTAAGCTACACGGAACCACTTAAATTTGAAAATTTAAACATAAATCCATTATTGGATGAAGATCCTGATGTCATTTATCCTTCAATCACGCTTCTTTACAATTTATCAAAATACAGCCCGAAAGTTACTACAAGACACTATAAAAAAGTCTGTGTATTGATGAACAATCCTGATAAATACATTTCAAAGCAGGCTCTTCGAATTGTCGGTAATCTTGGAAAATACGATCAAAAGTACATTAACAGATATATTAATAATGTAAGATTGAAACTTTCAGACGAAGAACTTTCAAAAGAAGCAACGATCGCAATGGTAAAATCCGGCTACATTGAGAAAAAGAATCTTGAAATAATTTTAAAGGCTGCAGACAAGGCTAAATATAATATGGAGTTTTTAAGAGAAATAATTGAAGAATATCCAAAAGAACTTCTTTCATCCCTTGAAAAAGAGTTATTTAATTTAAAAAGAACGTGGAATCAAGAATATATCAATGAACTCTGTTATTCTATAAATGAGAGATTATCATTAAATGATCCAGATTTTACGAATATAAAATTGGAAAGACCTGAAATTGAAGAACCTCCCGTAATTGTTGCTTTAAAATCAGAGTGCACAGAAGTAGAACTTGAAGATGGAAAACAGGTTTATATTTTAGATAAAAGCAAATGCATTGAAACTTCGCTTTCGGGGGACCTTTTAGAACTTTTAGATGTGGAAAATAAAAATGAATTCGATATTTACAAATTATCGCACGATTTAATGATTCAATCATTAATCGAATCTGCAATAAATGAGCCAAAAAGATAGATATTTTATTTTAATTTTTTACTTTTTTAAATTATTCACATTTTACAATAACTAATGGGCTGTGTTCCATCTCTTTTAAAACATCAACAGTTATTTCAAAAGTGTTGTATTTTTTCATTAAATCATGAATTGACTTTGTATATGGGACTTGAGACGTATCTGATAGATTTGCAATGTATAGAATCGTTTTTAAGGGATATTTTTTGTAATTCTCATTTCCCACAATTGCAAGCGGGGTTGCACCACAAAGGCCGCCCTGTTTTAATATTTTTCCAAATTTCCCTAAAATATATCCAAAAACACCTATTTTTGAAATTATTCCATCAATTGCAATTGGAAGTGCTGTAACGTACCAGTTAAAAAACCTGTATGTTGCATCTGTATCGATTACCATAACCGTTAAATCGAGATTCAGTTCTTCCTTTATTTTTTTATGGAGTTTTTTTGCAGAATTTTCAGGTTTTTCTGGAAGGAGGGATGCATAAGTACCCGGAACGTTTGTTAAGTCAATTCCGCCTTCTGATGCAGGTTTTAGTGCGTATATTAACCCTACATTTTCAATTACTATTTGTTTGTGTTTTAGTGTTTCCGTCTTTGGCATTTTTCTTAAATTTTTAACCCTGTCGCCCCTAGTACCTAAAAGAGGGCCTAATACATATCCCCAGCCGTATTTTGATAGATAATATGTAAAATATGCCCAGAATTTAGGATTCGCCAAACTTTCATCTACGAAGTTGTCTTCGCTTGTAGCTATGAATTTTTCACTGACGACTAAAAAATCCCCGTTTTTTATTTCAAATCCGTTTTCAATTTCATTTTTTAAAGAATTGATGGATTCTGATACAAAATCTTCGTTTCTATCGATATATCTGGTTCTTATCGGTGTTGCATTTATTTCCATTTTTTCACGAATTAAAACTATCTCCATTATTTTTATATTTTGGTACTCTATAATTAGTAAGGAAAAAGGTGAAAATTATGCATCTAACGAGAGAAGAGGAAAAATTGTATGCAGGAGAATACGGGGAAGCCCTAGAAACCTGCATGAACTTACTTGTGTCATTAGGCGATATTTACGGAGCAGAAAAACTGGTAGATATATCTTCTGCACAGGTTTCCGGAGTTTCTTACAAAACTATCGGTGAAAAGGGACTGGAATTTTTAAAAGACCTTGCAGATCAGGGTTTAAAGGCAACAGTTCCAACAACGTTAAATCCTGCTGGAATGGATTTGATAAGGTACGATGAACTCAAATTCCCAAAGGATTTTGCAAAAAAACAGCTCGAAATAATTGACTGTTTTAAAAGAATGGAAATTGAAATCAGCTGTACATGTACGCCTTATTTAACTGGAAATGTTCCAATGTTTGGTTCACACGTTGCATGGGCAGAGTCTTCTGCAGTAGCTTATGTAAATTCAGTAATCGGTGCAAGAACCAACAGGGAGGGCGGACCTTCAGCATTAGCAGCTGCAATCATTGGAAAAACACCATGTTACGGATACCATTTGGATGAAAACAGGCTTCCAACACAAGTTTTTGAAGTTGATATGGAACTTGAAGATGCAAGTTCATTTTACGGAATTTTGGGAAGAATTACGGGAAAAATTGTAAAAAACGGAATTCCATACTTCAAATTTAAAAATTGTGAATCAGTTAAAAATGATTATTTAAAAGCACTTGGAGCCGCACTTGCAGCAAGCGGCGGTGTTGCATTATACCACGTTGAAGGAATAACTCCCGAAGCAAAAAAAGGACTGGAAATAACAGGTCTTGAAAAAGTAGTTATCGGAAAAGACGATTTTGAAAAAGAATATGATTCTTTCAAAACTTCAGAAAAACCAGATTTAATTTGTATCGGATGTCCACACTGCAGTCTTGATGAAATCAAAGAAGTTGCAGAGTTTGTAAAAGCTGAAAATGCAAAATTCAATGCAGAAGTTTGGGTTTGTACATCAATTCACATGAAATCGATTGCTGACAGGATGGGATATACGAAAATTATTGAAGATGCTGGCGGAAAAGTAGTTGTTGACACGTGTATGGTCGTAGCTCCGATTGAAGACATGGGATACAAAAACGTTGCAACGAATTCTGGAAAAGCTGCAACGTATCTGCCGGGTTTTTGCAAAAGCAACGTGATATACGGAACAACTTATGAAATTTTGAAAAAAGCAACTGAATAATTTATTAATTTTAATAAATCGGTGAAATAATGAAAAAGATGATTATTGTTGGTGCGGGTCCTGGAGACAAGGAATTAATCACGATAAAAGGAAAAAATGCAATTGAAAGTGCAGATATCTTAATTTATGCAGGTTCGTTAGTAAATCCGGAAGTTTTAGATTACAACAAAAAGGATGCAAAAATCTACAACAGTGCAACGATGACACTCGATGAAGTAATCGAAGTTGCAGTAAACGGAATTAAAAACGGATTAACTGTTGTAAGGGTTCATACTGGAGACCCTGCACTTTACGGTGCGATAAAAGAGCAGATCGATGAATTGAAAAAATATGAAATCGATGTAGAAATAATTCCAGGAGTAACTTCCCTTTTTGCAGCAGCGGCAACTTTAAAATCAGAATTAACGCTTCCTGATGTATCACAAACAGTAATAATTACACGGCCTGAAGGAAGAACTCCAAAACCTGCAAAAGAAAGTTTAATCGCGCTTGCAAAACACAACGCTACAATGGCAATTTATTTGGGAACAGGAATGATAGAAAAAGTATGTAAGGAGCTAATTGAAGGTGGATATCCGGAAAACACTGCGGTTTCAGTGGTATATCATGCATCATGGCCTGACGAGAAAAAAATTACTGGAACACTAAAAGACATATCTGAAAAAGTAAAAGGCGAAGGAATTACAAAAACAGCACTTATAATCGTTGGAAATGTAACAAATCCTGACAGTTATGATTATTCAAAACTTTACGACAAAGACTTTGAACACGAATTTAGAAAACCTAAAAATTAAAGATTTAATTCTTCTATTTTTTCCATTAAAATTTTTAAATCAGTTTTTTTTGCAACGTTCTGCTCATTACCTATTAATTCAGTTAATTTTATTTTTAATTCTTCAATATTTTCCGATTCTTCAATTAATTCTCTTATATATTCCATATTTTGAACATAAGGCGCAGTTTCCATTACTAATTCTCTATTTTCCATCATTTTCACCTTTTGTTTTTTTATCGTATCTTTCATTAATTGCAATTTCTGAAACAATTGTTGTAATTTCTCTTTCAAGGTGTTCTGTCCTTAAATATGATTTGTAAACTAAGAAAAACAGAATTATAATTCCAAAATACACTAAAACGTCAATACCTCTTCCTACACCCAGACTGTTTGCAATTTTTCCAAGAAAATTTGGAAAACTTACCATTAACATTACAAAAATCCATCCTAAAATCCATATAACTGCAGTAAATGGTGAAATAGCACTTTTTTTAGCCTGGACTGCAACTTTTAAAATAACAATTAATCCAACGATAATCCCGATAATTTGAACAGGTTCCATCAACACACCTCGTCTGCATATATACTTTACACCATAATTTTATATATATTTAATTTATAACTAATGAAAAATGTCGGTGGTTTTAATGAGGCATTTAATTTCGATGAGAGACATCGGCCGGGAAGAAATTCTGAATATTTTAGACGAATCCGAAAGAATGGAAGCTATTTTAAATGAAAAAGGTCACTGTGATTTTTTAAATGGGAGAATACTCGCAACTCTTTTTTACGAACCATCAACAAGGACAAGACTTTCTTTTGAAACTGCAATGAAAAGGCTTGGTGGAAACGTTATTGGTTTTACGGATATTTCAAATACTTCTGTAACAAAGGGCGAATCTTTAGCCGACACTATCAAAGTAATCAGTGGTTACAGTGATTTGATTGCAATAAGGCACCCGTCAGAAGGAGCTGCAAGGCTTTCAAGTGAAAATTCAAAAGTTCCAGTTATAAATGCTGGAGATGGATCAAATCAGCACCCAACGCAAACACTTCTTGATTTATACACGATTAAAAGAGAAGTTGGACACATTGAAAATTTAAAAATCGCATTTATAGGGGACTTAAAGTATGGAAGAACTGTCCACTCCTTATGTCAAGCATTATCCTTATTCAAAGGTGTAGAAATAAAATTAATTTCTCCAGACGAACTTAAAATGCCAAGAGAAGTAATTGAAGATATCGCTGGAAAAATAAAACTTTCAGAAATGGCTGATGTCGATATTGACGATGTTGATGTTGTTTACATGACAAGGATTCAGAAAGAAAGGTTTGTCGATGTTAATGAATACTACAAGGTAAAAGGAATATATCGACTTTCAAAAGAGCACATCGGGGAGAAAAACGTGGTTATCATGCACCCTCTTCCAAGGGTAGATGAAATCGATTCTGAAGTTGACAACATCCCTCAAGCAAGGTACTTTAAACAGTCATTTTATGGAGTTCCTGTCAGAATGGCGATTTTAAAGCTTTTATTTGAAGATTCAATAAAATAATTAAATTATTATTCTTATTTAACCTATTTTAAAATGCAGTTAATTTTTTATACTATCATATCAATCACATATTATACTCGCATACTCTCTCAAAAAACTTATTATATAAGGAAAAACTTCGATTTTTTTTTAAAAATAAACACAAATAAGGTGTAAACATGGCAATTTGGCAAGGAGCAAGCAGAAGACTCTCAACAGGAGCTAAAGTTTGGAGAGCTGCAAAAAAACATAAAAGAGAAATGGGAAGACCTGCAGCAGAAACACAAGTTTCAGAAGTAATCAAAAGAAAAATTGTAAGATGCAGAGGCGCAAACTTAAAAGTTAAGTTGGAAAAAACAAACTATGCAAACGTCTTTGATCAAGCAAACAAAGTTTGTAAAAAAGTTGCAGTAACAAATGTTATCGACAACAAAGCAAACAAACACTACATCAGAAGAAATGTTATGACAAAAGGCGCAATCATCGAAACAGAAATGGGTAAAGCAAAAGTTACCTCAAGACCTGGACAAGATGGTGTTGTAAACGCTGTTTTATTAACAGAATAATTCTCTTTTTTTATTTTAAAAAAAATTAAAATTTTAATTTTCAAATTTATTTTTGTTTTACTTTAGCTCTTTTAATCATCGAAAATTTTTTTCCACCGCATTCGCAGGTTAAATCTTCGATTCTTTTTACATTATTTCCCACTTCATGGATTTTTTTACAATTCATGCATTGGTAGTATCTTAAAGTTGGTTTTAATTCTCCAGTGTATATTTTTTCAGAATTAACTTCTATTTTTTTCAAATTTTTACCAACAAGTCTTGCCAAAAATGTAGTGTTTCCAATAATTTCGGTTCCTTCATAGAAATTAAATCCAGGAATCAATTCGTAAATTAAAAAGTTCATATTGTTGATTGATTTTTGAAGTTCAATGTATTCTTCTACAGGCTTGTGAGAGAATGCAAGATACAATATTCCGTTATCTCCGAGTGCTTCGATGCCCCTTGACATGAAAAGCACTGCGCCGTTTAGTGTATATGGTGGATCGGTAAATATTGTATCAAATTTATTTACAAATTCACTTGGAAGTTCATTTTTAAAGTCCCATTTTACAGTTCTAATGTTTAAATTCTCTTTTTTAGAAACTTCTGAAATTAATTTCAAAAGTCTATCATCAATATCTAAAACAACAACTTCACTGCAAAGCCCTGTCATCGCAGTTGGAATTGATGCAAGGTCATCGTCACCTACAAATAAAACTCTTTTTCCTTCCAAATCTCCCCTATCCGCCATTATTGCAGCTCTTGCAGTGGCGGTTTCAGGCGTTGCAAAAGACTGGTCAATCATTGTGTTTACTTGCGGTCTTAATTTAGCGTAAGTTTTGTGCTTTTTCAATATCTTTTCAAATTTTTCATCAAACACGATATTTCGCCCACTGCATACTGGACATTTCATGTCAGATTTAAGCTTAAGTCCAAGTTCATTTTCAACAAAATCAATACCTTTTTTTGAAAGCACAGCTCCTTTATCATCTCTTTTTAAGAGCGATTCTCTTTCAAGAATTGATCTAACTTTAGATACAATTGGGAGGGGCAGTTTTACATACTGACCAATCTTTTTTGTTGAAATTGGCTGATTTCTATATATGCATCTTAAAATATCTTCAACAGCTCTTTCCCCTTCTGAAACTTTCACGTTTTTTGCAATACGCTTCAAAAATGATTTTTTAGCGTCAATTTTTAAGTTTTCCGTTTTTTTACCCATGCTTCCGATAATCTTCATGAATCCACCAGTTTATATTACAATAAAATAATAGTATCTTATTATTAAAAATAACATATTAAAAAATAACACATAAAACCGTATATTCAAATTAATAAATTAATATTCCCAAAATAAAAACGTGCCAAGGGGGTGATTCGAACACCCGACAACTGGATCTTCAGTCCAGCGTTCTCCCAGGCTGAACTACCTTGGCAATTTCCAGTTAAATCCACAATTAAGCATATCTTTTATGATATAAATACTTTACTACGAAAGGTTTATATATCAGAATGTTGATTGTTATTGTGCGGTCAAGTAGTATGACAGCGAGCCTCCTTAGCTCAGTAGGTAGCAGCGACGGACTGTTAATCCGTAGGTCGCAGGTTCGAGCCCTGCAGGAGGCGCCATTTTTTCTAACAAATTATTCACTCTCAAGACCGGGTACGGGCCCGTAGCTCAGGCTGGTTAGAGTGCTCGGCTCATAACCGAGTGGTCATGGGTTCAAATCCCATCGGGCCCATATATTTGAAACAAGCTCCAGTGGTGTAGTCCGGCCAATCATCCGGCCCTTTCGAGGCCGGGACTCGGGTTCAAATCCCGGCTGGAGCATTTTATTTTAAGTGCAGGGGTTGTCGAGCCTGGCCAAAGATGCAGGACTTAGAATCCTGTCCAGTAGTGGTTCCAGGGTTCAAATCCCTGCCCCTGCATTATAGTAATATTAAAAAACGATATTGTGGCCGTGGTAGGGTAGTGGCTATCCTGAGGGACTGTGGATCCCTCGACCCGGGTTCGATTCCCGGTCTCGGCCCCATTTTTTATTTTAGGAAAATATATTTGTTAATTTAAATATATAATTGATTATACAAATTTTTAAACAATGATTTACTATCCGTATTAACCACAATTTATAAAAAACGGTGAATTTATGAAAATAATCGGGATACTCGGCATTCAGGGCGACATTGAAGAACACGAAGATGCAGTTAAAAAAATAAACTGCATCCCTAAACGGATAAGAACGGTAGATGATTTAGAAGGAATAGACGCATTAATAATTCCCGGCGGAGAAAGTACCACAATTGGAAAATTGATGGTAAGTTATGGATTTATCGATAAAATTAGAAATTTAAAAATCCCGATACTTGGAACTTGTGCAGGAATGGTTCTTTTATCTAAAGGAACTGGAAAAGAGCAGCCATTACTTGAAATGTTGAATGTGACGATAAAAAGAAATGCATACGGTAGTCAAAAAGATAGTTTTGAAAAAGAAATAGATTTAGGCGGAAAAAAAATAAATGCAGTATTTATTCGAGCACCCCAAGTTGGGGAGATTCTCTCAAAAGACGTTGAAATCATTTCAAAAGACGATGAAAATATTGTAGGAATAAAAGAAGGAAACATAATGGCAATATCATTTCACCCGGAACTTTCAGATGACGGGGTTATTGCATATGAATACTTTTTGAAAAATATTGTAGAAAAAAAATAAATTAATAATTCATATTCATTTTTCTTTTTTTAATGAGTTCTGCTATTTCTGAACTTACATAAGGATTTGAACTCGTTTCAAAGGTTTTTAATTCATCAAATAAATAATCAGGTATTTTATCGATTCCTTTTATTTTAAAGAATTTTATCAGGAAGAGTTTAGAATCGTCATTTGATGTTTTAAGATACTCAATAATTTGTTTGCTGACCTTTTCAAGCATTTCAAGGTTATCCTCAAAGTTGCATGAGTAAATTACTTCAAGAGCTTTTTTAAAGATTATCCATTTTTTATCGTCACTTATTAATTCTAAAACTTTTTTAGAAATTTCAGGATGCTCTGTGCATTTAACATTTAATTTTACCATGCTGGCAAGCGTTTCTAACGCTTCAACCTGTATTTGCGGTTCATTTTCATCGAGAAGTTTTGAAATAAGTGGTAAGTATTCTTCAAAATTTTCAGCATTTAAAACTGATTCTTCAAACCAAGAAGTTTTTTTAGTTATTATCACTTTTAAACATTCAAGTCCCTTATACGCTAATAACGGGTATTTCTCATTGAAAATTATTTTGAAAATGTTATTAAGTACTGATTTTTTGTATTTTCCAAGTTCGTACATTAAATTAGTATCACCGGATTTTAAATTGGCTTTAAAAATATCCAGTAAAATTATCGTAATAATTAGTGAATTTCTTTCAGAGTTAAGGATGCTAAATTTCATAAAATCAAAGAATTCAAGATCCACGTAGTTTAGTGTTTTATAATCATGTGTTAACAGGTATTTTAGTGAAAAATAAATCTCTTGCCAGGTTTGATTTTTGATATCGACAACTTCTGACTCAAAGTTATTTTCCAAGATATAATTTTCAAGCTCCTGTTTTTCTTCAAATATTTTTTTAGATTCTTCTGTATCGATTTTTTCAAGTATTTTTAAAGATAGTGATGTGATTTTCGGGGTTGCTTGCGGATATATCACAAACTCTTTTATTTTTCGAGTAATTCTTTCGCTGATTTTATAGCCTTCCAAAATGTATTCAAAAATTTCATTTACTGCATTTATACGCCTTGAAATTATCATTTCGTTTAAATTCCCATATATAATTGCTTCACGCGGTTTTGGAACTTCTGAAAATTTATTTTTGAGTCTATTTAATAACTCGCCTGCGATTTCAAAGTCTTTTTTAAGTTTAAATAATTCATGAAATAAGTCAAAATATTCTTCAGTTAATTCCTGCATTTCAATGAATTCTAGGATTTTTACGATATTTTCGCTATCTTCTGATCTAATGTAACTTTTTAATTTTACTTTAAGTCTGATTACTACTGATTTATTAAGTTCAGGATGATTCAGCGCTTTTTCAAGTGTTTTAAACTTTTCTTCCAGATTTTTAGATTCATAACCAATTAATTCTTTTGATTCTGGAATCATTTTTAAAGTATCTTCGCAGATTGTTCGAATAATAGTAAAATGGTCTGTAAAATATTTTGTTGCAAGGGCACCTTGTAATTTAGAACTTATTTCGGAATTTTTCAAAATTTCAGGATATTTTTTGATTAATTTGTTATAAAAAATTGCACAATCCTGCCTTATTTCCATATTTGGATCATCAAGACATGCAATGGATTCGATTATTAATTTTTTTGGAATTTTAAATCCTCTTTCAAGAATGATCTGAAGAATCCATGCGCCAATAGATCTTACTAGATACACTCGATCGGCAAGAATTGTCTGTATTAAATCTTGTTTATAATCTATTTCGCTTGGAAATGCATACAGCAAATTTCCAATTTTTTTTCCAATTTCAAACCTATAAAGCCAGTCTTCGTTTTTAAACTCTTTTTCAAGGTTTTTAAACTGTTCGATTGCCCGGTTTTTTGGAAGTTCACTGTATTCGATCATGAGGTCTTCATCAAAATACATATTTTTTTCAGGGCTTAATAAATCATAACGCCCCAAATTTACAAGCAATCTCGTTCCACTATAATAATTTAGGTTGTTTTTTCTGAATAGCTTTCCAAGGTCATTATTTTCAAGAACTTTTTCAATACGTAAATTCAATTCATCATTATTTAACAAAACAAAAGAATTCAGCATTTCAAATCCATAAAAGCTTATTAAGTAGTTTTCGTGTGTTAAATATTCTTTAACTGGATTTTCGATTAGTTTTAAACATTTTTTAGTATCCATTTCTAAATTCATGTCAATTGTTAGGTATGAAAAAGCAAGCATTGCATTTATTGCAGTAATTTCATCCGATCCATATAATTTATCACTGATTAAAGAATGCACATCTAATTCGTTTTTTGATTGAATTAAATTTTTTAATGACTTTTGGTGTTTTTTAAGAGTAATTGCAGAAAGCAGTGCGATTCTATAATCTGCATCGTCCACATATTCTAAAATAAATAATAATTCGTCATTTTTAATCTCATTTTTTAGATTAAGAATTACAAGTTTTTTAAGTAAATCATTTTCAGCATTTAGGTTATCTTCATTAGCATCTGGCGATTCTATCAAAAATTTTAAGTCTTTAATAATTGATTTAGGAATGTTTTCAAATTCATCAAGTATTGCTTGAGACAAAATCCTCAAAAGTTCTGAGCGAGAATAAAGCGAAATCATCGAAAGTTCGGGAAGTGAGTTTTTAAGGTACCTTGGAGAGTGCATTGATACAAAACCAAGTACTAAAAGTGCCCGTGCAACTTCAAAATTATTTTTCGAGTATAACTTTGAATTATAATGAACTACAAGGTTATCGATTACCTTTGGATTTATTGAATCAATAATCTGTCTTGAAAATTCTTTTACCAGGTGGTTTGAAAATTCAGTATTGATATAAACGTGTATTAAAAGTTTTTCGGCTTTTTTAGGATATTTTAAAAGAATAACTTTTATGGAACTAAGTAAATTTAGTAAAACTGCGATATTTGGGTCCGAATTTAATATCACAATTTTTTGCATTCTTTCGTCAAGTGCCTGTTCATCAAGCAATCCTAAAATTTTTGCAGCTTCTGTTTTATCTTTATAATTATCAGACTCAATATATTTATCAAAAAGTGCTGCAAGGTCGTTTTTATCCGTGCTTTGGTACATATTCAGCCCCTTAATTTGATTTTCATGGATTCTATTTCTTCAATATCTCTTTTAATATCGTAATTTTTAGAATTTTTCAGATTTAAAAGTTGAGCTACTAAATTGCTGTTTAATCTTGATATATCTTGAATTTTAAAGAATCTCAACAGTATTAACTTAGAGTCATCGTTTGAATTTTCGATTTTTTCAAGTAAAAGTTTGGAAAACCTGTTTAACATTTTTTCGTCCATTTCGTAATTTCCAAGTACCTTTACAATTTTTTTGAAATTTTCCCAGTTTGATGTATCTAGCCGGTTTACAAGTTTTTCAAGAAACTCTGAGGATAAATCAAACGAATTTGAATTTTTGGCGTAATAATTAAATGCATTTATAGTTTCCTCGAGTACTTTATCGTCAGGATAATCTAAAAGTGAATTTAAAAATAATGGCCAATTTTTACTTTTATTTTCAGAAACATTGGTTATATTCCTTAATAACCATTCAGGTTTATGTTTAACAATTTCTACAGTTAATATAATTGCATTTTTTGATAATATTTCGTAATCGGTTGAATAAATCAAATAATATAAATTTTCAAGGACTTTTGGATTATCTATATCAGGACTGTTTAATATATTTGAATTTGGGTCAGTTATAACATTTTTTAGGATTTTTAATATCATTGTTGTCAGGATTACTGATGGACGTTTTGAATAATCTGATAAAAAGTACAAAATATCGTTAAAATTAATGGATTGGTAGTCATATTCTGAAGTTTTATGCAGTTGGCTGCTTAATTTTACATAGAGCTCTTCAGTGGTCATTTTTTTAATGTTTTCATCAGATTTTTCTTTAATATCTTTTAAGTCGTTCAAATGAGTATCAAATTCTCTTTTTTCAAAAATCAGTCTTTTACTTTCGATATCTTTTTGTAAATTTAGTATATTTATGCAGAGGTCAGTCAGTTTTTCATCCCTGTACATTACTAAAATTTCCTTTATTTTAAGGCCTATACCGTTATTAATCTTAAATCCTTCATTTAAATACGTAATAATCTCTTCCAGCCCATCTTTTTTATATTCCGGGATAGGGTTATTCAGGCTGTTTAATATCCTGATTTCAAGAGGTTTTGGAATTAATTTGTACCTATTTTTTATGTTATTTAAAAAATAATTCGCATCTTGATAAGTATCTTTCAATTTTACGAGTTCTTCCAAAAGATAGGAACAATCAACTTTTGATTCATGCGTTTTTAGGAATGTTAATACTTTTAAAATATTTTTTTCATCATTTTTTAGTATGTAACTATCAAGGTTTATTTTTAATTTTTCTAAAAATGCAGCAGAAGTTACCGGGTTTTCAAATAACTGTTCTGAATATAATTCCCCGCTTAGTTCCTCCTGAAACTTTTTTGGAGTATTTTCTAAATTTTTTAATATTTTATCCAGTATACTTTTTATCGCTATTTTGAAAGGAGGATAATTTTCATTTACGTAGTGACTCCCCAATATTGATTTAATTTTTGAAGCAGTGTTAAATTCAGTTAACAGTTCTGGACGTTTTTCCAGTAATTCATTTAATAAAAGGTAATATTCAAACCTTAATTCCCAGTATGGACTGTTTAAATCGTGAATTACTTCTAAAATAATCCTTTCAGGAAGTTTTATGTTGTATTTTACAAGTATTCGAAGTATCCATATTCCAATATTTCTTACAAGATATATTTCGTCATGGAGGATACTTTTTACAAGTTCAAAATTCATAAACTCTTTTGATTCATCAAAATATAATGCACTTCCAATTTTTTTTGCCCCATTATATCGTTCAAGCCAGTAATCACTTTTAATATTCTTTTCGGCTGATTTTATGTAATGTTGGCGTTCTGTCGGGGCCATATACTGCATTTTTAATTCAAGAGACCGGATTAGATACGGATTTTTGTCAACTTCCGGCAAAGTATTATATTTTTCGGCCAAAAGAGGCATTCCAAAGTAGTAGCAAAGCGGATGTTCTTTCAATATATTTTCAAAAGGATAATTATCAAAAATTTCATCAATTTCTTCATCCAGATTCAATTTTTCCATTTTGTGTAGCAAATAGAGAATGATTAAAGAGAATGCTTTTGAAATGTGGTCTTTTCCAGAAATATTCTTTTTTAAATAATAAAATATTTTTTCAAAATCCACGTTTTCAATTTCTAAATTTAAAGAATGGGTTATATCTAAAATTAAGGAATAAGAAATCAGCTGTTGAACATTGTTTGGATGTTTTTTGTAAAATTTTGAGAGTTGGTCTTGAAATATTAACGGATATTCTTCAAAATTTTTTTCAACTTTTAAAATATTATTTTGAAGGGATATGGCTGCAAGCAGTGTACAAAAATCGTTTTCAATTGATAAATACTTCAACAACTCATTTATTGTATTTTCATCGATTTCGTCTGAAACTGTAAGTCTGATCAATGATTTAGTGATTTCAGCGCCGGTTTTTGATTTATTTAATGGTGTTATATCCATTTTTTTATTAAAAACGAGGTAGGAATATCTTAAAAAGTTTCTATTAAGTTCTGAAAAATCGTCAAGGGTTCCAAGTGCAAGCAACTGTATTAATGCAGATGAATCATAAGTAGACGCCATTACAATCTCAGATAATGCTTTATCCAAATATTCCGGGCTGAATCTAGATATTAACGAAAGTAATATAACTGATTTTAATCTTTCTTCAGTATTTTTTGAATAAATTCCGTTTCGAAAGTGTTCAACGTGTCTTTCGATTACTTCGGGTCCTAGTGCTTTTATTTCGTTTTTTGCATGTTCTGATAAAATATTATTTGAAAATTCGGTATTGTAGTAGATACAACCAATTAATTCGCTAAAAACTTCCGGAAATTTGTTTAAAATATTTGAAAAAGCAGTTATTAAATTTAGCCGTATTGAAATGTCATTTTCAAAAGTAAGGCTTAAAATATTATCCATTCTACTTTTAATGTCGTTTATTCCGAGGTATCCCAATATTTTGGTCGATTCTGCTCTTTTTTTAATATCTTCTGAAGTAATATACTCATCAAATTTTTCTAACAATTCTTCTTTAGACAGTTCTCTATACATGGCTTCACCAAAAAAAGACTCAAATAAAATCAAAAATATCGAGTTAAAACTATCGTTATTACTTTCTCTTTTCCTACATATATCAACATTTCCATAATTTCTGTTTAAGGGCTGTTTTAAAAAATCCTTTAAAATATATTTTAGGCCAAAATCTCTTTAAAAAAGTCTTTTTAAGACATGGGTAATCACTATCAATTACTAATTTTGCTCAAATAATATCATTAATTATAAAGTATTACTTCTGAAATTATCTCGTAATGTATATATAATTTTTAAACACATAAGATAGACGTTAACCATAATGGTGGTGGTAGTTTGAAAAAATCATTAAATATCGTTGCGATGTTCGGGATTTTAATGATCCTCGCATTCAGCGGATGTGTAGACCAAAGTGCTTCTGATTCTACATCTGAAGACGCAACTCCAAAAGTATTGAAAATATTCCACGCAGGAAGTCTTGCGGTACCTTTTGGAGAATATGAAACATTATATGAAAATGAATATACTAATGTAGACGTTCAAAGAGAATCTGCAGGCAGTGTTGCTTGTGTTAGAAAAATAACTGAACTCAATAAAACAGCAGAAATTTTAGCTTCTGCAGATTACACATTAATACCTAGCATGATGATGCCAGACTATGCAGACTGGTACATAATGGTTGCGAAAAACGAAATCGTTATCGCATACACTGAAAACAGCCAGTACTACGATGAAATTACTTCAGACAACTGGTACGAAATTTTCCAAAGAGATGGGGTAAAATACGGTTTCTCAAGTCCTAATGACGACCCATGTGGTTACAGAAGCCAGATGGTTGTACAACTTGCAGAAGCAGCTTACGGAGATTCAACAATCTACGATAACTTAATGCTTGGAAATACAAACTTCGAAGTTAACGAAAATGCAGATGGAACATACTGTATTGTAAGTCCTGAATCAATTGATGTTAACGAAGCAAAAGTATTCATGAGAAGCAAAGAAGTAGACCTTTTAGGTCCTTTAGAAACTGGTGCATACGATTACTTATTTATCTACAAGAGTGTTGCAAACCAGCACAACTTGTCCTACATCGAACTCCCTGAAGATATCAACCTTGGGGATTACCAAAATGCAGATGAATATGCAAAAGCAAGCATATTCTTAACAGGTCAAAATAAAACGATTGTAGCAAAACCAATCGTTTACGGAATGACTGTACCTTCAAATGCAGAAGACTACGAAGAAGGAGTTAATTTCGTGAAAACAGTATTAGAACACCCTGAAGTGTTCGAAAATGCAGGACAACCAGTAATCAGCCCTGCAATTGCTGTTGGAGATGTTCCTGAAGAAATAAGTGACTTAGTCGTAATGGGATAATTAAAATCCCCTATTTTTTTTCGCATTTTTTAATTTTAAACATATGTGCGAAATTATTATTTCACGTTGTTTTGGTGATACTTTGAAAAAAATATTAGTGCTAGGACTTGTTGGAGTTTTACTCCTAACGTGTTTTTCGGGCTGTACTGACAATTCGGCAGATGCAGGTTCTGAAAAGATATACGATGGTAAAACATTGAGATTATGCTGTGGAGCAGGTCTGATGAAACCTATGAATGATATAATTGCTAACTTTGAAAATGAAACTGGAGCAAAAGTTCAGGTTCATTATGGTGGAAGCGCTGAATTATTCGGCGTTTTAACAACAACGGGTGAATGTGACGTATTTATTCCTGGTGCATACAAATATACCCAAGACGCAATGAACGGCGGATACATATTAAATGAAACTGTTTTAACCGTAGTTGACCACGTTCCTGTGATCGCAGTTCCTCAAGGAAATCCTAAAAATGTGCAGTCTCTTGAAGATTTGGCAAGAGATGATGTAAAAGTTGTTTTAGGGGATCCACAAGCATGTGCTATCGGAAAAACTGCTAAAAGCATATGTGAAAAGAACGGTGTATGGGAAGATGTAAATTCAAATGTTGAAGTTTTCACGCCTACTGTAAACCAGCTTTTAATATATGAAGCAACAGGGCAGGCAGATGCAACTATAATTTGGGAAGACATGGTTACATGGGCAGAATCTGAAGGAAAAATTGTAGTTATTCAAATACCTAAAGATCAAAACACCATAAAAACAATTCCAACAGCAGTTACCACAATGGCAGAAGATGTTGAAGTTGCAAAAGCTTTCAATGATTATGTAGTTTCCGAAGAATCGTTAGAAATCTGGCAGAACTGGGGTTTTAATCCATGCAACTGATTAGTTTTAAAAAAATGTCAATATTTCTGACATTTTTGTTTACCTTTTTACTATTTTTATCGATAAGTTCACTTATTTTAGTTCCAAAGTTTGAAGATGTTTTGAGTTCAATTTTTAATCCAGAAATGATTTATTCACTTAAAGTATCGTTATATTCCTCTTTAATTTCAACAGGAATTGTTTTGGGTTTTTCAATACCTACAGGCTACGCCATATCGAGGTATTCATTTCCTGGAAAAAGCATTGTAAAAGCAATACTTGATTTACCTATAGCTTTTCCTGAACTTGTACTGGGCCTTGCACTTTTACTTTTATTCGGGCAAACTTTTATCGGAGACATTTTAGAATTTTTTGGAATAAAAGTAGTATTTACTAAACTAGGAATAGTTGTAGCTCAGATTTTTACCGCACTTCCCTATGCAATAAGGATAGTATGTTCTACTTTTCAGGATATTAATCCAAGATACGAACTTGTTTCAAGAAGCCTTGGATACAGCGAGTTTGAAACTTTTAAAAATGTTACCCTGCCAATGGCAAGAAGCGGGATTTTTGCTTCATCTATAATCGCGTTTGCAAGGTGTATGGGTACGTTTGGAACGGTTTTGATGCTTGCAGGTGGAACGTACATGTACACAGAAACGCTTCCAATAACTTTGTACCTAAACATGTCATACGGTAATCTTGGAATGGCGATTTCAAGCGGAATTGTGCTTTTAATGATATCATTTATCGCGATTTTGATATTTGAGAAATACGAAGGAGGGAAATTTTGAGTTTCGTTAAAATTGAAAACTTGAATATCAATCTGGGCGAATTTAAGTTAGAAGACGTTAATTTAAGCGTTGAAAAAGGAGATTATGTAACAATAATCGGGCCAACAGGTAGTGGAAAATCTATTCTTTTAGAAACTGCACTTGGATTTTATACTCCTGAAACTGGAAAGATATTTTTGGAAGAAAAAGAGATAACAAACTTAAATCCTGAAAAAAGAGATATAAGTATAATTTATCAAGATTATGCACTGTTTCCGCACATGACGGTTTATGAAAATATTGAATACGGTCTTAAAAAACGGTTGAATGACAAAAAAGCCATAAAAGAGGAAATTCTTCAAATAACAAAAATGCTTGGAATTGATCATCTGTTAAACCGAAAACCTGAAACACTGAGTGGTGGGGAAATGCAGAGGGCATCCATTGCAAGAGGGCTTATCATAAAGCCAAAAATCCTGTTTATGGACGAACCATTCAGTGCTCTGGATGTTAAAACTAAAGAAAAGATAAGAATTCTTGTTAAAACTGCGATAAAAAAATATGGAACAACGGTACTCCATGTAACACACGATTTTGAAGATATTTGGAGTCTTGCAGATAAAGTCTTGATAATGAAGGGCGGTAGGGTTTATCAGTACGGAACTCCTGAAGAAGTATTTTCAAATCCTTCATCTGAAATTGTTGCAGATTTTGTTGGTACAAACATTTTGGATTCAAAAGTGGAAGAAATATCTGGAAATATTTCAATTTTGGATGTTTCCGGAGTAAAAATATATTCTTCAGACATTGCAAAAGTCGGCGAGAATGTAAAAGTATCAATAAGGCCCGAAAATATAATCGTTGCTTTAAAGTGTTTTGACAGCTCCGCAAAAAACGTATTCAATGGAAAAGTTACTGAAATTAAAAAAAGAGGACACTTGGTCTGGTTAACACTGGATATCGGCGGTGTTGATTTAAAAGTACTTGTTACACCAAATTCTCTTGAAGCTTTGGAAATTGAAGAAAATAAAAATTTATGTGTGATGTTTAAAGCAACAGGCGTTAAAATAATAAGATAATAATTTATTTTTTTAATTTTTCGATATGGTTTAAAACTGCAATAACACTCATTGCAACCCCTTCAACTTCGATTCCACCGACTCCTTTTACGCCATCTCCAACAAGTAATAAGTTGTTTTTAACGATTGGATTTAAGTCAGTTCCATTTGAGGCATGATTTACAGGCCAACCATTACCGTAACTTTGGATAGATATTACTTCGTAATCTTTTCCACCAAATAATGATTCAACATCATTTAAAGCAAGGTTTATCTCTTCTTTAGTATTGTTTTTTATTTGGGTTGCATGTAGCATTATTAAATTGTAGTCTTCCTTTGCCAAACTCCTGTCAACGTTTGAAGGCTGGTTTAAACCGTTAATTCTTTCACAATCTGTTGTAAATATGACACTTGCGCCATCCACGAGACTAGATTTACTTGCAACGTTTATTTTTATTCCTTTTGATGGAACCGGCTCTTTTTCAATAAATTTAATATTTGAAAGGCTTTCCGTTACTTTTGGAGATGCATTGCTGATTATTATGTCAAATGGTTCTGAATCAATAAAAGCACCATTTTCTTCAACTTCAATTTTTTCTACCGTATGATTTGTGTGGATTTTCCCGCCGTTTTTATTAATTATTTCAATAAGGCTATCTGTAACGCCCTTGCAACCACCAACCGGAATTCCTGGGCCCCCAAATTTATGGTATAATTTACTTATTTCGATAATTTCTGACATTGGGGTATCATATGCATTTAAACTTAAAGCCCAACCACTAAATGAGTTTCCAACAGCAAGGGCAAGAGGAATATCCTCTAAAAATTCACCAAATGACATATTTTTGTCGATTTTTCCAAGTTTAAGGCTTGCAGCAAGTTTTAATGCTTTTAATTTTTCTTTTGCACTAACTAATCCAAAAATGTCTTTATAAAGATGATTTTTTCCATTTATTCTAAAATAACCGTCCGGCACGGAATTTACTATTTTTACATTACTTCCTGCTCTTCGAAGGGTTTGTGCTAAATACCCGTAGTTTCCATGAGGGATCATGTGAAGGGCTCCTGTTGTCAGTTGGAATCCTTTGTAGGGAATATTTGTAAATCTACCTCCAACAAATGGAAGTTTTTCGTAAATTGTAACTGAGTGTTCTTTTGATAAAATTGCACCGCTTAATAGGCCCCCAAGGCCTGCTCCAATAATTCCAATCTTCATAAACATCACTTAAAAAAATTTAAAATAAAAATAAGTTGAAAAAATAGTAGTTAATTATCCGTACATTACGGTTAATTGTGGCATGTCGTAACTGCATTTTTCTTTCTTACCTGTGATTTTTGAGATAGCTTCTCTGAAGTCATCCATTTTGATGAATTCTCTTTCTTCTCTTATTGCAAACATACCAGCTTCAGTACATACTGCTTTTAAGTCAGCACCGACCATGTTTTCTGCAATTTTTGCAACTTCTCTTAAGTCCACACCTTTAAGGTTCATTTTTTCAGTGTGGATTTTTAAGATTTCGAGTCTTCCATCTTCATCAGGCATTGAAATTTCAATGATTCTATCAAATCTTCCAGGTCTGAGTATTGCAGGATCTAAAATGTCTGGTCTGTTTGTCGCAGCAATGATTTTTACATCGCCTCTTGAATCAAAACCATCCATTTCTGCAAGAAGCTGCATTAAAGTTCTTTGAACTTCTCTATCTCCACCGGTTAATGATTCAGTTCTTTTGCTTGCAACTGCATCGATTTCATCAATAAATATGATGCAGGGGGATTTTTCTTTTGCAAGTTTGAAAACATCTCTTACAAGTTTTGCACCTTCACCGATGAATTTTTTGACGAGTTCTGAGCCGACAACTCTAACAAATGATGCATTGGTTTCGTATGCAACAGCTTTTGCAAGGAGCGTTTTTCCAGTTCCTGGCGGACCATAGAGTAATACTCCTTTTGGTGGAACGATACCCACTTTTTCAAATAATTCTGGGTTTTTAAGTGGGAGTTCTACTACTTCTTTAATATCTCTAATCTGGTTGTTCAAACCACCGATATCTTCAAAGGAAATGTCTGGTTTTTCCTCGATTTCCATTGCCATAGCTCGGTAGTCTTTTTCTTTAGGCAATACTTCAACAATCGCTAAAGTCTGCTGGTTTAAACAAACTCTTGCTCCTGGAACAATATCCTCAGGATCTACGAATTGTGAAAGGTTTACAAGGAAGTTTGGCCCTGTAGAACTTTTAACAACAGCCTTTCTTTCATTTACTTTATCAAGTATTGTACCGAGTATGAGTGGTGGAATTCTTAATTTATCAAGTTCTCGCTTTAATATTTCATTTTCTTTTTTAATTTGTACATTCTCTCTATTAATATCTTTATTTTTTAATTCCAATCTCAATACTTTGCTTTCTAACTCTGCGATCTGAGTTTTTTCTTTAAATTCTTTTAAATCCATTTTATTTTTTTCTATATCTGTGGAATAATCATCTGGGTAACTCATGATTTACCTCCGTAATAAATATGATAAAAATAGTTCTATATAGCGCTTTCTCATTGATTTTCTTTCTCGCAAAACAGTTTTTACACCTATCGAAAACATTTTTACAACTATTATTCAATAAGGGTATATGTTTATAATTTATTTGGACTATATAAATTTATGGATATAATATATAAATAGCAAAAATAGATAATATTAAATAATTGAAGATATATTCTCTAATGAAGCATTTACCATTTGAATGCTATGTAATCAGGATAACTTGGACAAAAATATCTTTAAATTTAGTATATTAAGGTGTAGGTATGCAATGCGAACTCTGCGGAAAAGAGGTTACGAATATCATTAAAACAAGAGTAGAAGGCGTAGAAATGAATGTTTGCGAGGCTTGCGCAAAATTTGGAATGTCGCCTAAAGGATATTCTAGAAAACCAAAGGCAGTATTCAAAAATGAAACAAAACAAAAACAAGCTAAAAGACCTAGAAGAGACATGTTTGATAATTTAAAAACCCTAGTCGAAGATTACGGTTCTCTTGTAAAAGAAGCAAGGGAAAAGAAAAACATGACTTTAGAGGAACTTTCAAGAGCTGTTGGAATTAAAGAATCCCTCATTCATAAAATAGAAAGAAATGAAATCGAGCCTGAGGAAAAATACGTAAAAATCCTTGAAAAAGAACTTGGAATTTCTTTCTACGAAGAAGGAGATCTAAATTACGAAACAAGCAATGAAGATAGTGAATTTACTCTTGGAGACTTCATTAAAGTTAAAAAAAGAAAATAACTTAATAATTAATTTATCAATGTTCCTTTTACATTTTTTAAAAGGGCATTGTATATATTTCTTTTTTTATTTCCATTGAAAATTATCGTTTTAATGCCTAATTTGTAGCATTCCATTACTTTTAGATGCATTCCACCCGTTACATCTTTTTTATTTGATGGTTTCAACGATTTTAAAACATCATTGATATTTTTTGAATTAATATTCTCGATTATTTTAAACTCTGAATCCCATACTCCATCGACGTCCGATGCATGAAGGCTTAAATCAGGATTTAATTTTTTTGAAAGAAATGGAAGTGCATGATCTCCTGAAAAAATCTTGAAATTATCTGTTTTTTCATCAATTACGATATCTCCATGAATTACTGGAATCAATCCCTTATCGAGCATTTTTTCAACTGCGTTAGTGTCAAAATGTAAATTTGAATCATTATCAAAAGTAATGAATGACGAAGCTTGAATTGAAACTGCAGGAATTTCAAAGTTTTGAAGTTCTTCAATTACAATGTTGTTGAATTTACGCATTGCTTTTTGAATTTCCCAGTATCCTTTTTCCATATTTTCAAATTTTCCATCTTTAAGATATTTTTTTGCAACAGGGTGGCCAAAAGAGCCTCCACCATGAACAATAATTAGTTTAAACTCTTCGTTTTTAGATTTGTAGTATTCAATTGATTCTTTTATTTCAATCGCGATATTTTCTAAATTTTCCCAGTTTATTGAGTAAGGGATGTTTTTATCGCAGAGGATGCTCCCGCCTAGTTTTAAGATTGCAAACATGGATATACACCAAAAAAAAGATTATTGGGGGTTTTCTGTAAAATAAGGTAGCGTTTCATTTGTAGTTATTAAAATAGGTTTATCAATTTCTTTTAATCTTTCAAATAAAAGTTCTTTTCCAGAATTTGAAAGTGCAAAAATTGGAACTCCGCTTCCAGCCTGCGCTTTTATATTAAATGATTTTGATTTTAAAAGGTTTTTCGATGCACATGCTGAAATTAAGTCGATATATTGTAGATATTCATCATAATCTGAAAGACCAATTCCTGTCGTATGAACTCCAAAAGTTATGATTTTTACATCATTCTTTTCCAACTTTTTTATTTCTAAAGCATCTTTTAAATTGGAAACTGAAACTCCGATTTTTTTGTAGCCCAGTTTAATTGCAAGTTCTACTCCCTTAATCTGATTAATCAAAGCATCATCTTTTGACAAAACTATTCCGTTAGCTTCTTCAATTTTTTCGATTACTTCTTTTATTGGGGTAGTCTGAATAATTCCAGAAATCCTTCCGCAAAGTCCTTGAACGAGTTTCGGGTTATTTGTAATAACAGTTCCAGCACAGTCACTTACAACAACAACAGCATCTAAAAATCCTTTTTTTAAAGCACTCATAAAAATTTCAGAGGTTCCAAATCCAACAAAGGGCGAATCATCTAAAACAACCCTGTTTTTTGTAAACAAACCAAAACTTTCAATCCGAAATTCAACGTTTTTCTGGATTGATTCTTTGTTAATTTCGTTAATTCCTCGATGTTTTGCAAAAAGTGGGCAAAAAGAGATAATAGGATCGCTAACATCGACTATTTTTCCATTTTTTACGGTAACTTTCGCGTTTCCGAGAACTTCCATTACGTGGATATCATCAGTCAATTAAGCCACCATTCTTAAGTTATTTATTCTTCTTCAATTTTGGGAGTTTCTTCTTTTACCATTCTTTCGATTGTGGTATTTGAAGGGACTGCTAAAACTTTGGTTTCACAGAGTCTTACTATTTTTCCGCCAGTTTTTCCAACTTTTTCTTTTAAACTGGATAAAATTTTTGCGTAGTCGTCATCAAGATCTCTTTCAAGGTTGATCGTGTTTGCAATAACTAAATAACCTGCTTCAGTTAAAACAGCTATATCTGTTGCATCTTTGAAGTCTTCTAAATCGCAAACTTTAATTTTTATAGTTTCGAGTCCTTCGTAGCCTTTTACTGGGAGTTCTACGTATTCTTCAATAGGTACAGGACTGCTTGTTTTTAATGAATCGCCTGAAATCATTTTTTTGATTTTTTTGAACAACACAGATCACCTTCTCAATATTTCTATGATTGTACTTAGTAATTCCCCGATACCTTCGTACGTGTTTGAGGATGTGAAAAAAACCTTGTTTTCCAATCTCCCCTCAACATACTTTCGCAGATCTTCTCGTTTGGAATTTTCTATCAAGTCACATTTATTAATAACTACTATAATAGGTTTTCGATATCGGAATTTCAATAAGTGGTGCAGTTTTTCGAAACTTTTGAATAAGTCAGTACTTCCATCGATTATGTGGATTATCAAGTCCGAGTCATCAATTTCTTCATAAGTTTTTTCAAGAACGCTGCCGACCATAACAACCGATCTATTTTCGCCTGCGTAGAGTCCGCCCAAATCTACAAACGTGATTTTTGCAAAATCCGGATTAATTTTTTGTTTCCCTATCTTAATTTTGCCCCAGAACTTTTTTACGGGCATTTTGGTGGTTCCACCAACTTCTGAAACTTCTGAAATGTTTTTTCCGAAAATGGAATTTACTAACGACGATTTTCCAGAATTTTCCGGGCCAACAAGTGCTATTTTAAACTGGTGTTCTTCCATTTTTATCCCAAAGTTTGTTAATTATAAAGTATAATAAAACATAATATTTAATGTATAACAATTTTTAGGGATAACATGAAACTCGCGGTAGTTTTTGATGCATCGGGCACTCTTGTAAGCATAAGAAGAATTATCAAAAATGTGATTACTCAGAAGTTTTTATGCAACTGCCAGACAGTTGATATTGTAGATCAGAAAGAAGGAAGAAGCCTCGTAATTTTAAAAGAAAATCCCCTTGAAGTATTAGATAATGAAAACCCCGACATTTTAATTTCAAGTTTTTTAAATGGTGTAAACTGGGGAATTTCTTACTGCAACCCTCCAATTGACAAATCTGGAATTTTTAAGGACAATGAAACAAAATTAAAAGAACTTCAGGACCCTTTAACAGTTTTAAAAAGATTTGATATTGAAACAGATTATGGTTCAGCAATTATTGCAGATACAATCTCGGGTAGGATAGAATATACGGTTGCAACAGGGGGTTGTATTTTCCCAGAAGTTTCAAAAACAATTCAGGCCCTCGAAAATATGGGTGCATCTGTCTTTATTGCATCGGGAGACAGCAGAAAATTCATAGAACGGCTTGGAAATATTGTTGGAGTTCAAAATAAGTGTTTAATGCCTGAAGCCCACCATAAATTAAAAAGAGACCTTATTTTAAATTTAAAACAGGAAGGATATACTGTAGTAATGGTTGGGGATGCATCAAACGATATTTTAGCAATGGAAGAAAGCGATTTATCAGTTATAACTCTTCAAAACGGAAATGTATCAAAAAAAGCTCTCGAAACAGCACAGGTAAAAATTGAAAATATCTCAGAAATAGTTGATATAGTTAAAAATTACATGAATGAAAAAAAATAATTTAATTAGAATGTTGTTACATTTCCGCTTACAATTCTTTCAGTTACTTCTGAAATATTGTCGAGCCATTTTTGTGCAACTTCTTTAGCTTTAGGGCTTAATTCTTCTAATTCAAATCCATTTTCAGGAATCATTTCGATATCGAGGATTTTTGGTTCAGTAACTGGTTTTCCAATCTGGCTTAAAATCCTGATTTGGCATTCTCTTACGCCTTCAATTTTAGCAACATCTTCTGCGATAATGTTTGACAAGATGTTGTAAATTTTACCGATGTGGTTAATTGGGTTTTTACCGCTTGTAGCTTCCATACTCATAGGTCTGAATGGTGTGATAAGTCCGTTTGCTCTGTTTCCTCTTCCTACTGAACCATCGTCACCCATTTCTGCGGAAGTTCCGGTAACAGTTAAGAAAATACAGTCTTCATCATCGTCTGCAGTGTTAATGCATACTTCTAATTCGTGACCGTCTAAGTATTTTTTAGCGTTTTCTTCAACTTTTGCTTTTGCAAGTTCTTTAACATTCACGTAATCTGCACATGAGTTTACATATTTATCGACAGCAGCCATAGCAATGGTTAAAGTGATTTTTTTACCTTCTCTAAGTCCCATAACTTTGATGTCTTCACCAACTGCAGGGATTTCTGCTTTTAAAGCATCGCTGTTTAATAATTTTTCAGTTTCTAAAACGATTTTTTCAGTGGTACTTAATGGAGCGTGGCCTACACCAAATGAAGTATCGTTTGCATGGGGAATTTCAGTTCTTTTCCTATCAAATACTTCAACTAAATCAACTGAACCCTGTCCAATTCTACAGTCAACAACAACGTCTTTTTCAAGGTCCATGTTTCTTAAAGCTTTTTTCAGGTAGTCTCTTGCAGCATTTACTGCGGTTGTATTAACAGGCAATTTAATAATTTTGCCGGTTTCTTTGTCTAAAACTTCCATTGTAGCTCTTCCTGAGAGCAAGATGTAAATTGGGCTTACCATACATCCTCCACCGAGTTCGAGGTATGCGTATCCTCCAACAAGCTCAACCTGGTCAGTGTTGTGGTGTAAAACTACGCCCATCTTTTCTTTGTACATTTTGCACAATGCAACGCTTACACTTTCTGCAATACCATCGCAAATACTGTCGGGGTGGCCTATTCCCTTCCTTTCTACGATTTCTACAGGAATTTCATCAATTGGTGTTCTTTCCAATCTTTTAACAACGATATTTGCCAATAAAATCACCGTTTAAATTTATGGTACTCTCGATAAAAATACTAAAAGCATAATTGAATTTATATTATTTAAATCTTCCTTTTTTAAAATAACACAAAAATTCAAGTAATATATGTAGATTTTTTGATTTTATCTATTTTTAATCAGTTTTTCAATCTTTTCAAGCTTTTTAACAATTTCTAGGGAATTATCCCCGAGAATTGTTAAATTGGGTTTTTTTTCTTCAAAATATAGAATATCCGAAAAGTTTTCATCGAAAAGAGTTCTGGATCTGTTCTGAATTAATTCTTCTTTTAATGACGAAATAGGGTCATTTAAAAGTTTCATCGGACATATTGAAAGTTTTGAGTTTTCCAATTTACTTTTAATCGATTCATCACTTTTTAAAGAAATGCAGGATCTTATTTTTGGATTAAATTCTTTTAATTTTAATAATAAATCTGAATTAGTATTTGAAATTCCAAAGTTGATATCTCCGTTATTTTTGACTGTTGCAATATCTAAATACGTTTCTGGTAAAAGAATACTTTCTGAAATTATAAAATTAGGATCAGCTAACGAAATGTCTATATTTTTAAGTAAATTAAATGCATAGGCTAAATTTTTTTCAACAGATTCTTTATCAATACTTGTTGGATTTGAATTGTATCCAAATTTTGTTTTTTCCGCGTAGATTACTGATCCTAACACAAATTCTTTTGCAGATACTATTGAATCTTTAACAGTCATTCCAGTGGATAAAAAACAGGTGATTGCAGAAGAATATGTGCAACCCGTTCCGTGAACTTCTTTTTCAACGTATTTTCCAGTTATTTCGATATTTTTATTATTAATTTTTAAAACATCTGTTTTTCCGGTTACAAGTACATTAATATCATTTAAATTGGATTTGGACGTTTCAAACATTTTTTCAATGATTTCAAACTCTTTTAAATTTGGAGTTATCAAAAAGCACTCTTTAAAAAATTCGAAATACTTTTTATTTAAAAAATCATCAGAAAATTCGAAATCTGTGGTTGATTTTAAAACAGGATCACAAATTATGTTAAAACCATACTTTTCTTTAAATTCCAAAATAATATCAATTGAATCAATGGTTAAAACTCCTGTTTTAACCCAATTTACGTCAAAATCTTCAAAAATTGCATCAAATTGTGCTTTTATCTCTTCTTTTGATAGATCTTTTTTTAAAAAAACTTTATTATTATTTTGGGGGATAATTGATGTTATTATTGAAAGAGGATTTTTTTGGAGTTCTTTTATCGTTTTTACATCTGCAACGATTCCTGCACCGCCTGTTGGATCAAAACCTCCAACTGTCAAGATATTCATGAAAATCACCTAAAAAGAAATTGGAGTGTATTCCCTTTTTATTACCGGAACTTCCGAAACACAGTCGCTGTTTATTGAATTTAGTATAAATCCATCCATTGTTTTTAAATAAACAAGTAAACATCCTTTAATTGTAACATTTACGTTTGGTGCAACTTTTTTGATTTTTTCAACCAATAACAATAAATCTTTTATTTTTCCAACGTTTTCAAGATTTCCAACGTTTTCAAGTTCTTCCAAATTTTCAGGATGAATTACGAGCTGGTGAACCATCATTTCGGAAACTCCAATTTCATTTAACATTTCACCAAGTTTTATTAATTCTTCATCATTAAACCCGGGAATATATATCGATCTTACGATTGTATGGAAATATTTTGAAGAGAGTTTTATATTTTCTAAAACTTTTTCAAAAGTATCGTCTTTTACAAGTTTTTCATGCGTTTTTTTGTTTGAAGCACTTAAACTGATCATTACTAAGTCCAAACCAAGGTCCTTAAATTCTTTTAAAAGATCTTCGTTTAAGATTACTCCATTGGTCTGTAAATCGCACCGCAACCCTTTAGATTTTACATATTTAATTGCATTTTTTACTTTTTTTGGATACATCAGTGGTTCGCCATACTGGCTTATGGTAACTGCTTTAAATTTGCTTAAATCTCCGTATAACCCTGGTTTTACACTAGTTAAATTAGAATAACAGAATATACAGTCATGATTACATTTTTGCGTTATTTCGATAGTCGGGTGGTGATGAGGGTCTTCATTTTTCAGATCCATTCCTTCGCAACCAATACAGTGTTTTATAACTCTTAAATCACTTACAATATTTTCTAAACGGTCACAAATCTCATTTCTTAACGTTATTTTCAAAATTTCACCGGATTATTTCGAAAGATATTTATTTTTCAATTTTTAAAATTTATTCTGCATATAATAATATATAGATAAAAGGTAGTTGTGTATAGATCTAACACAAATAAAAACATTTATATATTACGGATGTTTATAGTTGTGTGTAAAGTATACACAAGTAGGTATAATGGACTGGTGATATAGATGGAAATTCAAAAAATTAAAGAACTCGGAAAAAAACTTCAAGACCTTTTAGCTCTAGAAAAACCTGCAACAGCAGTTAAACTTGTAAAATCAAAAGAAGAAATTCCAGAAGGCTATGCTGAAATAGAAACTCCTGTAAGGCACTGTGAAATGATTCAAAATGCAAGAACTGAAGGTAAAAAGTTCTACGCAACAGTCGAAAAACAAGCATGTAAAGGTGGAGCATACGCGATTGGAATTTTACAAAATCCTCCTGAAGCATTGAAAAGCGGTGTTTTGTACCACAACTTAGGAAACTTCCCAACCGAAGAAGCTGCAATTAAAACAGTTCAGGCAATTCCAAGGGTTAAAGAAGCAATTTACGCTGGAGTTTATGCACCATTAAACGATGCAGACTTTGAACCTGACAGCATTGTAGTTTTAGTAACTCCAAAACAGGGTTTAAGACTTACTCAAGCACTTAATTATGCAGCAGGTGGAAGATTCCAGGCAGACTTTGCAGGAATTCAATCTTTATGTGCTGATGCAGTAGCTGCTGTAAAAACAAGAGGTGTAGCAAACGCAACACTCGGATGCAACGGTTCAAGAGCTTATGCACATATTAAAGACGATGAGCTTGTATTTGCATTCCCACTTTCAGATTTGGAAAACGTAATTGGTGCACTTGAATACTTCAAGGAAAAATGGAATTAAAATTAAATAATTAATTTTGATTTCTGATATTTTTTCTTGCAAGTGAAGCAAAAATTCCGAATAAACAAAGAATGGCAGAAACTTTAAATGATGCAGTTATCCCTTGAAGGAATAGCGGACTGAATTCTGCGGAAATTGGGTTATTTCCAACATAAAATGCGATCAATACAGTTATTATTGCCATACTGGTCATCTGACCCAAAATCCTTACAGTTGCAAGCATTGCAGAAGCAACTCCTGCAAATTTCCTTTCAACTGAACTCATTATTGCATTCGTGTTTGGGGAGCTAAAAAGTGCAAATCCAAATCCGAGAAGCATTAAATTTAATATTATCTGATAAATACTCGTATCTAACTTAATAAATGAAAATAGCACTAATCCGCTACAGGTAATTCCCATTCCAAGGGATGCTAAAATCCTAGGTTCAATTTTATCGGATAATTTTCCGGTAATTGGTGAAAATATTGCCTGTACAAGGGGCTGTGCTAAAAGGATTATTCCTGCATCTTGGGCAGAAAATCCTCTCAAACTTTGAAGATAAAAACTGATCAAAAATGCCACTGCATAAGTTGCACCGTAATTTAACAGTGCAGCAAGGTTCGACATTGAAAATGCAAGATTTTTCGTAATGAGTTTGATGTTCAGAATTGGATTTTCTGTTTTATGCTCTCTATGGATAAATATAGATCCAAAAAGCAATGACACGAGTATAAAAATAGATCCTCCTGAACTAAAGGTAATAAATCCATATACTAAGAATACAAGTGAAATTATGTATGTAATCGAGCCGAAATAGTCAAATGTTTCGCCTTTTGCGTCACACCACTCGTTTAAAACGAATTTCTTGGCAATAATGTATGTTAAAATTCCAATAATTCCTGAAAATAAAAATATACTTCTCCATCCAAAATAATGGGTCAAAATTCCTCCGAGGAATGGCCCTAAACTAAGACCAATGTAAACTGTGGCAATATTAATTCCAAGGGCTTTTCCTCTTTCGTTTAAGGGGTAAAATGAGGTTAATATTGCAATAGCAGTTCCAAATATCATGGCACTACCTATTCCTTGAAGTATCCGAAGTAAAATCAAATGAGTGATTGATCCGGAAAATATCCCCATTAACGAGGATAATCCAAAAATTAACAGTCCATTTAATAAAATTCGTTTCCTACCAATAATATCTGCAATTCTTCCAAAGGGGAGTAAAAGTGCAGAACTTGCAAGTAGGAATGAAGTTACAAGCCAGCTTAAAAGGATAGTATCGGCTGAAAATTCTGTTCCAATACTTGGAAGAGCAAGATTCAATGCAGTGCTCATAAAAGGAGTTAAAAATGATGATATCGCGGCAACAACTGCCACAATGGATTTTTCATTTTTCATGTGAATCGCCAAATATATATTGTCCTAATTCTATAATCTATTTAAGCAAATAAAAAAACTTATCGGGTGAATTTATGGTAAAAATTGAAGTATTTACATCACCAATGTGTCCACACTGTCCAGCAGCTAAAAGAATAGTTGATGAAGTTGCAAAAGAGATTGAGGGAATTGAAGTTGTACATATCAATGTAATGGAACACCCTGAAAAGGCTGCTGAACTTGGAATCATGGCAGTTCCTACCGTTGCAATAAACGGGGAAGTTAAGTTTGTTGGAGCCCCAACAAAAGATGCATTAATTGCAGAACTTAAAAAATAACTCATTTTATATTTTATTTAATATTAATTCACTTTTAAAAATCAGGAAGGATTGAAAACACATAAAGAATGGTTGTGTACAATAATGACATATCTACAAATTATGGTGTAATCATGATAAAAGAGATAAACGTAAAATCACTCAGAAGTCCCGCAATGCTCGTTGAAAAAGTAATCGAGAACACGAAAGGCGGAATTTTGTTGATCGAAACCGATGGGGATTCCCAAATCAAAGAAATTTCCGAATTAATTAAAAAAATGGGTTATAAAATGGAAGTTGACGGAACAAACGTTAAAGTAAGCATTGGAGAAATTGAAGCTACAAAATCCATAAATGTTGTTGGTGCAAGCTGTCCTGGACCAATTTTAATGGTTGGTGAAGTTTTAGAACGGATGGCTGTTGGGGAAATACTCGAAATTGTTGCAGGAGCAAATGCATTCACCGATCTTACTGAAGGACTGAAAAGCATGGGAAATGACATACTTTCAGCAGAAAAGACGGATGATGGAAATTACAAGATTTTAATTAAAAAAGAAGAAAAGAAAAAAGAACTTGGGGTTTCAGTTGATATCGATGAGGTATTTATTATCAACATGACTGGAACAGGAAATGCAGAAAAAGCATACGCAACGTTCATGATGACGGAAGTTGCCCAGAATATGAAATTAAAGCCAACTATCTTTTTAATGTTTGACGGGGCAAGTCTTGCATTGAAAGGAGAATGTGACAAGGTAAAACACCCTGCATTCCCAAAACTTGGCGATAAATTACGGGCCGCGTTAAAATCAGGAGTTAAAATTTACGTATGCGAAATGAGCTCCGAATTCAGGGGCGTTGATAAAAAACTTGAAGATGGAATCGAAATTGCAGGAGCACCTACATTCTTTAGATTTCTTTCAAAACCAAATGCAAGGCCAGTATGGTTATAATTAAGGTGAAAATATGTCAAATGAAATAATGCTTGTATCTTTAGCTTTAATTTTTGGTTCAATGCTTTCTGGATTTGCAACATTTAGAATGAGCGGAATGAGATTAATGCCTCACTTTATAGCTTTAATTTTGGCATTTATACTCACTATTGGAACGTTCTTAACTTCAAATACGATAGTATTTTACTTGGCAATCTTATTCCAGATTTTAGCGCCAATAACCGTTTGCGGAACCATTTGTAACATTATAAAGACCCAGTACCAAACTACGGGAATATATTCGTCCCACCTCGCATTAATGGGCATGATGATCGTACTTGCAATTGGAAACTTATTAATGTAATTTGCAGTACATTTTATATTTTAAAATAACTCTCTAAATTTTATTTTTTTAGAGTTTCAAAAAAGAAAAAAATTAAAAGATCAGTAGTGCCTGATAATTGGCCTGTTTTAAAATAATCACTGGTTAAAATAACCTTCTTGTTCAAGTTCGAGGATTATATCATTAATTTTTGATTTAAGTTCTTTATTGTTTTTATTAACTGCAATTCCTGAGTAAATGGTTGCAATTGGTTCATTTAAACATTTTATGCCTGAATTTTGAACAGTATCAAAGTTATTTTTTTCGCTTATTATTGCATCGACATTTCCGCTCTCTAATGCATCATATAATTCATCATGGGTGGCATATCTGCAAACTTGAAAATCAATGCTTTTTAAAAGTTCAGATGATTTATCATCATCGATAGTTCCTGCTGTTACACCAACTTTCTGTCCTACGATATCTGTTAATTTTTCAATGTCGCTGTCTTTAGGTATCACAAGAATTATGTCAGTTTTTGAATAGGCCCTGCTAAACGAAACGATTTTTTCTCTTTCAGGAGTTACTGCAAGATCAGATATTGCGCAGTCAACTTCATTATTTGCCACAGCATTTAAAAGATCGGAAAACCTGTATTCTTTGTATTCCACTTTCAAATCCATTCTTTTTGCAATTTCTGAAATTAAATCAACTTCATAACCTTTTAATTCGCCATTTTCTTCGTAAACTGCTGGTGGTACGTATTTAAACACTCCTACAGTCAATACTCCCTCTTTCAATGTAGTTGGATTAGAATCAGATGAAATACATGCGCACGAGGTTATTACCAAAAGGACTGAAAATATGACCATTTTTTTCATGAGCTTCCCCTTAGAAATTATCAAAATACAAAAAGATTAAAATTAACATTATAGATGCCATTTAATAAATATTTAGGGGACAATATTTTATTTTTATATTGTGACCGGTAATTTAGATATTGGTTTTGGAAAAATGGTTATTGAAATTTGGTGAAATTTTAATGTTAATAAAAACTTTACAAAAAACGGATATTGATTTATTTTATTTAGTAAATTCGGGAGTTACAAACCCCTTTTTTGATTTTTTGACTATTTTTATAAGTGACACAGTATACATTTCGATTTTGTTGATTTCTTATCTTTCATTTAAAAATGATAAAAAAGTGTTAATCCAAGTTTTATTTGCAATGTTTCTTTTATCCATTCTAGTATTTGCTGTAAAATATGGAGTAAGCGAGCCAAGACCTTACGAAATGATTGAAGGAGTAATTCTTTTAAAAAATATGGGAACACAGCCATCATTCCCAAGCGGGCATACAACGCTTGCATTTGGATTTTGGATAATTTTTACAAGAAATATTAAAAATTCAAAAATAATAAGTTCAAAAAAAGCATTTGAAATAATGTTAATGCTTTTATGGGCATTTTTAGTTGCATTTAGCAGGGTTTACGTTGGAGTGCATTATCCACACGACGTGCTTGGAGGAATGGTTCTTGGAATAATATTTGGCTATATTTTTGTTAGGTTTTCAGAAAAAATTATTAAATAAGTTTATTGGTTCATAAACTTTGAATTACTTCTTTCAATAAATTTTTCGCAGATTTCTTCTGGATTTCCATCCATTAAGAGTTTTCCTTCATCAATTAATATTGCACGGTCACTTATCTCTTTTATTAACTCAACGTGGTGGCTTATTAGTATAATCGTGGTTCCAACGGTATCATTTATCTTTTTGAGATAATTTGAGACTTCTCTGAGTGTTAAAGGGTCGAGATCTCCAAATGGCTCATCTAACAATAATATATCTGGTTCTAATGCCAACTGGAGCGCCATTGCAACTCTTACTTTTTCCCCACCACTTAATTCTGTTGGTTTTTTGTTTAAAGTTTCTTTATTTAAGTCTAGTGCATCTAAAAGGTCATTAGCATCGTATTCAACTTGTTTTGCCGGGAAAAGCTGTCTTACAACCATTTCAGAAATTCCGATTTTATCAAGCTTGTTTCTCATTTCAGTTTCTGGAAGGTCTAAAAGCTGGTAGAGCCCATCAACCATTTTTGGAGAAATTCCAAGTTCAGCAGCTTTTAATTTTGCACTTTCAACGGTTTCAATACTTTTTACACCGAGTCTATATTTTAAAAGTTCATTTACTGTTAAGTAATGTGCAAGGGAAAATTCTTGGTGCATAATTCCGATTTTTCGTCGTAAATTCATCCGATTCCATCCGAAATCTTTTAAATCGATTCCTTCGAGTTTAACTACTCCTTTGTCAGGTGCTTCAAGTCCTGCAAGAAGTCTGAGAATTACGGATTTTCCGGTTCCACTTGGGCCGAGGATTGATAAAATCTCTTTTTCTTTAACTTCAAAAGAAATATCTTTTAAATTGAGTGTTTCTCCGCCGTTTACAACATAATATCTTTTAGACGCATCTTCAACTTCTACAATTGTTTTTTCAGTTGGTTTAGACGTTCTATCATACGTTTCAACCATATCTTTTAAAAATTCGTCAACTACGTTTTGCGGAGTATCCCTCATTACTATTTTTCCGTTTTCAATTAAAATGCAGGATTTACATAAGTATTTATGAATTTCTGGAAGGTGTGAAGTTACAATTATCGTAACGCCCAATTTTTCGTTTATATTTTTTAAAACATCTAAAAGAATCTGTTTTGAAGCAGGGCATGCCATTGTTGCAGGTTCATCAAGTAAAAGTACTCCGTCACCGCCTTTTGCGTAAATTTTTGCAAGTTGCCGTCCTAAAATTAGTCTTTGTTTTTCCCCGCCACTTAAAATATTTGAGTAAGCATCTTTTTTATGTTCTAATCCGACTAATTTTAAAATTTCCGTAGCATCTTTCCTATATTCTTCCATTTCTTCTTCTAAAGGGAGTCCTTCGTCTGAATCAGTTCTAACTGCGTAGAGTTTTCTGATAATATTATATATTGCAGGTTCTGCCCACAAAGCAAAATTTCTCTGAAGGTGAATTGCAGTAATTTCTCTTAAATTTTCAGTTTTTCCACAAACTTCGATTTTTCCTTCGTCAAAACTTTCAACTCCTCGAAGTATCTTTATCAGTGTTGTTTTTCCAGCACCTGATTTTCCGATAATGCCCAATATATCTCCTTTTTTAACGTCAAAACTAACGTTATCAAGAGCAACCTTTTCTCCATACCGTTTTGTTAAATTCTCGACTGTTACGGCCATAATTTCACCAAAATTATCATGAACATAAATGTACCATAATCTATATATATTTAGTTTTTTAAAGGTATTTATCATTATAATTAATGATAGATTAAGAGGATTTTTAAATTTAGCATTTTAAATCGAGTTTTTTGGTCCCTAACGGTGGTAATATGGATTTACAACTTGCTTCCTTTATAACTGCAGGTATTTTAATTGTTATTGGGTTATATGGGACTTTCTTTGTTGACAATGTTCTGAAAAAAATTATCGCACTTTCTGCGCTTGGAAATGGCGTAAATTTGACACTGATTGCAATAGGATACACTGGCGGAATAGTTCCTATTAAAGCACCAGAAATGGAATTTGCACTGTTTTCAACTCTTGCAAGCTATCCACTTCCACAAGCGCTTGTTCTTACAAATATCGTTATTGAGGCCTCAATGCTTGCGATAATGCTCGGACTTTCAATAGTGTTCTACAAAAAATACAAAACATTAAAATCTTCAGAAATATTGAAAGAAGATTAACGATTTAATTCAAACGGTGAGCTCAATGAACTTACTTCCCCTGATTGTAGTTTTTCCTATGTTCGTGGCCATCATATTCAATTATCTTAACGGGAAAGATAAACTAATCAGGCCAATGACACTTATTATGGCTATTCTATTGTTAGCACTTCCATTTATTGGATCGTATGGAATTTATAACTTCGGAGCCCACGGTTTAGAAAATGGGCTTATTTCAGGAATATCTTACTTTTATACTCCAGTGAAACAGCTTATTATCACCGTTATAATGTTAATCGGATCTTTAGTGTTGATAACCGGACTCGGAGAAAAAAAGTCAAGCGGTCTTTTTGTAGCTTTAATGTTAATGGGGTTAGCGAGTGTTTCAGCAGTAGTTATGGCAGATGACCTCTTTAATATCTATGTATTTTACGAAATAGCTGCAATTGCACAAACTGGACTTGTTATCGCATCAGGTACCGAAAAAGCGTATAGATCTGCTTTTAGATATTTAATACTTGGTAATTTTGCAGGTTCAATTCTTTTACTTGGGGTTTCAATGCTTTTGGCGGCAACTGGAACTTTAAATATCACAGATATGCACAATTTCCTTTTAAACAATCCAGCAACTCCAACGATATATGGTGGGCTTTTAATGCTTATTATCGGGCTCTGTTACGGTAGCGGTCTTCCACCGTTCCACACGGTAAAAGCAGATATTTACGCAAGAGCAAAACCTTATATTGCTGCAATGCTCCAGACATACTCAAAATTCGTACTGGTTGCATTATTGCTTGTAATTTTCAAGTTATTTGGTGGACTTTCTTATTTTGCAAGTGCACACGGAGTTTTAATCGGACTTTCCGTTTTAGGGATGGTTTTCGGAGTTGTAATGGCGCTTTTACAAACTGACTATAAAAAACTGCTTGCATACCACGCGATAAGTCAGGGTGGCTATGTTGCAGCAGGGATTGCACTTGGAACTCCGTTAGGAATTGTTGCAGGAATATTTCACGCAATAAACCACGTCATCTATAAAAGCGCGCTGTTTTTAGGTGCCCACATAGTTGAAAGAAGAAATGCAGGAAATTTAAACAAACTTGGTGGTCTTCTTCCAGTAATTCCAGCAACTGCATTCATGGTTTTATGCGCAAAACTTGCAATCAGCGGTGTACCTCCATTCAACGGATTCCAGAGTAAATTATTGTTAGCAGAAGCTGCAATGAATGTAAATATGCCTGAACTTGCAATAATTATGATTCTTGTGAGTATCGGAACGTTTGTATCAATGATGAAGGCATTTTACTTAATTTACTTAAAGCCTTGCAGTCAGGAACAGCTTGAAGAATACAAAAAAGCAAAACCTTCAAAATACGCGGTATTTTCACTTGCGGTTTTAACATTTTTGTGCATACTTTTAGGTATATTCCCAAACCTTGCAACAGACATAATTTATCCATTTGCAAACGAAATTGGAAGGGTATGGACTTTATAGTCTAATTTGGTGATAAAATGACTTACGGCGATTTCAAAAAAGAAATGGACGAACAAAACCACGGAGACGGAATTTCTGTTGGTGCAGTTTTAACAGCTGAATTTACGCTTTACGGATTTTTAATCCTGTCTTTATTTTTAATTTTTAGGGTATATGGAAATCTTTTGATGGTGCTGATTGGACTCTCAGTAATCGGTTTAGCGTACTCCTGGATGCCATTAATATTCAAATTTCAAAAAGAAAATTCAAACGATGTAAATAACCAGCTTTTCTGGCTTTCGATGTTTTCAGGAATTCTGACGATGGTTATTTACTTTGCCAGATAAGGTGGTAAAATGACTCAAAAAAGAGAAATTGCAGTTTTTCTGTCATTTGTATTTTTTGGATCGGCAATAATCTATTCATTATTTAATATAAATGCCGTAGAGGGTGTAAATTATATCTACACTCAAAATTATATCGTTCCAAACTTAATAACGGCAGTTCTGTTCGACTGGCGAGGTTTTGACACTCTTGGAGAATGTATGATTCTTGTAACTTCTGTTTTAGTTACCGGAATGGTTTTTGGAAGAGGATTATTCGAAACAGAATTTTTAAAAGAAGTTTATTCAGACTCTAAACCAGAATCCGATACTGAAATTGGATTTACTTCAATAATTAAAGTTTTAGCAATGCCTTTCAGTATATTATTAATGGCTTTGGGAATTTCCATAATATTGGGCGGGCACATAACTCCAGGTGGAGGATTTCAGGGTGGTTCTTTAATTGCAGCAGCATATATTTTAAGCATCGTTGCATTTGGATCAAAAACTCCAATTAAATTTAAACACCACTTTTTAGAGTCTTTAGAATCTTTCGGAGCGATATTATTCATGTCTTTAGGGGTTCTTGGAATAATTGTTTCAGGGTATTATCTCTTTAATTTTGGAGATTTATTTGGATATCCTGTATTTTTATCCCCTTCAGGACTTGAAAATACTGGAATTATTCCTTATTTGAATATTGCAGTAGGTTTAAAGGTTTTAGCAGGTCTTTCAACAATTACATTCCTATTAACTGGTGAAAAGGTAGTTAAAGACTACATCGTCAGGGAATAGTCGGTGATACAATGTACAATTTAGCACTCAATCAAATCATGACTTTAAATTTGAATTTTGTGGCCATTATCGGCGTTTTAGTTGGTCTTCTTTTGGGATTAAAAATAGAAAATAAAAATAACGTAATTTTATGGTTACTTGGAGCATTAATTATCTCGTATTTAATGGGCCCAACGCCTTATTATGAATCAATACCATTTTCACACATATTTTTCTCAGGAATTGTAGGAATTTTAATCGGTAGTGGAATTAAAGGTATTTCCGGGCGATAATATGATAGTAACAGACATCAAAAAATGCAGGACTTACGAAGAATGTGAAAACTGTAAAAGCAAGGAAATTTCAAAATGCATGGAAGTTTGCCCGACAAATGCAATAAAAATGATTGATGGTAAGGCATTTTCTTGCATTACTTGTGGAACCTGTGCAAAAGAATGTCCGACCGGCGCAATTAAGAAAAACGAATATGGCGGATACTACGTTAACAGAAAACTCTGTACTGGATGCGGGATCTGTAAAAATGCGTGTCCTATCGATATAATTGATATAAGGGAAGATTCAACTGGAAAAGCTTATCCTACGGGAATGTGCGTAATGTGCGGGCTCTGTACTACTGAATGTCCTTATAATGCAAGACTTTACTTTGACCCGAGCAGCCTTAAAAATACCAAAAATAAAATGTTAATGGAAAGATATTCTACAATTTTTAAAATGATGGGTAAAACTTACGAATTCCCTGAACAAAAACACGTAAAAATTGTAAAACCTACTGAAAGAATGTTAAGGCATTCGATTTCAATAGATTCTGAAAAGTGCGTAGAATGCGGAAAATGTATTTACGTATGTCCTAAAGACACGATTATCGAAGCAGAAATAGTTGACGGATGTACAAGATGTAATATTTGTAATGAAGTATGTCCTGTTGATGCAATAAAATACGGTGAAGTTACTGAAAACTGCATACTCTGCGGAAACTGTATTTCAAAGTGTCCTAAAGATGCTTTAGAAATTTCTGAATTTAAAGTTGTAAAAACAAAAGAAGACGTAAAAGCAAACCCTGAAAAACACTGTATAAACTGCGGTCTTTGTGTTGATAAATGTCCTTCAAATGCTTTAAGATTTGAGAACGGAAAAATACTCTACGATCCAAAAACCTGTACTTTGTGCAACACCTGCGTTAAAGAGTGCCCGCAGGGAGTTAGAATAAATAAAGGAGGATTTGTTGACGGCGGATGCGTACTCTGCGAGGTATGTATTAAAGAATGTCCAGAAGATGCAATCTCTATTAAAGAAAGGTCAAAATTCACTTCAATTGACAAAAAAGAATGTATTGCATGTGGAACCTGTTCAATGGTCTGTCCAAACGATGCAATAACAGTAAAAATTGATAGTTTAAATTTCAGTGGAAATAAGGTTCATTCCGAAGTTATTTTTAATGATAACTGTGTACTCTGCGAAAAATGTGCAATACACTGTCCAAGGGACGTTATTGAAAATACGTCAGGATACAAAAAAGTTGTGGATCCTGAAAATTCATACATACGGGTGGATGACGGCTACTGTGTAAAATGTGGGCTCTGCACTATAATCTGTCCAAACGATGCAATAGATAAGGGTGAAATAACTACTGAACGTTGCGAATACTGTTCAGCATGTGTTAACATCTGTCCTACAAGAGCTATAAGAATCTACAGAACATGGAATGAAAAAACCAAATAATTTAAGCAAAGGGATAATCATGACGTTAAAAGGACTTACAAAAGTGTTTATTTCTGGTTTTTACGAGAATCTGGAACGAATAATTCTCGGAAGCGATAGATACACATCAAAAGAGATGACAGCAGAGATTTTAAAAGGTATTGAACTTCCTAGTTCAGTATTTTCTGAAATCTGTATTGGATGCGGAGGATGTAAAAACGCATGTCCTACAAATGCTATCGAAATGATACCTGTAGAACCTGTTAAAATTACTGAAACTTATTCCAAAGAAGCAATTCCAAAAATAGACTATGATAAATGCGTATACTGTTTATACTGTCATGATTTCTGTCCTGTATTTGCCTTATTTAATGAAGTATCTCCAATTCACCCAAGGCACGTTGGGGAAGACATTGTTTTAGTAGATCTTTCAAAATTACTGGAAAAACCGATCGAAATTCCTGAAGAACAGCTATCAAAGATTGCTAAAATACTTTCAATTAACATTTCAGGAATCGTTAAGCGGGAAAAGAAAGCGAACTCAAAAGTGTAAGGTGTAGTCATGTTAAAAGAGCTTTCAAGAAAGAAAAATATTCACGTCATGCTTGTTTATACTGGCGGATGTAATGGTTGCGATATTGAAGTTGTAAACTGTGTTTTATCTCCATTTTATGATGCAGAGCAGTACAACGTATTTTTAACGTGGAATCCAAGAGAAGCAGATGTTTTGGTAGTAACTGGCTGTGTTACAAAGGCAGTTTCTGCATCACTTAAAAAAATATATGATGAAATTCCTGAACCAAAAGCCGTAGTTGCTGCAGGGGCCTGTGCGTTGATGGGCGGTGTTTACAATAATATTGGTGCAGATTTGGGAACTTCCACATTTATTGATGGTCCTGTTGAAAATATAATCCCTGTTGACATAAAAGTTCCAGGATGCCCACCAAGACCTGAGGACGTTATCACGGGAATTGTAAAAGCGTTGCCAAAAATCTTGAATGGATGAGGAGATAATTATGTTTGAAAATATTTTAACACTGGAAACGTTTGAAATTATCCTTTCAATGATTGGAATTCCATTAATAGCTTTTGCAATATCTACATGGATCCCAGGAATTCAAAGAAAAATCCAGGCAAGAATTCAGCAAAGAAAAGGTCCATCCATATCTTCTCCGGGTTTTTGGGCGATATTTAAGTATTTATACAAAGAAGCAAAAGAACCGGTTTCAGATCTTCCAAAACTCTTCAAATTCATGCCTTTATTAAGTTTTATCATAGTATGGATGGTTTTGGCATTAACTACTGTTGTACATTTCCACGTTCTTTCAAACGAGATTGGTATAATCGGTCTTTTAAAAATTGAGGAAATGGGCTACATTATAATGGGTTCACTTGCTTCAACAGTAATGGGAATTCGAATGCCGTTCATTGATGAATGTAAGGGCAGTGGATACTTAAAAACTATAAAAATAACTTTGGGGCAGCTTTCGGCAGTAAGGGCATTTAAAATGATAACTGTTGGATCATTTCCATTTTATTTAGCAACTTTACTTCCATTTATACCTCATAAATCGATATTTTTGAATAATTTAATAGGAAATAGTTTTTTATTTACTTTAGGCGGATTATTTGGAGCTTTAGCATACATTATTGGATATATAATTATGACGAAAGACTACCCATTTTCAATAATGCACACGAAGGCGGACGTTATAGAAGGCCCTACGATGGAATACTCTGGAAAATACAGGGCACTTTACTTAAGCGTAAAAGAACTTTTAATGATAACCCTTGGAAGCTTGTTTGCAACTCTTTACTTGGGAATTGCACCAGATATATTAAACCCGATTACGATAGTAATGAACTTTGCAGTAGCGTTGATATTCCCGATAATTTCTGCAGTAGTTAGTGCATACACACCAGTATTTACATTCAGGCAGGTTTACCCAGTTTCATTATTTGCAACAGTTCTTGGACTCATTGGAGCACTCCTCGCACTCCTTGGAGTTTAATTATTATCTTACTTTTTTGAATTTAATTTTTAATTAATTTTAAGATCTACCGTATGAATTACCAGTTAACACTTTTAAAACAACTCCAATGAAAAACCCAAATGCGCTGACAATTACTACTGAAATATTATTTGCAAGAATATATGGTCCCATATTTCCAAGCGGGAGGCTGTACACAAGGCTACTGTTTAACATGTGTAGCAGGTACGCTTCATAAATTATAATGTTAAAAATAAGTATTATTGGAAAAGTACTGTAAATCCTATTTGATTTTATATAAAATCCTGAAAAAAGTCCGATTGTAAAAAACAGAAGAATTAACAGATAATTCATAAGACCACCTGATTAAAACAAGTAAACTTCAACGAATTCGTCCTTTTCATATCCTTCAATATTTTCTTTTATCATTAAGTATCCGTCTGCTTTAGTCATAGATGATAAAACTCCGCTTCCAGTTATTCTTAATGGCTCAATTTTGGTGAATCCTTCACTTTCTATAAGTTTTACCCTTACAATATCAGTTCTGCCAAGGGAAGATGCAATATTTCGATTTATTTGAAGTTTAACCGATTTTCGAGGTTTGAAATAATTTGCAATAAAGAGTTCAAACTGTACTGCTGACGCAACAGGATACCCTGAAAGAACGAATAAAAGTTTCTTTTTACCATCAATTTCCGCTTCTGCAAAGCCAACGGGACGCCCAGGCCTTATCTGAACGCCATGGAAAATTATATTGCCAATTTTTTTAATTATCTCGATTGTGTAGTCCCTATCTCCTACAGACGTTCCCCCTGTTGTAATTACAACATCATTTTCCAAAAGCACTTTTTTTATTGCTTTTTCAAGTTCTTCACGGTTGTCTGGAACTTTTCTATAGGCTGTCGGGGATAAACCCGTTTCTTTTACAAGATCTGAAATCATCATAGAATTTGAATTAACAATCATTGCTGTTTTTTCAAGCTGTTCAACACTTTCAAGGTCTTCAATATCAAGTAATTCATCCCCTGTTGCAATAACTCCAATTTTTAAAGAGTAACACTTTATTTTTTTTATTCCAAGCGATGAAATAAGGGCAACGTGGTAAGGAGTAATTACCTCTCCTTTTTTAATAATAAGATCTCCAGTTTTCACGTCTTCTCCGATTCGGGATACATTTTCATTTGGGTGAACTCCTGAATATATCTCAACGAAAGAATCGTATTCTTTAGTGTATTCTTTCATTACAACTGCATTTGAATTTTCTGGAAGTTTCATGCCAGTTGAAAGCCTGTAAATTTCTTCTTCGTTTATCGAATCAGTTTTAACTAAATTTAAGATAATCGGGTTTGTCTGTGACGCTCCAAAGGTATCTTCTGCAATCACTGCATAGCCGTCCATTGCTGAACGATTAAACATCGGGATATTGCAGGGAGCATGAACATTTTCAAAGCAGATTTTACCAAATGCTTTATTTATTTCAATATTTTCAAATTTATCCTCTAATATTTCTTCAAATTTTTCAAAAACTTTATTTTTAGCATCACTGCGACTAATCAATTCTTTTACAAATTTCATATGATTCACCCGAGGTATTCTGGAGGAATTTTAAATAACTGTGCTTAAATAGTTTACATTTTAACGAAAGTGCATAAATTAAATACTCATTTGAGGTTAATTATTTTTACTATCTTCGACGTATTTATAATGGTGAGATTTTGAACAAAGATTTAAGGCCTATAATTTGGAACGATTCGGAAAAAACGCTTGTATTAATCGATCAAAGGAAATTACCAAATGAATTAGTATATTTTGAATGCAAAAATTACAAAGATGTATGTTTTGCAATAAAAGACATGGTTGTCAGAGGAGCTCCAGCAATAGGCGTTGCGGCAGCTTACGGAATGGCTTTAGCTGAATTAAATGGGGAAGATATGGATAAAGCATATCTTGAATTAAAAGAAACACGACCAACTGCAGTAAATCTGTTTTGGGCACTTGAAAAAATTATTACTGCAAAAAACTCTGGAAAATCACTACTAAAAGAAGCTAAATTAATCCATGAAGAAGATATAGAACTTTGCAGAAAAATCGGGGAAATTGGAGAAGTTTTAATTGATGATTGCGATACTATTTTAACGCACTGTAATGCCGGAGCACTTGCAACATCTGCTTACGGTACAGCTTTAAGTGTAATTAGATTTGCACACTACAACGGAAAAAAAATTAATGTATTATCTGACGAAACAAGACCAAGACTTCAGGGTGCAAAATTAACCTGTTTTGAATTAAATTATGAAAATATTCTTGTAAAAGCGATATGTGACAATACTGCAGGTTTCATGATGAGTAAAGGGCTTGTTGACAAGATAATAGTTGGTGCTGACAGGATTCTTTCCGATTATCACGTTTTTAATAAAATTGGAACGTATTCGCTTGCAATACTTGCAAAATACCATAATATTCCTTTTTACGTTGCAGCACCGTATTCTACATTTGATTTTGAAAGCAAATTAGAAGATATTGTTATCGAAGAGCGAGATGAATCCGAAGTAACACATATTGATAATGTACGGATTGTGGCAGAAGGGGTTTCTGCATACAATTTTGCATTTGATTGCACTCCTCCAGAACTCATTACTGGAATAATCACTGAAAAAGAGATAATTTATCCAAATAAATAATCCCAAGTTTTTTTATTTTTTTACATTAATTTTAATCAAAACGATTTTAAAATGAAATAAACTAAACTATTGAAAAATATTTTATAATATGCGCTATACTCTACATTACAGTATAAATACCATAATAATCATTAGTTTTGTTAATGTTTACGAACGAATCAACGAAGAATAAATCTATATTGTAAGGTGAAATGGTGTATTTAATCGCAGATTGGAGAAGATCACACTACTCAAAAGATGTAATCCCTGAAATGGACGGTCAGGAAGTTACTTTAATGGGCTGGGTTCACTCCATAAGGGCGCTTGGAAAATTAGCATTTGTAATTTTGAGAGACAGGGCAGGAACAATTCAGGCCGTAGTCCCAAAACAAAAAGTCGATGAAGAAACATTTGAGATTGCAAAAAAATTAGGAAAAGAAGATATAGTTGCAATCAAAGGAAAAGTTGTTGCAAACGAAAAAGCTCCAAAAGGATTTGAAGTAATCCCTATCGAAATAAGGGTATTAAATAAAGCCGATGCACCGCTTCCACTCGATCCTTCAGAAAAAGTTTCTGCAGAAATCGATACAAGGCTTGACAAAAGGTTTTTAGATATTAGAAGACCTAAAATTCAGGCAATATTTAAAATAAGGTCTGAAATGTTGAAATCAATTAGAAAAACATTTGCAGATGAAGGATTTATTGAAGTAAATACTCCAAAATTAGTTGCAAGTGCAACAGAAGGTGGAACTGAATTATTCCCTATTTCATACTTTGAAAAAGAGGCATTTTTAGGTCAAAGCCCACAGCTTTACAAACAGATGATGATGGCAGGTGGATTTGACAAAGTATTTGAAATTGCACAGATTTTCAGGGCAGAAGAACACAACACAAGAAGACACTTAAACGAAGCAATTTCAATCGACTCAGAAATGTCATTTGTAAACGAAAAAGATGCTATGGCAATGCTTGAAAAAGTAGTTTACAACTGCTACAGCGATATCGAATACAACAGACCTAATGAAATAGAACTTTTAGAATTAAACTGGGAAATTCCTGAAAAAACATTTGATAAAGTAACTTACACCGAAGCAATCGATATTGCAATTGCAAAAGGCGTAGAAATCGAATGGGGAGAAGATTTATCAAGAGCAGCAGAAAGAGCTGTTGGTGATGAAATGGGTGGCCTTTACTTTATTACAGAATGGCCAACACAGACAAGACCATTTTACACCCTACCACACAAACACGACAACAAAGTCTGTAAAGCATTTGACTTAATGTACAAAGAACTTGAAATATCATCCGGAGCTCAAAGGGTTCACAAATACGACCTTTTAGTTCAAAATATTTCAAACATGGGTCTGAATCCAGATTCATTTGAAACATACCTTGAAGCATTCAAATACGGTATGCCTCCACACGCAGGATGGGGACTTGGTGCTGACAGATTTGCAATGGTTTTAACCGCACAGGACAACATTAGAGAATGTGTTTTATTCCCAAGAGACAGGCAGAGATTAACTCCATAATCTTTGCTTTTTTTATTAAATCTAATAATACAGATTTATATAAAAAGAAATTTAACTTATGTTATTTTCTAAAAAAGGTGAAATTTATGGTTTCTAAAGATGATGTATTGAATGCGTTAAAACAGGTAGCAGACCCGCACATGGGCATCAGCATTGTTGATATGGGACTTATAACTGACGTGGAAACTGATGACGAAGGAAACGTTTCATTTACATTAACTCCTACAAACCCAGGATGTATGAGTGTAATTCACATGGCAGGTGGCGCAAAACAGGTTGTAGCAGATCTTGAAGGCGTTAAAAAAGTTAACGTTACCGTTAAAGGACACATGATGGAAGAAGATATAAACAAAATATTAAGCGATGAACCAATCGAAAAACAATAATTTTTACTTTTTTCATTTAGATATATAATTTAAAATTTACGCATTTAAATTTGTTAGAGATGATGTTTAATGTTTCAAAAACCCAAAGGAACCCGGGATTTTTTACCTGAAGAAATGAAAAAAAGGAAAACAATAGAAAAAAAACTAAGGAAAGTTTTTGATAGCTACAATTTTTCTGAAATAAATACGCCTACATTTGAAAGTTTTGAATTACTCTCCAAAAAAACTGGCGATGAAATTAGAACACAGCTTTTTGTATTTAGGGACCACGGGGACCGAGAAATGGGTTTAAGGCCTGAGTTGACATCCTCAGTTGCAAGGTTTTACATAAATGAATTTAAAAACACGCCAAAACCGGTAAAACTCTACTACTTTACGAACTGTTTTAGATACGAAAATCCACAAGCTGGAAGATATAGGGAATTTTGGCAGATGGGTTCGGAGTTAATCGGAAGTAAAAAGCCAATCGCAGATGCCGAAGTTGTAAATATGGCAATAGAAGGTTTAAAAGAAATTAACATGGATTTTGAAATACACATTGGGCATTTAGGTGTTTTAAAAGGTGTTTTTGAAAAATACAATCTTTCAGACGACGAAGGAAACGAAATAAGACGTCTAATCGATAAAGAAGACATGGATGGTTTAAAATCTGCCCTGGGTAGAATCGAATCTGAAAAAAACATTGAAATTTCTAAAAAAGTATTTGAAGTTTTAGATTTAAAAGGCGGAAAAGAAGTAATTCCAATATTAAAGGAAAAATTAGCCGATTTTGAAAGTTCAGTAGCTGCTTTAGAAAATCTTGACAGCATCCTTGAATTTGTACCTCATGATTACGTTATAAACTTTGGAATTGCAAGAGGACTTGACTACTACACCGGAATGGTCTTTGAAGTTTACGGTAAAAAAGAAGGTGCAAGACAGGTTTGTGGTGGCGGAAGGTACGATAATTTAATTGAACTCTTCGAAGGTGAACCAAGCCCTGCAGTTGGTTTTGCTTATGGTTTTGACAGGATTATGTTAAATATTGACGACTTTGAAGTTGAAAACGAATCAATATTTGTAGTTCCGGTTAAAAGCAGTGAAATGCTTTTAAAAGAATGTTTGAAAATCGCAAAAACATTAAGGGACTCCGGAAAATCAGTAGAAGTAGATTTAATGGGAAGAAAATTAAATAAAGCACTCAACTATGCAAACACGAAAAACATCAAAAAAGTGCTGATTGTCGGTGAAAATGATATTATGACTGGAAAAGTATCTTTGAAAAATATGGAAACCGGAGAACAGTCATTAATTGAATTAAATGATATTTTAAATATCTAATTGGATTTTAAATTTTTAATAAAATATTTTAAAAATTATTTAAAAAGAATTATTTCGATTGTGGATACGTTAATGGACTTTCCATCTTCTCCTTGTATATGGTCAGTTCCCAAATTTATTTCTTTAATTTTGATTTCAGGCATGAATCTTTTTCTAACCATTTCTTCAACATCAACAGCCCTGCTGATTGCCTTGCCCCTCGCTTTTACTATTACTTCCTGGGCATTTTCGGAGTTAAATTGAGTAATCACTGCAAGCACGTAGTTCATTACGCCTTTGTTTCCAACGTAAACAATATTGTCCATCGTATCCCTCCTTAAAGTTAACATATTAATTTTGATATATATAATTTATTAATTAATCCTTATCGCAGGAACGTGAATATTGAGACTATTTAGAACAGTTTTGGTGCAAATATGACCAATTTAGATTTTAAAATGGATATTGAAGGACTTAATGCTATTTCTTCAAAGCTTTTTGACTGGGAAATCTTAAAAAATCTTTCAGAATATATTGTATTTACAGAGTACGTTGGAAAAGGGCACAGGGGCGTAGTTTTCAAAGCATTTAGTGATAAATACGTGGATGAAAATGGAAATCATATTATTTTAGCAGTAAAAATTCCAAGAATCGACGCTCCAAAAGTTACAATTCCAAACGAAGGAAGAATCTTGAAAAAAACCAATGAATTTGGGGTAGGTCCAAAAGTTTACGAGTATTCGGAAAACCACATGGTAATGGAATATGTTGATGGGGAAATGCTAAAAGATTGCATTGATAATTTGACTCCGGAAGAACTCTTGTATGTAATTGAAGAAACTTTAAGGCAGTGTCTTCGGTTAGATCTCCATAAAATTGATCACACCGAAATTCAGGGTGGAAAGCATGTTATGGTTTCAAAAAAAGGAGTTTACATTATAGATTTCGATAAGGCACGTGAACACAGCCCTAAAAACTTTACAAGCGCAATGTCTTTATTATTTGGGGAAAACTATATATCAAAGAAAATAATGCATTTATTAAACCTTTCAGAAGAAAAGATTATATTATTCAGAAAATATGCAAAAAATTATAAAACATTGTTTAAAAACTAATTAAATGGATTTATGGCGATAGAATGGTAAAAATTATTGAGAATAAATTAATCGATGCAGAACCTTTAAAAGATGCGGTTTTAATTGAAGGACTTCCTGGAATCGGTCACGTTGGAAGAGTAGCCGCAGAACACATCGTTGAAGAATTTAACGGTGAAAAGGTTCTTGAATTATACTGCGATGATTTTCCACCTCAAATCGTTGTAAAAGACGATGGAACAATTGAATACATGAAAAACGAATTTTACATTGTAAAAGAACCGGTTCCAATGGTAATTGTTCTTGGAAATACCCAAGCATTATCTCCAAAAGGGCAGTACGTTCTTTCAGAGAAAATTGTGGATATTGGAATGAAATACGGAGCTACAAAAACATACACACTTGGCGGATTTGGAATTGGAAAAATTTCAGACGAATTAAAAGTTTACGTTGCATCCACTTCAAAAGAACTTTCAGAACAGCACAAGGAACTTGGTGCAGAATTCAGAACTGATGGGGGAAGTATTATCGGTGCAGCAGGTTTAATGCTTAAATTTTCAAAATTAAAAGGAATTAAAGGAATTTGTTTAATGGGCGAAACTCCAGGATATTTGGTTGACCCAAAATCTGCTGGAAATGTACTTGAAATGCTTTCCAAAGCAATCGGGTTTGAAATCGATATGAAAAAACTCGATGAAAGAGCAAAAGAAATGGAAAAATTCATAGAAAAAGTGCAGATGCAGGAGCAAGGAATGCAGGCTCCACAACATCAAGATGATTTAAGCTACATTGGATAACTTTTTTAATTTTTTTATTTTAAAATCTTAAACCCTGTTCTTTTAAAAATCCAGAAACCTGTCTTTTCAAGTGTTCATCTTTTGAAGTTATACCTTGTGGATAAACAAATGCTTTATCGTCTATATTTATTCGTGGATAGTCCATTTCGAGGGTTACTTCCTCTAAAAGACATTTTTTAAGGTACATTGTTGTTTTTGTAAGATTCATAAGTGCAGGGGACTTAAAAGGCGGATTATTTCTTGGCAATCTCCATTTTGTTCCATAATATGAAATGTAATCAGGATTTATCAAAATAAAAACTTCCCCGTATATTTCAAGAACAAGGGTCCATGAAAAAATTCCCCTTGTAAATCCTAAAAGTCTTCCTAAGTATGAAGTTTTAGGGTTATCATAACATACTTTTAAAGTCCTGCCAACGATTCTTGAAAGTGCTTCTTTTGAATGAATCTCTTTTGGATTCGTTGGAAGCGAAGTTTTTGGCAGAATATTTGTTGGAATGCATTTTAAAGGTTTTACCATGTGCAATGCACTAAGCGGATAAAAATAGTGATGATTTTTTTTATTTAACATCACCACCCCTTCAATTAACCCATTAAAATCGCATTTTACGATTTTTCCCCTGTACGTATTAAATGATTTATTCAGCGTAAATTCTGCAAGGACGTCCTTACAAAGAGCTTTTTTTGGTTTCAAAATAAAACCTCCTGATTAAATAGTCGTGTAAATTGTAATTATGTAAAAAATAAAAGTAGTTAAAAAGAATTAGAATAATTCTTGTAATTTTATTTGGTAAGGACCTAATTTTCCACCGTAGTTTCCAGCAGTGATTTTTTTAACGCCGGGAATTGTTACTGCAGCTTTAATTCCTGCTTTCATAGCAGCAGCAACTGAAGCTTCGTCGATACCGTCGATAACGATTTCATAAACCCCGTTAACATCTGCTGGAATTTCTGTTCCTTCAACAGTTTCTTTTAACGTAGGGCACATTTTTTCGTTTGTTGTTGCAGCCATGAAGCTGTATTTAGGGTTTGTGTATCCTACTTTACTTCCTGAAGCTACAATTCCCCCGGTAAATGGTGTAATTGTTTTTTCAACTTCGCTGATTGCGTCAACTGCAGCTTCTGCAGCCATTAATGCAGCCATGTTGTTTTCAGCCATAATGAAGAAGTTACCTCCTGCAACTCCTTTTTTAATTCCAAGTTTACTTTCAATGAGGAAGTCTCCGCCCATGATTGGAATTGAGTAAAGTGTTTTTCCGCATTCTTCGCATTTTACTTTTTTCTCGTATCCGTCGCCGAAGTATTTTAATTTGAAACCAACTTTTAATTCTTCTGTAGCATCTTCGCCCATTGCGTTGAATACTGCTGTTGTTGGGGCTGTTAATACACACTGTCCGATTCTTTCTAATAATTGGTGTTCGATTTCTGCTTTTTTAGGGTGACAGATTTCAATAATGTATCCCGGTCTTCCGTCAGGTGTTTCTGCAGGTGATACGTATTTTTCAATACCTGCTTCAGCTGGGCACATGATAACTGAGCATGCAAATCCTGTTGCTTCAGTTGCAGCTGCTTTTGCTAATCTTTCTGTTGCTGCTGTGATTAATACTCTTGAAACCCAGATCGGGAATCCTTCTGCGAATGTATCTTCAATTACTACACCGTTTAGTTCCATGTTATTCCTCCGTACTTATTATATAGACAGAAAGAATATGAAAAAACTATTATTAATATTTTTTTATTTGATTTTGGAAAACAAGGGCATTAATTGCCTTTAAAAAGAAAATAACCATTAATAATTCCCAATTTTTTATAAAAAAGCTTTTTAGTCAATATTCAAAAATCATCTTCCAATAATATGTGAAATTTTAAGGCATTTTGGAATTAATTTTAGAATTTAAATTTTTTCATATAAAATGCTAATATTAAAGGGCCCAAAAGGGCTCTTTAAATGATATTTACTATTAATATTCACTTCATTTATTTTTTAGCTTTTCAATTTCTTCCTCAACTTCTTCTGCACCTTCGGCATAGAATTTTTCTTCATCTGGGCTAAGCTCTTTTAAAAGTCTTAAGAACTCTCCAGCATGTACTCTTTCCTCATCAGCTATATCCTTTAAGACCTCAATAGCAAGTTCGTTATCGGTTGATTCTGCTAACTGCATATAGAGCTGTATTGCTTCATATTCAGCTGCGATCATAAAACGTATAGAACGAATTAATTCCTCATCAGTTAATTTTCTGTCTTTTGCAACTCCTGCAAAGGGATGTCCAAAATCTGGCATAAAAAAAGCCTCCTTCTTTTTTTATATTTTAATAATTTTCTTTTTTTACTTAAAAATAATTTTGGGAATAGTTATATACCAGACATAGTTCAGGTGCTTTTTTGCCCATTATAAAAAAGTCTTTTAGTCAATATTCAAAAATCCCCTTCCAACAATATGCGAAATTCTAAGACATTCTGGAATTTTACTTCTAAGCCTTGTTTTTTTGATTACTTTGCATGCATCTTCAAAACTTATCCCGATACACTGAATGAATATATTTTCAAAAGGTTCAGGTTTTGGAAATGATTCCAACATTTCAATTTTTTCAGGAAAATCAAAAAAATATTTTTTTAAAGCAGATTTCATTTTTAAAAGATCAGGCTCTTTTTCCATAACTGCAATTACCGGAATTTTTGTTTCATTGTAAATTTTAACAATATCTGCAATATTAAAACCGCCAAAAGTAACGCCGTCTAAAAAAATGGCATTTATTTTTGTAAAATGTTTATCTTTTACAATTTTCAAAATATGTTCAGTCGAATCAAATCCGTCCTTTTCTATTTTTTTAAACAATATTTCATCGACTATTTTGTTACCCCTCATGTAAGTTCCAATAATCAGCGCTTCTTTATCAGACTTGTTAAACGGCGCATCATCAATACCAATAACTCCAATTTCATCTTTATATTCCAAATTATCCCTTTAGAGATTATTTACCATTTCAACAATTTTTTTAGATATTTCATCTTTACTTCCTGAAACTTTCAAAGCTTTTTCTTTATCGATAATCAAAACTTCGTTTGAGTCGTCGCCAAAATAATGTTTTGAAAGGTCGTTTGCAACAATTATATCTAAATTATATTTTTCAAGCCTTATTTTCGCTTTTTCCGTTAATTCATCTAAATTTGTCCCGTATTCTGCTTTATATCCCACAATGATTTTTTGAGGGAATTTTTTTCTAAGTTCATCCAACACTTTGGGAGTTTGTTTTAAATTTATAACTTGTGTTTTTATATCTGAACTTAATTTTCCTTCAAAATTAGTTTCAGGAGCATAATCTGAAATTGCGGCACATGAAATAATTATATCTGCATTTTCCCCAAGTTCAAGAGCTTTTTTAAGCATTTCTTCTGAAGTGATCACGTTTTCTGATTTTATATAATATGGAACATCTTTTCCAAGTCCTTTTATCACTTCAACGTTGTAATTGTTCTTACAAAATTCTTCTGCAAGTGAAACACCGGTTTTTCCAGACGAAAGGTTTGTAATTACTCTGACTTTATCAATTGGTTCAGCAGTTCCGCCTGATAAAATAAGTACTTTTTTTCTTTCTTCTTTTTTATCGGAAAACACATCAATTGCAAGCTTTGAAACTTCATCAATTGAAATTGCTTTTGCTTTTTCTTCTTCCATTTTCGAGCCCATTACAAAAACATTATTTTTTTCAGAAAGGTTTTTTATGTGGGGCTTAACGGTATCAAGCATATTCTGGTGCATTGATGGAGCAATTATAATTGGCTTTTTTTCTAAAAACATCATTGCAGTCGTGTTTACAATGTTATCTGCAATATTTAGTGAAATTTTGGATATTATATTTGCAGTTGCAGGAAAAACTATCATTCCATCGCATTTGTTGTATAAATCGACATGTTCAATTTTTCCAGTAATTTTATCCATTACTTCGTTTCCGCATCCAAATTCAAATGAGTATTTTCCAACGATATCCTTTGTTTCTTCTGTCATTATGCAGTAAACTTCAGCACCGTGTCTGATTAATTCTCTCATCATTTTTGGTGCTTCAATCGCGGCAATCGATGAAGTAACTGCTACAACGAGTTTTTTACCATTCAGTAATTTGGATTTTGCTCCGTGGAGTGTTTTTGTAGGGTGCATTTAAATCTCCTTTTTTCAGCTGTTATTTGATTATATGCTCTCAACTTTTATAACGTTTGTTTTTTTCTCGCCTTTTGGGTGCCCAAGCGTTACAACGTAAATCCCGCTACCAATTATATTTTTCGCAATTTTTTTAGATATTTCAAGTACTTCATCAACATCTCCTATTTCATCAATTTTTTTAGGAATTACTCCCCAAACAAGTCTTAATTTTCTAAAAACTATATTTTCAGGAGCAAGTGCAATAATTGGTGAACTAAACCGGAATTTTGAAATTCTGAGCGGAGTTTTTCCCGATGTTGTTGGGGTAATCACTATTTTTGGATTTAATTTTTTTGAAAGAGCTTCAACTGCGTAGGCAATTCCGGAATATATTGAATGTTCTTCAAACTCTATTTCTTGTTTGAATTTTGAAATATCTCCTTCTGATACTTTTGCAATATTATCGAGAGTTTTTATTGAATCAATTGGATATTTTCCAATTGTGGTTTCATTTGAAAGCATTAAACAGTCAGTTCCATCAAATATTGCATTTGCAACATCTGTAACTTCTGCTCTTGTTGGATAAGGATTATTCACCATCGAGTCAAGCATCTGTGTTGCCGTAATTACAAGCTTTCCTTTTTCATTTGCAAGTTTTATGATATTTTTTTGAATTATCGGCAAATATTCAATGGCAACTTCAACTCCAAGATCTCCTCTTGCAATCATTACTCCATCTGAATGATTTAAAATCTCATCAATATTTTTCAATCCTTCTTTGGTTTCAATTTTTGCAATAACCGAACAATTTCCAGAATATTCTTTAATTAAATTTTTTAAATTCAAAATATCCGTTTCACTTCTAACGAAAGATAGTGCAATGTATTCAAATTCATTTTCAACTGCAAATTTCACGTTTTTTATATCTTCATCCGTTAAATCGTTTGGAAAACACCCTTCTGGAAAGTTTACTCCCATTTTTTCTTTTATGTGTCCCCCAACTAAAACACGTGCAGTTATATCTTTTTCAACACTTTCAACGATTAATTTTATTTTTCCATCATTAATCAGAATGTTTTGGCCCTTTTTAATACATTCTGGAATATATGAAATTAGAATATCTTTTCCAAGTTTTACAACCTGATTTTCAATGAGTTCTGAAAAATTTGATTTTTTTATTCTAATCTTGTTTCCCTTTAAATCCATGAGTTTTGCAATATTTTTTTCATTTAAAGTATCAAGATATTTTTCAATACTTTCTATGTTTGCGTGGGACATGTTAAAGCGAATTCCATCAATAAATTCAAGACTTTTTTCAAAAGTTCCTTCAAGAGATGGCCCCATAGTAACCAGAATTTTGGTTTTCCTATATTCCGTCGATTTTTCAACCAAAATTACCCCTCCAAAATATAAAATAATACTTACCTAGATATGCGAGAAGAAAAATAATTTAATAACTATATCAAAATTAAATTATAATAACATCGCGGGTGGTTGGAAAAATGTTTTTTGAACGGTACATTAAGGATCCGCTACAGTTTGCATGGTCAGATCCGAAAAAGATATTTGTAGGGGGAGTTTTCCAATTAATTTCGATTGGCGGAATAATATTGGGACTTTTAATAATGTTTGCAAGTGTAATTCCTTCTTTATTGGATATTGCACCAGAACTTGCATTATTTACTTCTCTTGGCGGAATTTTAGTGGGTTTTATAGTTGCAACGATTGGAGTAGTCTTTACTGCTTTTATTTATGGATACTATATGAAAGTAATTGAAAATACTCTTGAAGGAAGCTTTGAACTTCCAGAATGGGAAGATTTTAAAGGGCTATTAAGTAAAGGGGCGCATTTTTTCTTCGGAATTTTTATTCTTCAACTGCTATTTGGAATAATAAGCCTTATAGTCACAGCGCCATTTGTTATACTTTTGATGTTAAATGATGGTTATTCAAACGTGTTGATTTTTAACGTATTCATGAATTTGGTATCTTTTGTACTTTCAGCAATTGAAGCACTTTACATAACCCTTGCAACGATTAATTTCGTAGATAAAAAGGAATTCATGGGATTTTTTGATTTAAAAGAAGTAGTTTCAAAAATATCAATAGAATATATACTTGTAATTGTTGCAGTAGCGCTTGTTTCGATATTGGTGGTCATTCCAGTGATTATTGTACTATTAATCCCAGTACTAATTGGAATATTTACACAAAATGTATTTTTAATGGTCGCAATAGCCCTTATCGTACTTGCAATGCCGTTTTTACAGATGTTTTTGACGGTATTTGGATACAGAAGCTATTCAAATTATTATTTATCTAAAAAAGAAAGTATTTTGGAAGAAAATGCAGGTACTGAAAATAATGAATAATTATTTTTAATTTTAAAGTAAATCTTAAATTTTAAATTCTTCTTTTTCAATTCGTTTTTTAAGTTCTTTTGCAAGTTTTAGTGCTCTAACTCTATCCGACTGCCTGCAGGTTATTGGAATTCCCATGATACTTTTTCTATCCATCTGGTATACTCCATAAGCACACGAATCAACACATACTCCGCATCCAAAGCAGTTTTCATTTGGCAGTGTTCTTTTTCCCAAATGGTCGAGTCTTACAATTGCATTTGTTGGGCACATTTTTTGAGCTTCACAAGAATCACAAACCCTGCACCTGTTAATATCAACTTTAGGCCTTAAGTCTGCTTTTTCCCATACTTCAGAATATTTTCCACTGCCAAGACTCGTTCTTCCAAATACGTTTGTTAATGGAAGTTCTATTTCAGAATCAAGCGTCTTTAAATATTCTTTATTTTTTTCGTTCACTTCGATTGGAACAGCAATGGTATTAAAAATCTCTACACCTGCAGATGTTGTAAATCCTCCGATATAATATTCGTCCATTTCATGCATATCTGCAGAAATCATCATGTTTGGTTTTTCTTTTGATGATCTGGTACCATATCCTAAAATAAGGCCATCAGCTCCATTTACAAGTATTTTTTTTCCAGTAATATATTTTTCATCAGAATTCATGTTTTGAAGCGGGTTTAATTCACCACAGCCTGAAAAAGAAGCTTCTCCCGATTTTAACATTTTTCTATGAAATATTGTATTTACGGGTTTGCCCGTGTTTGTTAACGCCACATAATTTTTAAATGCATTTCTGGTACCAATAAGTTTTGCGGTCGGCATGTCTTTTAGAGTTATCATTTTTTTGTACGTTTTGCCATCGGATTCAACTACGGCTTCAACTTCTTTTCCAGAAATTAGGTCTTTAAATAAAAAACCGCCACCGTAATTTTTGAAATGTTTTGTCCCATAAATTGTGCAGTCAACACTACCTAAAAATTCATTAGGGCAAGGCCCAGGATATCCTTCAATTCCATTTAAATAGAATTTTTCGGCTTTTTTAAATGATTCACCGATGGGTATATGGAATATACCTAAAGTTCCAGACATTATTCCGCAAGTGCCCGCTGTTACGACTTCAACTTCATCAATTTTATCTTCTTCGTTATTTCTTACCATTTTTTTTAATTCATCAACAGTAACTACTAATTTTTCCATAATGGCACCAAAATATCTTTTTAGTCAATCCTTTTAAGGATTTACAATTTGTATTTACAATGTTTTGGATGAGGTATCTTAAGAAATTTTTGGAAAGATGATTTATCTTATTCTTCATTTCGATTTAATTATATCTTTATATATTGATAAAATTCATAATTTTAATTAGCGGTTTAAAATAACGCTATTTTAGTTTTTAATTTCCGATAAAATGATTTAATAGGTATAACAAGGTTTTTTGGGCGGGGTGGCCATGTTAAATTTTGAAATAATTCGTAAAAATGAAATAATTGCAAGTGGGGGTTATATAAAAGACATTGGGCCAAATGGAAAAATATTTGTAATTCCTAAAAATTTGGAAGAGGGGCTAAAAGTAACGGCTTTTTTAAATGAAATCTCCAAGAAAATTCAAAAAATGAAATCAAAAAACGAACTTTATTCTGACATTACATTTGGGGAATATTATTTGAGATTTGAATAAATCAAAACTGAATTTATGAAATTCCTTTTTTTTATTTTCACACACAATTTTCACAACACATGTTTAATATATAATTACAGATATTCATTTTTAAACTAAAATTCTGGTGGTATTAGTGGAATTAAAATTGTCTGTACCTCAGTGGCACTACAGCATGCTTTTGGATGATGAACGGGTTTCAGTATTTAAAGAAGCAGTTGAAACTTCCGTAAAACCTGGGGACATTGTATTTGATCTTGGGACTGGAAGCGGAATTCTTGCAATGATTGCAGCGAAAAATGCAAAGCACGTTTATGCAGTAGAATTGGACCCAATAACGACAGAATATACAAGAGAAAATATAAATGAAAATAATTTTGAGAATATCACTGTTATCGAGGATGATGCAGCATACTATCCATTTTCCGAAAAAGCAGATGTGGTAATTGCAGAACTTTTAGACACAGGATTAATTACCGAACCACAGGTTCCTGTTTTAAATTCGATAATTGAAAAGGGGCTTTTAAAAGAAGGGGGAATAATAATCCCAGAAGAAGTTTATAATTCCGCCCAAATAGTAAAATCAAAAATGGGCCACATTTACTACGATGAAGAAGTAACATCTGAAGAAGTTTCAAACGAGATTGTTTACGATACAATTAATTTTTATCGGGTAAATGATGAAGATGTCGAATATTTACTCGAATTTGATTTAAAAGAAGACGTAAAAAATCCTGCTGTAAGATTGAACACTTATACTAAATTAAAAGAAAATCTTATTTCTGGATCAAGCCCTATGTTAAATCCACCGCTTGTAATTCCAATAAATGGTGAATTAAAGACGGGAACTGTTAAAATAAAATTATCCTACATAATGGGCGGAGATTTAGAATCAATAAATGTTGAAATTATAAAATGAAGTACAAAATAAAATTTAGGGATTTTTATGAAGATTGGAATATTAGCCCACAAAAAAACGCCCGAAAATACAATGATTTTTGAAGAACTTAAAAAAAGATGCAGTGTTGAATTTATAGGCCCTTTAAATGTGTTTTTAGGTTCTGAAAGTTATGATTTTGATTTGATATTATCAAGAGTTGAGCGAGATTTTTTAATCGAGGGCATTTATGCTTTAAAAGACATTTCAAAAGATATTCCAGTTATAAATTCGGCTGAAACCATTCAAACGTGTCAAAATAAGTATCTTACCTATTTAAAATTAAAAAAAGTATCTCCAAAATCATTTTTAACCTACTCAAAAGACATTTCTGAAATTTTTGATAAAATCGATAATAATTTTGGATACCCCTGCGTTTTAAAGCCAATTTATGGCGGATACGGGGATGGAGTTTTGAAAGTAACTTCAAAATCTGAGTTTGTTGAAGTTTTTGAAAAAAATGAAAAAAATGAACTTTTTGTTCAGGAATTTGTCCCATATATCCATGACATACGGGTTTTTTTGGTGAATAATGAAATCATCGGATCGATGGAAAGAATTCCAAAAAATAGTTGGAAAGCAAATTATTCACTTGGTGCAGAAATAAAGGAATTTAAACTATCAAACGAAGTTGAAGACATGGTTTTAGATTCTGTAAAAAAATTGGGTGCCGATATTGTTGGAATTGATGTATTAATTTCAAACGATAAAAATTATATTTTAGAAGCAAACATCACACCGCAGTTTCGGGGAATGATGAATTTTGTAAATGTTCCCGAAAAAATTGCAGATTACTGTATTAATTACCTAAAATAAATTTTAAAAAAGTTATTTTTAATTTTTAAATTATTCCTTGTTTTCGCTTGAAAATACTTTTCTAACTTCATCTAATGAGTCTGTTTTAGCTAAAATTAAAATTCTATCGTACGCTTTTAATTCAGTACTTCCATCAGGGATTTTTAATTCGTTTCCTTCGTAAATCGCGATTATAACATAGTCTTTTGTTCCGCCAAGTTCCCTAATTTTTTTATCTGCAACTTTTGACGTTGGAGGAATTAGAAGCTCTAAAATCTCTGCATCTCCCCTTCCAACGATTGCAAGGTCTACAACTCCAGGTCTATCAATTAATTTTTCGATATAATTTGCTGCAACAAGTTCTGGACTGATTACAACTCCAATTCCAAGGCTTTCAAATACGTCCTTGTAATCTGGCTCACTTACTCTTGCGATAGTTTTCGAAACGTTGAATTTTTTTGCAATTAATCCGCTGATTAAATTAATTTCTTGATTTCCGGTAACAGCAATAAATATATCGGCATCTTCAATTCCTGCATTTTCAAGAGACTTTGTTTTGGTACAGTCCCCGTTAATTACCAGAGCATCGATTTCGCCTGCAACTTCTTCACATGTTTTTTTGTTTTGATCCAGTATTACTAAATCGTGCCCTTTACCTGAAAGCGACTTTGCAAGTGAAATTCCAACTCTGCCCATTCCTGCAACTATAATATACATAAAATTTACCTTTTTTTACTTTTTTACAATTATTTTTTCGAAATATTCATCATAAGCACCGTGATAATGGGGCAATTCTATAAAAAGTTCTTCTTCCATCTTCAAAAGTTTATCATAAGTTTTTTTATCTATTTTCCCAATTAATTTATTCGCTATGGCTTTTTTGCAATTGATACTGCAAGGAATAAATCCTGATGGAAGAATAACGGCGTAAGTTTCTTCATCAAATTCCATATTTTCAATTTCTTTTAAATGTTCAGAATCTATTCCATACCTTGCAGTTTCGGAAAAAGATTTTACACAGCATTCTGGATAATCTAAAAGTTCACCAAGTTCTAAATCATCAAGTCTTCGGTATATTCCAAGTTCCGAAGAAACAAATGGATCTATCGCGGGCCTTATTTCAATTTCGTATTTTTTTACAATTTCAATCTGTTTTTCAAGTCTTTTTAAGATATATTCAAACATATCGTCAGGCATTGACTGAATATGCTTTGAAAGCACCTGAAATTTATCAGAATCATTATCTCTTAATTCGACTATTTTTTTGTAGAGTCTTTCAATTTCCATGGATTTCCCGTTCTTTGAAATTATTTTGTTATATATTATTGTTAGATGTATTAAAAAAAGATATTGTTTTAAAATTAACAAATTATTCAAAAACTTTTGACATGCAACCCGCAACAAATCCTGCAACAGCGTCATCTAAAAACATGTAGCCATCTTTGTCGAGTTTTCCAATTACACCTGGTTTTTTTGCATCGTACCACTTGAAATTAAATGTAGCTTTGGTTCCCGCGATTTCATTTGCAATTGCCATTCCTATAACTTCATCTGCGTAAACGTAAGTCGGATCGCTATCGTAATCAAAGGGAAGGCCACCATTTCTTCCTCTTTCATCCATAACTATTGCAGATATTAAAAGAGTAGATACATTTGGATTTTTTATCTGTTTTTTCATAATTTCCAAAAATTTAGTTTCTATTTCTTTTTTTTCAGATTCATCGCAGATACACATGTACATTCCGCATTTTAGCATATTGTCAAAATTAACGCCCAAATTTGATAAAAGTTTGACAACATCACTTTCCAACATGTTTTTATTCGATGAATTGCATTTATTTTTTAAAGATTCAGTCACAATATCACGCCCGGGTACCATGAGTAAAGAAGTTTACGAAATTTTAGAGATTTTTGATGCACTAAAAAGGCATAAAAATACAATTTACTTAGTTTCGACCATATTTCTGGCAACATTTTTATTTTCTTACGTATTTATTTACTATGACATGTTCCAATTCCGTTATTTCGGAGATTTGATGTACGAATCATTTAAAATAAAAGTTCAGAGTTTTTCAATAGAAAATAAAGGTCCATTTGAAATAATTGCAATAATTTTGGCAAATAACCTCTTTGTTGCAGCTTTTACATATATCATTATGTTTTTTGCACTTATAAATATCGCCGTAAATTCATATCTTTTGGCATATGTTTTTTATTTGACGAATCCCTTAGAATTTATACTTTTAATCGGGCCTCACGGTATTTTTGAAATTCCAGCACTCATTCTGGCAGCTACATCAGGTCTGGTACTTTCAATGAGTATAATAAAGAAATTTAGAAAAGAAAAACATTATGCTGATTATTTTAAAGATTCTTTACGGATTTTTTTAGTTTCTGTATTATTATTTGTAGTTGCGGCATTTGTAGAAGTACTTGTAACCTACCAAATAGCCCTTAGGATAGCTTAATAATGTAGAAGAATATATTTTAACTTTAAAAGTTCAACCAGATTTTCGTAATTTTGATTTTTTATTTAAAGGTGTTTAGATGTTAGAGCCGATATTATATGATATAGGAAGAATTTGCAAGGAAAAACACGAATCAAATTCTTTTTCGACCACTCCAAAAATAATCGAGTTTGATATAAACGTTCCACCACTAAAAACGCTAAAAATTCCGTTTGATGCACCAAGGGAAGTTGCAGAAGAGCTCGTAAAATTAAATAAATCAGAATATGTAAGAAAAAGCGAATTAAGCTACCAGATAATAAATGCTGGAAAATATGCTGATTTAATCGATATCGAAGAAAATATGGACGTTTATGTGATATCTGACCTTCGACAGATAATAAAAAGAAGAGAAATGATTGAAATTATTCCAAAAGTAAGGGAAATGATTTCTCCAAATTCGGGAATATATGTTCCAGGTGCAATGCCTTCTGAAATTCCATTACTCGTTTATATGGGAGCAGATTATTTTGATTATTCATCTGCAAGCTACTATGCAGCACAGGGTTACAAATTTAGTAAAAACAGACTTATAAAATCAGAAGAAGATTTTGAAAGTTTAAAAACGTTCAACGAATCTATAATCGATCAGGTTTTAGAAGAAGTAAAATTCTGTATCGAATCAGGTTCGTTAAGAAATCTCGTAGAGGAAACCACGATTTCAAACCCTTATTTGCGATCAAATTACAGGCGGTTTAAACCTGAACTTACAAATATTCCGATTTCAAAGTCCAACAAAATAATTGTAACAATTGATGAGACAAAAATTCCAGAAGTTCAAAAATACATCGAAAGGGCAAAAAATTACGAGCCATATACAAATGTAATCATACTTTTGCCGTGTTCATCAAAAAAACCATATTCCTATTCAAAAAGCCACCAGTTCTTCATAAATGCAATTAATTCAGTAAGAATGCCTGTAGAAGAATTGATTTTAACTTCACCTTACGGCGTAGTTCCAAGAGCACTTGAAAGGCTTGTCGATTACGATATTCCGGTAACTGGGGAATGGAGTGCTGATGAGATTGGGTTTATAAACAAATATCTGAAAAACTACATCGAAATCGCAAAATCTAAATTTGAAGAAGTAAAGATAATAGCACATCTTCCAGAACACTATCTCGAAATTTTGGATATCGATGAAGATTACATAATTTCTTCAGACGGGAATCCAACATCTGACAATTCGTTAAAAAATCTGAAAAATATCTTAAAAGAATTGGATCAAACAGCTGACTCAAAATCAAAACGTGCACAGAGACTTCACAATTATCAAGAACTTGCAAAATTCCAGCTTGGAAAGAACTTCTTGCCAGAAGATGTAATGATAAAAGGAAGGCATGTTAAATTTTTCATAAAAGAAGGCAAAAATACGGTTCAATTGGCATCAATTAATGATAATGGCCTTTTTGTTTTAACTTCACAAGGTGGGGAACTTCTCGGTAAAACAAACTGGGTAGAAGTTGACTTTAATGTTAAAAAGGGATCATTATTTGCTCCAGGATTTAAAGATGCTGATGAAGCCGTTTCAGTAAATGACGAAGTAGTTATCGTGAAAGATAATGAAGTTTTAGGTGTTGGACGAGCTTTAATGAGCGGAAAAGAGATGAAAAAAGCAACACATGGTGTTTTGGTAAATATACGGCATGTTAAATAATATTTAAAATATTTACAACTCAATAATTTTAAATTTTAATATTCGACCAAGTGAAACTATGGCAGAATACAACAAAAAGTTAAAAAAACTCGCGGAACTCATTCTTTTAAAAGATCCTCAATTTGACGAAAGTTCAAAATTAAAGGATGTTTTTAAAAATTATGTGGGAATGTATAACGAAATATGTATTTTAGAGGAGACGCTAAAAGATTTGGATCGCGATCTTGTAAATGTTCGTGAAATACAGTTTTTAGATAATGAATTAAGAGCATACACTCATAAATTAAACGATCTTGAAACTCATCTTAGAAAATTACATGCACATAAAAAAATTTCAAATTACGACGAGTTGACAAACTGCCTTCACAAGTTGAAAAATTTAAATATTTCGGTTGATAATTCATTAAAATGGGATATATACAATAGAATGGTCGGACTCGACAGGAAATTACGAGGCATTGAAAGAGAGCTCGAATTAATAATTTTAAACTACGCTCTTTCAAGAACGGATATCGATAAAAAAATATCCAACTACGAAAAAGATTTATTTGATTTAATTTACGAAGAAATTACAAGGTATCTTGAAGAACGTGATGCCTAAATGGTGAGAAAATGACTGATTATGTATCTTATAAAAAGATTATAGCAATGGTTGATGAAGAACTCGGGTTAACAGAACTTGTAGAGGAACACCCCTGTCCAAGCGGTTCAGAATGGCTGATGTACCAGTACCAAAGAACCTCTCCAGTAATTGTTTCATCATGGAGAAATGGAAATAAGCATCATTTCATTTTAAAAAATGGAAAAAATGATCTTAATCTTGTTCCCTCAATTAGTGCAGCAGGAATTGAGGAAGTGTATCTAAAAGATGGCAATGTTCACATTGTTTACGCAGGTCTTGCGGGTGCAGGGGTTGGAATTGAACTTAGGAAAAATGCCGAAAATGTAGTTGCTGCTGAATTAATCGAAAAAGGTGGCGGTTCAAAACTTGGAAGAGGAATGATTCAGACTCCAAAAATGGAAAAAATAACCGTTGGAATAGACGATACGGATACTAAAGAAGAAGGTGCAACTTGGGTTTTAGCAAATGAGATAGGAAACTTGATCGAAGAATCTAAAATGGGATTTTACATAGATCACACGATAACTCAATTATTCCCTGGAAATCCAAATAAAACACAAAATTGCGTATCGATTGCACTCACCTTCGCAATTTACCCGGAATACAAATATAAAATTGGAAAAGAAATTGAAAAACTTTTAAAAGAGAAAACACTTTCAGAAAAAACTGCAATTGCAATTTACCGTGGACTTACTCCTTCACAGAGTATGAAATTGTACACCATGAAAGCTAAACGGGAAATGGTTCCTATAAACGAGGCCAAAATGGTTGCAATGAGAAACAACATTGAAATTATAGAAGTTACTGGTGACGGCGGAATAATCGGTGCAGTAGCTGCATTAGGCTTATCAGAATGCCACAAAACCGCTGCAAAACTACCCGAAACTTATGAATAATTTATTTAATTTAATTAAGGTGAAATATTGATTACTCCTTGGGATGTTTCAGATGATTTGGATTATAAAAAGACGATGGAGCAATTTGGCGTAAATCCAATTTCAGAAATTGTAAAAACGTTGAAAGAACCGCACAACTTTATGAAAAGAGGGATTGTGTTTGGCCATAGGGATTTTCAAAAAATTGCAGACGCAATGAACAACGGAAAAGATTTTACGGTAGTTTCCGGAATGATGCCCTCTGGAAAAATGCATTTTGGACATAAAATGGTTGTCGACCAGCTTTTGTACTACCAAAAATATGGTGCAGACATATATATTCCAATTGCCGATTTAGAAGCCTACTGGGCAAGAGGAATGGATTTTGAAACCACCAAAAAGCTTGCAATAGAAGAATACATTACAAACTATATTGCTTTAGGACTTGATCCAGAAAAAATCCATGTTTATTTGCAATCAAAAAATGAAACAGTAAAAGACCTTGCAATGCGCCTTTCTAAACGTGTAAATTTCACTGAAATGAAAGGAATTTATGGATTTAGCGGTGAAACAAATATAGGGCACGTTTTTGCACCTGTTGTTCAGGTTGCAGATATACTCCACCCGCAGCTTGAAAAAAAGGTTCCAGTAGTAGTTCCTGTTGGAATTGACCAAGATCCACACATAAGACTTACAAGAGACATTGCTGGAAGATATAAAGATTTTAAATTCATTGCACCGTCATCAACCTACCACAGGTTTATAACTGGTCTTTTGGGCGGAAAAATGAGTTCATCAAAACCTGAAACTGCGATATATCTTTCAGATGAACCAACAAAGTCATTTAAGAAAAAAGTCATGTCATGTAAAACTGGTGGGCGGGAGACTCTTGAAGAGCAGAAAAAACTTGGTGGAGTTCCTGAAGAGTGTGTAGTATATGAGTTATACACCTACCACTTAATAGAAGACGATAAAGAACTTAAAAAATTATATGAACAGTGTAAAAGCGGGGAATTAACTTGCGGAACCTGTAAAAAAGAATGCTACCAAAAATTAGTCGAATTTATGACTGATTTAAAAGAAAAAAGGGAGCAAGCAAAAGAAGTTGCTGCAAAACTTCTTTAAATTTTTTATTTTTGAAATTTCATCTTTGGGGTTATGATGATAAAAATTGTTTACATTACTGAAAATGCCGAAAAACTGGCAAAAGATGTAAAATCGGTTTTTGATTACTATTTTTATGATAACGAAGTTTTTAATATAAAAGATTTTGAAATAACAGGAAAAGAAACAGGATTTGTTTTTATAATGGCATCGGGAATTGTTTTAAGAAAATATATTCCAGAAATTCAAGATGATAAATTAAAAGACCCTTTTGTAATTTTAATGGACGAATCAAAAAAATACGTAGTACCGCTTCTTTCAAACCATATCGGCGGTGGAAACTATTTTTCAGATTTAATTGGAAATTCCTTGAATTTAAACGTTGTAAAAACAACTGCAACAGATGTTAATGGAAAAATTGGAATTGATGAACTCTCAAAAATCTATTTTTTAGAAAATCCGCTTAAAAAAGATATACTTTTGATAAATAAAAAGGTATTATCTGAAAAACCAGATTTAACTATTCCAAAAGCTTGGAAAGCTTCTAAAAAGTTATTAAATTCTTATAATGTATCATTTCACGACGAATTCCACGTTTTAGTTGATGATATCGTTTTAAAACCAAAAACTGTAAGTTTGGGTTTGGGTTCAAGAAGAAATATCGAAAAAAGCAAGGTTTACTGGGCAGTTAAAAAAGCGCTGTATTTACGAGGTATTCCTGCATGGAGAATTGATGCATTTTCAACAGTATCGGTTAAAAAAGATGAATATGGAATTTTAAAAACTGCTGAAAGATTTGATAAAAATCTCTTTATCTTTGAAATTGATGAAATAAATGAAATTTATTCAAAATATCCATTAAATAAGTCAGATTTCGTGTTCAAAACAATTGGAACTTATGGGGTTTGTGAGCCTTGTGCAATTCTTGGAATTTCAAAAATTACCCGAGAAAAAGATTTTGACATGAAAAACCTTGTTTTAAACAAAATGAAAAAAGACGGGGTTTCAGTTTCAATTGCGTTACAGTAGTTAAATTTTAATTACATCAAGTATATTTTTTAAACCTTCTTCTGGCGTAATTACTTGGGCCCGTACTTCTCTTAAAATTCTTTGGATTGTAAATTTCTGCATGCTTTTGTGTTTATGCGCTTTTCTAATTAATTGACATCCGTAAGACTGGTTTATATTAATTTTAAACTCTTTTAAAATAGTTCTGCTTTCATCCTTTGCCATTGATAAAAACGAAAGGATGTTTAATCGATTAATTCCTTTATCCACTTTTTTAATTGATAAATGGCCAATTGAAAGCATATCTCCATATATCATATAGGTTATACCGTTTTTTTCAGCGTAATTTAAGATTTCAGCTTCAACAGTACTGTGGCATCTTCCGCAGGGGTGGTATTTTCCAGATTTAGTATCTTCAAAAATAGGATCTAAATTCACATCGATAAATTCATGTGAGATATTTAATGAGTTTGTAAGTTCAAGGATACTCTGTTCAGTTTTTGCATCCATTATATATTTAGAACGCACTGTAACTACACAAATTTCAAAAATTTTGTTTGCAACAATTATTGATGTAGTACTATCTACGCCCCCACTGAATGCAACAACTGCTTTTTCTTTTTTTAGGTTTTGATTTGTTATATCACTTTTTAAGTATGCCAAAAATTCATCAAAACCCTTGTTTCTAACTTCGTGAAGTTCCAATAATTTTTCATAAATTTCTTTCGAAATTTCATTTTTTTGATATATTAAATCAAGGGCTTTTATTGAAGATTCAAGAGCAGTAGTTTTAACTTCCTTATCCATGGTTTTTTCCTTTAATTTTACCGTAAAAATAAAATATTTAGATTTATCTTAAATTTTTAAAAGAGTAGTATATTTTGAAAAAGTTAATTTGCTTTTTCAGCTTTAGATTTAATTCCAAGTTCAACCATTTCATCAAAGAGGAATCTTGCATCATGTGGTCCAGGACCCGCTTCTGGGTGGTACTGAACACTCCATACGGTATTTTTGAGATCACTTGATTCAATTTTTCTTATTCCTTCAACGGTATCGTCGTTTAAATTCATGTGCATCAATTCAGAACCTGCCGGAACTATTTTATCGTCAGTAGCAAACCCGTGGTTTTGTGATGTGATGTATACTTTTCCCGATTCAACATCTTTTACTGGCTGGTTTCCGCCCCTGTGACCGAATTTTAATTTGTATGTTTTTCCACCAAGTGCAATTGTAATTATCTGGTGTCCAAGACAAATTCCTGTAACTGGAAGTGTTCCAATTAAGTTTTTAACAGTATCTACTGTTTCAGTCATGTTTTCAGGGTCTCCAGGGCCATTTGACACAAGTACAAAGTCTGGATTGTATGATATAATTTCTTCTTCTTTAGAATTGTATGGAACTTTTACAACACTGCATCCTCTTTCAACTAGGCAGTCTACAATGCTCTGTTTTACACCGCAGTCAATAAGAACACATCTGGTTTTTTCATCTTCTGCGCTGTATTCAACTGTTTCTTTGGTTGACACTTCAGGAACAAGGTCAATTTCTGAGATATCTGGATAATCTACTACTTTTTTGATTAATTCTGTTTCTTCATCTTTACTTATCGGGTTGGTGGACGTTTTTAAGAGTGATCTGATGACCCCTTTTGATCTTATTTTTCTTGTTATGTATCTTGTGTCTACGCCTGAAATTCCTGGAATATTATATTCTTTTAAAAATTCGTCGAGTTCTTTTCCAGTAATATCTTTTACAACGAATCCTTCTGCTTTAATTCCATCGCTTTCAAACCATTCCTTTTCGACACCGTAGTTTCCTTCTAAAGGATACGTCATTGTAATAATCTGGCCTTTGTAAGATGGGTCAGTTAATATTTCAACGTATCCTGTCATGGAAGTGTTAAATACGAGTTCACCGAGGACTTCCGATTCTGCGCCAAATCCTTCTCCTCGGATGATTGTGCCGTCTTCCAAAACTAAAATTCCGTACATCAATTCCACCATAATTTTTCTATAAGTTTGTTATCATGCTATTTATCAGTTAGGTTAGTTCGAGTAGTTATTTAAATTATTAGTCATAATTATTTTGTGTAATTTGAGATGTGTAGTAAATTGTATTCATTTAGGTGATTAAATGTCAAAAATACTTATAACTGACCCGCTGCATGAAAGTGCCGTTGAAATATTAAAACAGGCAGGCGAAGTTGAAGTTGCAACTGGGTTAAATGTTGAAGAGCTAAAATTAAAAATTAAAGATGTAGATGCGCTGGTAATTAGAAGTGGAACAACTGCTACAAGAGAAATTATCGAAGCATCAGAAAATTTAAAAGTTATTGCAAGAGCTGGAGTTGGTGTAGATAACGTAGATTTAGATGCAGCAACAGAAAAAGGAATAGTTGTGGTAAATGCACCAGATGCATCGTCAATTTCAGTTGCAGAACTTTTATTTGGTATGATGCTCGCAGCAGCAAGAAATATCCCTCAAGCTACTGCATCAATTAAAAGCGGTAAATGGGACAGGAAATCATTTAAGGGAATGGAAATTTACGGAAAAACGCTCGGAATTGTTGGTCTTGGTAGGATTGGACAGCAAGTAGCAAAAAGAGCTCAAGCTTTTGGAATGACAATTGTTGCATATGATCCATATATTCCAGAAGATGTTGCATCAGAACTTGGAATAAAATTGTTAACTGTAGATGAACTCTGTACTGTAAGTGACTTTATAACACTTCACGTTCCATTAACTCCCAAAACAAAACACATGATTGGAAAAGAGCAGATTGCACTCATGAAAAGCAACATGGTTATCATGAACTGCGCAAGAGGGGGATTAATCGACGAAGTTGCACTTTATGATGCATTAAACAGTGGAAAAATCAAAGCAGCAGCTCTCGATGTATTCGAACAAGAACCTCCAAAAGAAAGCCCTCTTTTAACACTTAATAATTTAATCGGAACTCCACATCAAGGTGCTTCAACAGAAGAAGCACAATTGAGTGCAGGAACAATTGTTGCGGAACAAACGGTTAAAATATTAAAAGGGGAATCTGCAGAAAATGTTGTAAACCTTCCAATGGTTCCAACTGAAAAAATGAAAAAATTAAAACCATACATGGTTTTAGCGGAAAAAATGGGTTCAATGGCAATACAGTACCTTGATAACTCGATAGAACTTTTAGAAATCACCTACATGGGCGGTCTTGCAAAAGAAAAGACTGAAATACTCAAAAGGTCATTTTTAAAAGGTATTTTAGCCCCAATATTACTTGCAGGTGTTAATTTAGTAAATGCACCAGTAATTGCAAAGAGCAGGAACATAAAAATTGCAGAAGGAACAATGTCTGAAAGCGACTATGGAAATTCAATAAAAATTTCTGCAAAAGGGGAAAACGACGAAATTTCAATAATTGGAAGTATTGAACATAACGAAGTCGTGTTTAGAGAAATTAATGGGTACAGAATGGATATAAAACCTGAAGGAACAATCTGTATAATAAAACACATCGACAGACCCGGAATGGTTGGAAAAGTTGGAGTTCTTCTCGGTGAACACGGAATAAACATTGCAGGAATGCAAGTTGGAAGAAGAGAGCCTGGAGGACACAGCATAATGTTTTTAGATATTGACCACATGATTTCAGATGAGGTACTCGATGAAATCAGGAAAATGGAAAACGTAAGGGCTGCAAAATCAATAAACATCTAATTTAATTTTTTTTAATTTTTCGGGGGCAGGATATGGAAGGAGTAATTCTTGGACTACTTGCTGCAGTTTTATATGGTATAGGTACTTTTTTTGCAAAAGTTGTTTCAAATGAGGATCCGTATCTTCAGTGGATCATTGTAAATATTGTTGGAATTGTTTTATGTGTTATATTATTTGGAGGAAAGTGCAGAAATTTACTCGATTACCCAAATAAAGTTTTAATTTACGGGGCAATTGCTGCAGTTCTTGTGATACTTGGAACACTTGCACTTTATTATGGATTAAACAAGGGAAAGGCGAGCGTTGTAGTACCTTTATCTTCAATAGGGCCTGCAATAACCACGGTTCTGGCAATAATTTTTTTAAAAGAGCAGTTAACATTTACCCAGATAGCGGGAATTGCAATGATATTAAGCGGAGTAATTGTACTCTCAATTAACAGTTAAAATAGAATAAAAAAATTTTTAATTAAATTCCGAGGTATTTTTTAGCGCCTTGGGATCCGATCTGTAATTTAATAGCATTTAATACTTCTTTTACATCTTCAACGTTTTCAGCATCGTTTAAAGCTTTCCTAAATGTTTCCTTTTTTTCTTCTGTAACTAAGCCGATTAAATATTCGACAGTTGTTACAAGTTCTATGTATCTACCATCTTGGGAGATTTGTGATTCTATTTCCTCAATAGTTTTCATTACATTTTCAGATACCAAATTATCACCACGATTCTTACTTTTTACAGATATGTTTATTTTTATATTTAAATTTTAACATTTGATTTTGTATGCACGCTTATTTTTGAAAATATTGACGTATTATTTGCTTATGGTAAGTATCAATTCACGAATGATTTTTGCTGCGGTAACAGATGTAATCTTGCCGATGTCGTAATGAGGTGAAACTTCAACCACGTCAAAACCAACAATTTTTTCTTTAATTTCTTCCAAAAGATAAAGTGAGTTTATAAGCTCTTTTGGTGTAAATCCGCAAGGTTCTGGAGTTCCAGTTCCTGGTACAAATGCAGGGTCGAGTACATCAATATCGATTGTTACGTAAACTGGTTTTTCAAGTTCTTTGATCTTTTTGATATCGTCTTTTGTGGGCATTTCCATTGAAATATTGGTATTTTTCCATCCAAATTCCCATTCATCCTGGTCGCCACTTCTAATTCCAAACTGGAAGATATCTTCTGTTAAATCGTAAGTTCTCCTAATTACACTTGCATGGGACTGTTCGTTACCCATGTATTCTTCCCTTAAATCGCAGTGAGCATCGAAATGAATTACTGCAAAGTCATCATAAACCGATTTTACAGCTTTTACAACGGGGTATGTTACAGAATGTTCTCCACCAATCATTACAGGTATTTTTTTAGCTTCTAAAATATCTTTTGAAGCACCATATGCCCGATTTATGATTTCAGACTGATTTCCTTCCATTAAAAGATTGTATTTGTCGCAAATTTTTACATCGATTAAATCTTTTTTTAAAATTGGGCTAAATGTTTCAAGTCCCCATGAAGCGTTTCTAACTTCATCAGGCCCAAATCTTGCGCCTGGTTTGTATGATGTTGTAGCATCGAAAGGGATTCCAAAAATAACAAAATCAGCATCGTTAAATGTATCATAAGCTGTGAGAAACTTGGAATAATCTTCAAAATACATGAATTATCACCAAAAAAACAATAAAAAAGTTAAGAATTATTCTTTTAAGTATCTAGGTGTTGCTAAAAATACTCCCTTGTGAACGTCCTGGTCGTAGTATTTTGTAGTCATATCTTTTAATTTAGTTTCAATTTCTGAAACATCGGAATTTAATGGATCGTTTTTCTTTGAAGCTAAGGTAAAGCTCCAAAATCCGCTAGGGTATGTTGGAATACTACATACGAGTGGTCTTATTACTGAAAAGCCAGCATCTTTTAAGTGTCCTTTGATTTTATTTATCAATTTTTCATGTAAAAGTGGGCTTTCTGTCTGTTGAACCATGATTCCGTCATCATTTAAGCATTTGTAGAGGTTGTTGTAGAATTCTTTTTCGAATAATCCTGCAGCAGGGCCAACTGGGTCTGGGCAGTCTACGAGGATTACGTCGTATTTTTCAGAAGTTTCTGCAACGTATTTAATTCCATCCGTAATCATCGTGTTTACTTTCTCGTTGTCTATTTCGCAGCTTAAGGTTGGAAGGAATTTTTTTGCAACTTCTACAACCTGTCCATCGAGTTCAACAAAATCTATTTTTTCAACGCTTTTATGTTTTAAAACTTCCCTAACAGATCCGCCATCTCCTCCACCAATGACAAGAACTTTTTTAGGGTTTCCGTGCGTAAAGAGTGCAGGGTGTGAAATCAATTCGTGGTATATAAATTCATCTCTTTCAGTAGTTTGGTACGTGTTTTCTAAAATCAAGACTCTTCCAAACTCGTAAGTGTCAAGAACTTGAATTTCTTGGTATTCTGAGTGCCCAACATAAAGTATGTCTTTTAATTTGGTTGAAAGGCTTAAATTTTCAGTTTGTGGTTCCGTATACCATGCATCGAATTTCATTCTTTCACCTCCCCGTCATTAATAATTCCTCTTTTGATATCCATAACTTCTGTTTTCTCAGGTTTTAAGAATTTTTCAATTTCTGGGATTGTATCCTCAGGTTTAACGTGTTCCCCGCAGGTAAATACGTCCATTGCAGCGTATCCAAGTTCCGGCCAAGTGTGAATACTTATGTGGCTTTCAGATAATACTGCAACCCCAGTTACCCCCTGGGGTGAGAATTTGTGTGTTTTTACACAGATTAATGTAGCTCCGCATGCTTTTACTGCATTAACAAGCATTTTTTCTATGCCTGGTTGGTCATCCAGGGCTTGACTCTCGCATCCCCAAAGTTCGAGGATGATGTGTTTTCCTAACTGTTTCAACGGTCTCGCCTCTTTTAGCGTTTTTGAAATTTATGTTTTTTTGGACAGTTCTTTTTAAAATCATGGTTTCAATATCCCACATATGTGAACTTTTATTATAGTTCTAAATTACAACTATATATCTTATTTGTACCAGAGTGCTGCAGCTGCAAATGCGCATCCGATATTTTCAACAGTGTGTTCTGAAGCGATTGAGATTATTTCGTCAATTTCCCAACATCTCATTTCGAAACCTTCTTTAGCCATATTTCTAACGGTATCTTCACATTCTTTTTTACCGCCAACGCATTCGTATTCCATGATAAGTCCACATAATTCTTTATCTTTTGGAATTGCAACGCTGATACCTGCTGCAACGGTTTCACCTTTTACTTCGCTTATCTGGTAACCGTATGCGGTAGGAACAAGTGAACCTTGCGGTATTTTTGGGAGTGGAATAATGTCTGCTTTTGGAGGCATAATGCTGCTAATTCTGATCAGGTTTAAGTTTCCGATACCAGATTTTAACAACGACATGTCGAAAGCATTTAATGGGTTGTTTGCATCACCAGTTCCTGCAACAAGGGAAATCGTGTTTGGAGCTTCGAATGGGGAGTGTATTGCACTTGATTTAATCATAAGACTAGACACCTCTCGTATTTTTTAAATTTTTGAGTTTTAAATAGCTATGCAAAATAGAGAATAATAATTATCAAACTAAATAAAAGATTATCATATATAAATCATTCGGTCGCAAAAATAAAAGGAATAAAGCGGTATTATTTAATTATTTCGGGAAATATTCAATCTTTTCTTTTGATTACTGGTTATCATTGAAACAATTTAAAAATTTAGAGTATGCATCGTCCTTTATCAATAAATTTTTGGAACCGACAACTATCAACTTTCGCTTTGCCCGAGTAACTGCAACGTTTAATCTTCTAAGGTCTTTTAAAAATCCCATTTTATCAGTTCGAACAAATGAAATCACTATTACTTCATTTTCTCGGCCCTGAAACCCATCAACGGATTTAACATCTATTTTATCCGTATTTAGCATTTTGGAGATATATTTTACCTGTGCATCGTACGGAGTTATTACACTTACCGGAATTTCATATTTTTGAAGTTTTGAGACAATTTCTAATACCTTTTCGGCTTCTTCAACGTTGTATGATGATTTAAATGAATCCTGTTGTTCTTCTCCATCAACATTTATAAATTGAAGCGGTTTTTCATTTATGATGTCATTATCTTCGTTTGAAACATTTTCTACAATCTCAAGTAAATTATGCGATTTTACAGATTCGTGTGCAATAAGCTTATTTTCGTAGAACATTTCGTTTGAAAATTCCATGATTTTTTCATTCATCCTGTACTGAACTTGGAGGATCTTTGAAAATTCAGGATTTTCATGAATCATTCTTTCAAAAAGTGTTTTTTTAAGTTCCAATTCATCACTGAGAACGGTTGGTGGAAGTTGTTTGTGATCTCCTGCAATAATTAATTTTCTCGATCTTACAATTGGGATTAATGAAGATGGTTCCGTTGACTGACTTCCTTCATCGATTACGCAAACATCAAATTTGTAATCTTCTAAAATCTCGCTTCCTGCCATAGAATTTGTAGCAACAACAACATCACTGGTTGATATGATATCGTCAATTAGCTTTTTTTCAAATTTTTGGACATTTTCTTTTGTTTTAGCAATATTTTCGCTGCAAATTACCCAATCTGCCATCTGTTTAATGGTTTCTTTGGGAATTCCTCTTATATCTTTATTTAGCTTTGAAAAAATGATAATGTCATCATTACTCATTCCTCTTCGCCATTTTGGGTCAGGTCTTTGGAAATTTTTCCTCAAATCATAGTTTTTTTGAAGTTCTGTTTTTAGTTTTACTAATGTTGAGTAGTTTGGATGTTCCGTAATTTTGTTCTGTAAAGAATATTTCATTAATTTTTTAGAAATTCTTGAGGGGTGCCCTATTCTAACAATTTTGAAAGACTCGTGTTTTGAAATATTTGATAATATGTTATCAACTGCAATGTTTGAATCGGCAGTTGCAATGACTTTGTTTTTCCTCAAAGCTTCCTGTAAAATTACTTCAGAAATGGTGCTGGTTTTTCCAGTTCCTGGAGGCCCGTGTATCAAATATAAATCTCTTGCACTAAGAGCTTCTAAAACCGCTTCTTTTTGATATTCGTTTAATCGATAGTCTAAAAAGCGAATTTCAGTTGATTTAGATTTTTGTGGACTATCTACGCTTAAAATGATATCAATAAGCCGATTATCCGTACTATTAAATTTATCAAGTGCATTTAACATTCTTTTAAATGTAACGTCATTTACGTAGAGGTCGAGTCTTATATCGTTTAAAGCCCATTTAGGAACGATTTCCGTCGAAACATCTACGTGATTTGATCCAATTTCAATTACTGTTCCTAAAAGGTCGCTTTGAAGTGGGTTTCCTTTACTGATCAAAACGATATCTCCAACAGAAATATCGGTTTTCTTAAATTTTTCACTTCTTCCATACCTTACAATATATTCTCCAAAGAATTCTCTAAGAACTTTTCCGTTTAAGTTTAAAATGGCCCTTCCAACGTTTTCACGTTTTATCCCCAATTTTTTAATTTCTTCTTTATGAAAATTTATTTCGTGGTCTCGCTCTTTTTTAACAAGTTCCTTAAATTTATTGACGTAAATCTGCTTTAAAGTCATCATATCACAAACATTATTAGTTACTAGCAATATATGTAGTAGTAATTTTTAAGATTATTCCTAAAAATCAGAAGTATTTTGGATTCTAATTTAAAAATTCCATATCTTTTTCGGTGATTTAATGAAAATACTTGTTATAACTGGAAAGCAAGCTTTTAATAAAGTTTCATCTACAATCAAAAATTACGACTTTATAGACGTTTACGAAGCAAATATCTCAATTGCTGCTTTTTTAACTCCAAATTTGATAATAAAAGAAATAAAAAAGCTTGAAGATGTAAAAAACAAAAAATTATCCGAAATATATGATTTTGTACTAGTAACTGGACTTATAAGACATGACTTGGCAAGAATTTACGAAGAAACTGGAATAAAATGTTTTAAATCAACAAGAGAAGCATCAGACATTCCAGTTTTAATAAAAAATATGGATAAAATTAATCTTTCAACAGTAGATTATGCAGATTCGCAAATTTCTAAATTTATACGAGAAAATGCCCAAAAAGATATAGAAAATGCTGAAAAATTACCATTAAACCCGGGAAATATCAAAATAGGAAATTTAAAAGTTGGAAACGATTACCCAATGAGGGTTCTCGGAGAAATTGTTCACGTTCCATGGCTTTCCAAAAAAGAACTCGAAGAAAAAGTAAATTATTATGTTGAATCCGGAGCAGACATGATTGATTTAGGAATGGTCAGCAATGAAGATTATTCTAAAGATTTAAAGCAGATAATAAAAACTGTACGGGATATTACTGATAAACCTGTCAGTGTCGATACATTAAATACTAAAGAACTCATTGAAGCAGTGAATTTAGATGTTGACATGATTTTAAGTGTGGACTCAGGAAATTTCGATGAATTGCTTCCACATTTAAAAGAAAAAAACACGGTATCAGTTGTTCTTCCAACAAACTACAAAACAAACGAAGTTCCTGAGTCAATTTCAGAAAAAATTCAAAATATGGAAAAAATTCTTGAAAAATTTAAAGAAAATAATTTATTAGCAGTTGCAGACCCGATTTTAGAGCCGATAAATAACAGTGGTTGTAATTTCACAGAAAGTGTAATTGCATGCTACGAATTCAAAAAAAGAAATAATATTCCTATGTTTTTTGGAATTGGAAATGTTACAGAATTATTCGATGTTGATAGCAACGGTGTAAATGCAAGTATTGCAGCAATTGGCCAAGAAGTTGGGGGAAATATTTTGTTTACTCCTGAAGCTTCTTCAAAGTGCAAATTTTCAATAAAAGAATTGAAAACCGCATCAAAAATGTTATTTTTGGCAAAAATGAGAAATTCGCTTCCAAAAGATGTGGGGTACGATTTAATAAACTACAAGGATAAAAAATCCGACGAAGAGTTTGATTTGGAAGATGTAAAAATAATTGATGCAGTTGAAAATGAAAAACAACTTCTTGATGGGGGAAGCTTTAAAATCCGAGTTGATAGAAAAAATAAAGAAATAATTGCAACTTATTATGTAAAAAATCAACCAAAATTAATTATTAAAGGAAATGGTCCTAAAAAAATCTATGAAACTGCTTTAAGAGAAAATTTAATTACCAAAATGGATCACGCGGCATATTTTGGGAAAGAACTTAGAAATGCCGAACTTGCACTAAAACTTGGTAAAAAATACAATCAAGACTTTGATCTGTTTTACAATGAATTTTGGAATCAATAAAATATTATAAAACACTTAAAATACTGTTTTAATTTTTCAAAAAAGAATAGAAAAAGAAATTAATTTGATTATTCGACCAATAATCTTGCAGTTTCTGGTGAGTATCTCCATTTAGCTGGCAATACTTTTGTACCTCGGTAGTACTTAACCAATCTTCTGATTTTTGATTCGATTAATTTTAAACCAACTGTTGAGTGTGTATCTCTTGGGTTGTTTTCCAAGTGGTTTCTCAAGTTGATTGCTTTTTTCATTAAGTTGAAGAGATCTTCTGGAACTTCTGCGTAAAATCCAGCTTCTTTCATGATTGATGAAACGCTTTTGCCGGTGATTAATTTTACGTTAGGAACTCCGTACATATCTCTTAAAATGTTTCCGATAATAGCTGACTGTTTACCGTCTTTTGCCATTTCAACGATTTTTGCTTCAATATCCTCAGCGCTCATTGAAACCCATTCTGGAACTTCTGTTCTTAATGGTCTCGTTGAACCGGAGGAACCTCTTTTTCCTGAGTGTAATCTTGCCATTTATATCTCCTCTAGATGATTCCCAGTCCAATGAGTAAGGTTGTTACCTAAGTCATTGACTTAATCCTGTTAGTTTGATATCTTATATATAATTATTGGGTATTCTTTAAGTTAAATTTATAGGCGGATTATTCTTCATCGTAGTCTTTTTCGTTTAATCTTCTGATTCTGTTGATTCCATCGATTTCTTCAATTACCTTTACGACTTCTTCAGGAACTAGGTGTTCCCAAGCACTGCCTTCTAACATTTTTTTCCTTATTTTTGTTCCAGAGTAGTCTGTTCTATTGTATAATTCTGGTTTTTTAACCACATAATTTCTTTCAGAGAATAGTTCTCTAACAAGTGAATTTCCCGTGTAAATGGTAGTAAATGGGGGGGTTAATGACTCTACAGACGAAACCCATACAGCATTATAATCTATATCGATGATTGGAATTGCGTAATAATTTATGTCGTAATTTTCAAGTGTTTTTGTAATCATCATCATTCTTTCCCCTGCAGTGAACGGGTCTGTTAGAGTATGACTTTTTTGACAGCTTCCAATGCCCACAATTATCTCGTCAACTTCCGCAGAGATTTTTTTAATTATTTCTAAATGCCCTTTGTGAAATGGCTGCCACCTGCCGATTAGAAAAGCTCTCATAAAACCACCAATTTCCAGTAAAAAGATAAACATAAATATAATTTAATAAGATAACGAAGTAAGAATTACTAAATAAAGTTATATTCTGTTTTTATATATTACTGTTTATTATTTCGAGACAGGTGATTTTTTGAGCGACTATTCAGAATTTATACGTTGTATCATTTCTAATCTTTTAGTTGAAAAGGAAAAAATAAAAGATCTGGATCCAAAGAGGAAAAAACAAAAAGTGGAGGATATCAAGGCAAGATGTCTTCGTAAATTCGATTTAAACGTGGGATTTCCTCCAAATTCAGATATTATCAGTCAAGCTTCAGAAGAAGAAAAAAAGGAATTACTTCCACTTTTGAGAAAAAAACCAATAAGAACACTCTCAGGCGTTGCGGTTGTTGCAGTAATGACTTCCCCTGAACCATGTCCGCATGGAAAATGTTCATTCTGTCCCGGTGGAAAAGAAAGTAATTTTGGAGATGTTCCGCAAAGTTATACTGGAAAAGAACCTGCGACAATGCGGGGAGTAATGTATAATTTTGATCCATACGTTCAAACAAGTGAAAGGCTTTCACAACTTGAAAAAGTGGGTCACCCAACAGACAAGGTAGAATTGATAATAATGGGCGGAACTTTTCCAGCAAGAGACATTGAATATCAAGAAAACTTCATAAAAAGATGTCTTGATGCAATGAATGGCGAAGTTTCAGAAACACTTCAAAAAGCACAGGAAAAAAACGAAACTGCAAAGCACAGGTGTGTTGCACTTACTGTTGAAACAAGGCCTGATTATTGCAATGAAAAAGAAATAAATGAAATGTTAAAATTAGGAACTACGAGAGTTGAACTTGGAATTCAAAGTACAAACGATGAAGTTTTAGAGTTTGTAAAAAGAGGACACGGAACTGATGCGTCAATTAAAGCAACACAGCTTTTAAAGGACAGCGGATTGAAAGTTTCATACCACTTAATTCCTGGACTTCCAAAAACAACTCCAGAAATGGATAAAGAAACAATTAAAACAGTATTTGAAAATCCAAACTTCAAACCTGATTTGATTAAATTTTACCCCTGCCTTGTTATTCCTGGAACAGAAGTCTATGAATTATGGCAAAGTGGAGAATTTAACCCAATGACTGATGAAACGGCAGTAGAAGTTATCACCTATGGAAAATCAATCATGCCAAAATGGGTCAGGACTTCAAGAATTCAAAGAGATATTCCTGTAACCGTAATTGATGCGGGAGTTAAGAAAAGTAACCTTGGAGAACTCGTTTACAATAATTTGGAAGAAGAAGGAATAAAATGTAAATGTATAAGGTGCAGGGAAGTAGGCCACGTTACATACAAAAAAGGAATAAAACCGGATTTAGAAAGTATCAAATTATGCAGGGAAGATTACGAAGCAAGTGGTGGAAAAGAGATATTTTTATCATTTGAAGATACTAAAAATGATCTTTTGATAGGTTATTTAAGACTTAGAATACCAAATAATCCATTTAGAAAAGAAATAACCGATAAATCTGCACTTATAAGGCAGGTTCATGTTTGTGGACAGCAGAAAGAACTTGAAGGTAGCTCAAAAGAACTTTCGTGGCAGCACAAAGGCTACGGCAGACTTTTAATTGACGAAGCTGAGAAAATCGCAAGAGAGTTCAATAAAGATCAAATATTAATCAATAGCGGAATAGGTGTTCGAGAATACTATAAAAAACTTGGATACAAAAGAGTCGGTCCGTATATGGGTAAAATTCTTAAATAATTTTTCTTTTTTAAATTAGTGTAAGAATAGAGATGCAATAACTACTACGTTGAAAGCGTAAGCTGCGTATTTTATGGCATTGTTTCCGCGGTATGGTCTTTTAAGGTCGTTTGAAATTTCATCGATTTCATTGAAGTCTAATTCTTGGGTTTTAACTTTTGTATTTATCATAATTTCACCTGTTGTTAGCTATTACTATGAAATACTCCCTATATATAGCTATTTGCTCATTATAAATCGTGATAGATGTTTTTAATTAAAAATAATGACAGATTATCCGTCTTTATTATAATTATCGATAATGATAAATACAAAAAAACTGATTTATATTTAAAGAAAAATTAAGAGATTAAAAAATGTTTAGTTTAAAAATGAGAGCTTCAAGCAATGGAAATCACGTTTCAGGGGCTGAAAGGTTAGTTAATGAAGAAAAAATTGAAGAAATTTCTTCAGAATTGATAAAACGTGCAATGAATCACGAAAATGGGGTTCCCGATTTTATAAATTTGAAAGTGGAAAAAGTCACTGAAAAGATAAATTACATTGAGCACCTCAAAATAAAAACGGTTAATTCAAACTCAAAAGAAAAGTCTAGAGAATTTGCAAGAGATATCTTGAAAAAAGAGTTAGAAAAATATTTTTTGAAGAATGAAAAAGATACTGAAAAAATTGATGAATTGATTGACTCTGCATTTAAAATAATTGATGCAGGAAATATGCGGGGAGCCGCAATTTTAGATTTAGATGGAAACCGGCTTGAAAAAAGTTCAGATCGAGGAATTAGGGTAAGAAATATTGATACAGCTGAAGAATTATCTAAAAAAATTTTAAAAGATGATTCGTTAACCGAAAGAACTGTTGATGCAATTGCAATTGCAACAAAAGTTGTAAACTGTGACATTATTGCAGAACTCTGTACCTCTGATAACTTTTCTTATACAACAGGTTACGTTGCAACTAAGGAAGGATACTTTAGAATATTAAATCTTAAAGATAGCGGCCAGGTTGGGGGACGGGTATTCTTTGCTGAAAATTCTGATATCGATGAACTCTACGATAAACTTGAAAATATGCCCGTGATTGTTTATTAGGTGTTTTTATGTTTAGGGAAAACTTAAAAAAAGAGCTTGATTTGATAAAAAATCAAAATCTATATCGAAAATTAAAATTAGAAGATAATATTCGTTTAAACTTTTCTAAAAACGATTATTTGGGACTTTCAAAAAACAATGAAGTAATTAACGCATACAATGATGGACTGAACTATGGGGCCGGTGCAACTGGCTCAAGGCTTACTTCTGGAAACATAAACCACGAAGAACTTGAAGAAACAATTTCTGAATTTAAGAAAACTGAAAAATCATTAGTTTATTCTTCAGGATATGGTACAAATTTAGGTGTTATAAGTTCGCTCTGTAAAAAAGGAGATTTGGTATTAAGCGATGAATTAAACCATGCATCCATAGTTGATGGAATAAGACTTTCAAGATCTGACAAAAAAATTTACTCCCACAATAACATGCAGGAGTTAATAGAAATTTTAGAAAATAGCAGAAATTACGAAAATAAATTTATTGTATCTGATGCAGTTTTCAGCATGGATGGAGATATTGCGCCAGTAGACGAATTAAAAAAAATAGCGGATGAATATAACGCGGTATTAATACTTGATGATGCACATGGAACAGGTGTTTTAGGAAATGGAAAAGGAACACTTCACCATTTTAAAATAAAACCAACGGACAATATTATTCAAATTGGAACCCTTTCAAAAGCAGTCGGAACGGTCGGCGGATTTGTATGTGGAATCGAAGAATTAATCGATTATTTAATAAACACATCCCGAAGTTTTATTTATTCAACGGCTCTTCCTCCTGCAGTAATTTCTGCAAGTATTAAATCCTTTGAATTAATTAAATCTGGTGAATTAACTGCCAAATTATCCAAAAATATCAATACTGCAAATAAAATTTTCAAATCATCAGGGTTTATCGAAGAAGAAAAGATTACTCCGATATATCCGTTTATATTTGGTAAAGACTCGATAAAAATTTCAGAAGAACTTTTAAAATACAAAATATTCTGTGTTGGGATTCGCTACCCCACAGTTAAAAGAGGTTTTGAAAGAATACGGCTGAGTATAACCGCAGAAAATAAAAAGGAAGATTTTGAATATTTGTGTGAATGTATTTCAAAAATAAAAAATGGGTGATTTAAACGCTATTTGTAACGGGAACAGATACTGGAGTTGGAAAAACATATGTTTCAGTAATTTTGGGAAAGATTTTGAAAGGACGAGGTGTAAATGTTGGATATATAAAACCTATCGAGTCAGGGGGAGTTGAAGATACAACTTATGCTAAAACTGAACTTGAACTTTCCGAAGATTTGGCAGTATTAAATCCAATAAACTTAAAAAATCCGCTATCTCCAAATATCGCAGCAGCAGTTGAAGATGTTGAAATAGATATTGACAAAATAAAAGAATCATTCCAAAAATTGAAAGAATCTCACGAATATTTAATTGTTGAAGGGGCTGGCGGAGTATGCGTTCCTATAAAATCAGATTATTTAATGGCAGATTTAATTAAAGATTTAAATTTACCCTGTGTTTTGGTTTCAAGGCCGGACCTTGGAACAATTAATCACACGATACTATCAGTTGAATACTTGCGAAATAAAGGAATATTGGTAAAAGGAGTTATTATAAACTGCATTGACGAATTAAAAGACATTCCGTATTATGAAGAAACTTTTAATGCAATTGAAGAGTTTGGACACGTTGAAATAATCGGTGTTGTAAAAAATAAAGATGATTACTCGATAAATATTGATAAATTGCTTTAAATTCAAAATAATTATTTTTTTAAACTTTCTAAATTTTTTCTTATTTCGCAAATTTTGTTAAGTAGTAATTCTCTATCTTTTTTGGAAATTTCTTTTTTAAAAAGTTCAAATACCAGTTTTTCTTTTTGAATGTCGATTAAATTTAGAATTAAATCAATTTCAAAATCTGTTTTAGTTTCTTCAATTATTTTTTGCCATTTTTCTCCAATTTCATCAATTTTAGATTCGATTTCTATCTTTTCAGTTCCTTTAATTATGGTTAACTGTTTTTTAAGGTAATTTACGTTACATTTTTTATTGATCATCATTTTAAAACCAGCAACATGATATATGGGTATATATAATTATTATCAAGATTACACAAAAGTTATATTTATTGGGTTGCCCGGTGATACTTTGGATAGTACATTAATTGCAGGCGCTTTTTACAGCTCTTTTTTGTATACTGTGAGGATTTCTGTAGTTGTACTGTTAACCATTTACATTGTAAATTATTTTGTGAATCGGGGGCTTTTGGAAAAAATTTCAAATTATGCATCCCCAGTAACCAAAAAACTTAATTTAAACAGCTTTTTAGTTTCATCAATACTCGTTTCCTTTTTCAGCCCCACTGTTGGTTACACCATGCTTGCAGATGGGATAACTGAAAAAGAATTAACACAAACAGAAGTTTTGGCAGGAACATTGGCAAATTCGTTTCCTGCAGTACTCTCACACGTTTTAACGTATTATATTCCTGTAGTAATACCAATTTTAGGGTATACTGGAATAATTTATGTAATTTTAAGGCTTTCGATTGCATTTACAAAAAGTATATTGGGATTATTCATTTTATTAATAATTTCAAGAAAAAATATTGGAAAAATAAAAAGCCGTGGAAGTAAAATAAATAATAAAATTAGTCCTTTTGAAAAGACATTTAAATTTGCAAGAAGATTTGTTCCGATAATGTTTATTTCAATGTTTTTGGTACTTTACTTGTCAAAAATAGGATTTTTCGATGTTTTTTCCACAATTGTAATGCCTGTAACGAATATTTTTAATTTAAATCCAAATACTGGAATTTTGGCAATAACAGAGATAATAAATGTTTCAGCTGCAATGGTGATGGCAGGAACATTCTTAAATGAAGCCTCATTAACTCAAAATGAAGTTTTAATTGGCCTTATATTTGGAAATATTGTGGCATTTTCTACAAGATCGGTAAAACATTCGATTCCACTTCATTTTTCATTATTTGGTTCTAAAATGGGTACAAAAGTAATAATTTTAAATTCAGGAGTTACAATAATTTTAGATATCCTGATAATAGGTTTTTTAATTATGATTTAGGTGTTTTTATGAATTTAGCGGATTTTAAGTATATCGACTCACACTGTCATGTTGAAGATAAATCGCTCAATAAATATCGTGAAGATATCGTAAATAGGGCGTTTGACAAAAAAGTGCAGATGGTAACAAGCGGTACAAATTTAGGTAGCTGCAGGAGAGCAGTTGAATTAAAAGAGAAATATGGAATTTACGTAACTTTAGGATATCACCCTGGAAGAGTTAATGCGGATGATAATGCAATTGAAAAAGTTTATAATTTTATTCAGTCAAAAGAAAAAGAAATTTTAGCAGTTGGGGAAATTGGGCTTGATTTTGATGCAGAAAATATTGAAAGGCAGGAAAATATATTTAAAAAGTTCATAAAACTTGCAGAAGAAGTAAATAAGCCTGTAGTAATTCATGCAAGGGGCATGGAAGAGCGTTCTTACGAGATTTTAAAGAATGACGTGATTTCAATGTATCACTGCTACAGCGGTTCGCTAGAACTTGCAAAAGAACTAATCGAAAACGGTAATTTTATTTCATATTCTACACTGGTATGCTTTTCAGAACACCACAAAAATCTCGTTAAAAATCTAGGTCTCGAAAATGTCGTTGTTGAAACAGATAGTCCCTACCTTTCGCCTATAAAAGGTGAGAAAAACGAGCCAAAAAATGTAATAAAAGTTATTGAAACGATATGGGAATTAAAAAAGGATGAATACGCTTTAGATGAAATCACTAAAATTATATACAATAACACAAAGAGGTTATATCGTATCTGAGGGTGATATGATGGTAAAATTTACTGCAAAATTGATATCGATTATAACCGTGGAAGAAGCACTGAATTCCGAAGTTTCGGGAACTGTTCGTGTTAGGGCTTCTCATGATGATAGGGAACTTGACCCAAATCAAAATGTGGCAATACTTAATATTGAAGGAACTACCAGTTACCAAGCTTACTTTGTAGATCCTGATACTGACATTGAGAAGATAAAGGCAGATCTGGAAAAATACGGTGCAGTATTGAACCACAATTCAGAAGAAATAATTAAAAAATATGTAGAGAGGATGAATAATGAAGGATGCCAAGGGGATTGATAAACAATGGGTAATACTAAACGAACTGGCATCAAAGATTTCTAAAGTTCGGCCACTTCCTGAGGATGTTTATTCAAAACTCAGGATTGCAAACAACATCATTACTTACTATTTACTTGATGAACACGCAGATTTTGAAGTTTTAAGGGATGCTGAAAAAGAAATTTCTAAAATACAAGTAATACTGTTTGGATTAGCTGATCCTGGTACTTCAAAAGAATATCTGATCAAAATGGGTCAGGCATTACGAAATGAAATTAATCTTGAATTCCCACTGAAACAGACTTCATTTAATACTGAAGTTAAACGAAAAAAGGGTTCTGAGACAATAAGAATAACTATGCCAGTAGAAGTTCAAATAGAGGTTCTTGGTGAACTCAGTGAACATAACGGAGTAATATTTGAATTAAGTCAGGATGATGAACAAAAAATCCTTGTAGAAGGGGTAAAAGAGCGAATAACTTCTGCATTAAAAGATTTTTCAGTAATCTGGAAATTTCAGGATAACTAACTTTTTTTATTTTTTTTATATGTTATAACTCATAAATTTAAATTTATAAATATTATTTTCTAAAAATAAAAGAAGAAACAAATTAATTAAATTAATTTGTTTAATGGGTGTTCTGCAACAGGCACTGTTCCCATTTCTTTTGCTGTTTCTGCGATGATCATATCGGTCATTGCAACTGCAGGGAATGCAAGTTCAGCATTGTCGATTGGACCGTATAAAACGTAGTCACCTGACGTCATTGTCTGTACAATGTTTGCACCAATGTCACATACGTGGTGTACGTCTTTTGCGATCTGATCTTTTCCTTCTTCTCTTAATCCTTTTCTGAATTCTCTAAGCCAGTCCCATGCGGAAGGTACGTTGTGAATACCGCTACCTACTGGTAAACCGAGTTTTGCTTTAACTGCGAAAGCAGCTCTAACAGCGTGACCTGCACCGTTACCCATTGGGGTTACTGCAACGTCGATGAGTGGGTATTTAATACCTGCTTTTTCTGCAAGTTCTAACATACCGATGTCTTTTGTTTTACCACCATCGTTTAATACGTTTAACTTACCTCCAACGGATGGGTCCATTGGGTCGAAACATAAAACGATTGAAGCTTCAACATCACTGTTTGTTAAGTTTTCAATTTCTTCGTCTTCTGCAGCAACGTTGATTGAGTTGTAGATACACTGGTTTGCGTATCCTGCTTCTGTAGCTCTGTTTGCAGCAGCCATTCTTGCTTTACCGGATGTTGAGTCGAGTAACATTGGACCCTCCCATACTTCGGAAACAAAATCAATGTAGTTAACTAAAGCTTCTTCAGTACCACCGAAAACTTGCACGAATGCTGAATTTCCTGTGATGTCTTGCATTTCAGCTTGTTTGTTGATTAAAGCTTCAGCAGCTTTTTTATCGAAGATACCTTTTTTAGCATCTTCTACAATTTTGTGTCTTGAATAGAAAATTGTACCTGATAATGCGGTTGGGTATTCTCCTGGTTGTCCACCGAATTTTGCACCAGCGAACTCAATGACCATTTGTTCTTTGTCAAATCTAAACATTATTCCACCTCTGTTTAGGCTCTCTTATTTTATTAAGTCAAATAATGGTAAAACGGTTCCTAGAACATATACAAATATAAATCCTATTGCGAGTCCGTATGCAATACCTACGTCTCTTCCTGCCTTTTTACCGGTTCTCTGGATTATTTCAGCGTTGGTATTTTCAACGGTGTTTTCGATTTCATCGAGTTTTGCTTGAAGTCTTTTGTAGTCTTTTGTTGGTGTGACTACTGTTGGAATTTCAGACATTTACTCACCCCATTAAGAATTTTAAAGCTATTGGGATTGCAACTAATGCGACAGCAAATACTGAACCGTACATTAATCCTGTAACGGTTTCAGTTTGAACACCGGAAGCTAATCCAATGTCTCTTGTCATCAATCCTACTTTGTAATCCAATGCTTCATTTAATGATTTCATTGATTCAATGTCTGGCTCTGCTACAGTAGGGATACCTTCAATCATGAGGCCTCCTTCTTCCTCACCAGCAGCAGCTGCGCCACCTTCTAATTCAATAACCATAGGATCTTCTTCAAATGCTCCTGGGTCTTTTGAGATACAGTTTTTGATTGCATCTGAAATTTTTCCAGTGTCTTCAACATCGATTAAATCAATGCATTCAACGATTTGGCTTTGAAGTCTTCCAACTGGTTCTGTTCCTACATTTTCCATGAAAGGAATAGCTCCTTTAGCTCCGATGATACCACCATCGTCACCAATTCCGTTTTCATATAATGCTTTGATACATTGTCCAGTAATGTGTCCTTGAACTTCTGATCCAGTAATTACCATAAATCTAATGTTCGGGTTTGAAATGTAGTTTGCAACAACTTTTTCAATTCCTAAGTTTTCTGTGTGGCATGGTCCTGAAATAGCTGCACCAGCGTCAATTGCAGCCTGGTCCAAACCGTGGGAACCGAGTGTAACTACTGCAACACAGCTTTCAGGGTTACCCACTACGTATTCACCGTTAGCAACAGGCCATCCTGCTGCGGGGGCTTTTTTATCTGCCATTGTCTGCACCTCCTCCTTAGAGTAATGAGAATATCACAATTGAAAGGAACAATCCTATTGCAATACCTTGGATTTTTCCGTTGTAGTATCCTGAGTTAAATTTAGCAATCATTGCAGCTTCATTCATTTTTTCGGAGACAATTCTCATTCTAGCTTCTAATAACGCCATTTCAGGTGAAGTAGGTTTAATTGAAGTGGATTCTTCACCAGCAGCAGCTGCGCCACCTTCTAATTCAATAACCATAGGATCTTCTTCAAATGCTCCTGGGTCTTTTGAGATACAGTTTTTGATTGCATCTGAAATTTTTCCAGTGTCTTCAACATCGATTAAATCAATGCATTCAACGATTTGGCTTTGAAGTCTTCCAACTGGTTCTGTTCCTACATTTTCCATGAAAGGAATAGCTCCTTTAGCTCCGATGATACCACCATCGTCACCAATTCCGTTTTCATATAATGCTTTGATACATTGTCCAGTAATGTGTCCTTGAACTTCTGATCCAGTAATTACCATAAATCTAATGTTCGGGTTTGAAATGTAGTTTGCAACAACTTTTTCAATTCCTAAGTTTTCTGTGTGGCATGGTCCTGAAATAGCTGCACCAGCGTCAATTGCAGCCTGGTCCAAACCGTGGGAACCGAGTGTAACTACTGCAACACAGCTTTCAGGGTTACCCACTACGTATTCACCGTTAGCAACAGGCCATCCTGCTGCTGGGGCTTTTTTATCTGCCATTGTCTGCACCTCCTATTCAGATTACAACCCTATTAGGCTTAGATTCATTTTAACAGCCAATATAGTTACAAGCACAAGAACTGCCATTGTTACCCAGAAACCAAAGAACATTCCTTGGAACATACCTGCAAGTTTGTAAGTTCCTTCCCTTCCAGCGTATGCTTTCATAGGTGTGTTTCTTGGATCAAGCGAGTTTTCTAATGCTTTTGCGTATTGTGCTAATTTGTTTATTTCGTCTTCAACAGGGTGTAAATCTACAACGAGAATGTCTTTTCTCATTTCGGCTATTAAACCTGAGTCTACGTCCATTACTATGTGAAGTTCAGGACATACTTTGACGATATCCATCTATACCACCTTACTCTTTCTTAGGCAATTCTGGTACATATTTAACTTCGCAAGCGTCACCAAGTGACATTTTTACGAATGATCCGTAAGTGTATAACCAGAAGATTGCAGCTACTACTATTGAAACTATGTCTAATTTTGCAATTGAGAATATCAACCATGCCATCAATCCACATGCAACTGCAAGAGTAATTGTTCTCTTGTGGCTTTCATCTGGGCCGATACATGCGTTGAATGGGTGTAAAATTGACATACCTGCTGCAATAAATGCCAATGCAATAACTCCGTTGTTGATTGCACCATTAATAATTAAATCAGCTGAAAATCCGCCTGCAAATGCAGTACAGAATCCTAAAATTGCTAAAGCACCCATTAATGAGAGTTTAGTCATACTTGAAACGATAATTGGTACTTTCATTCCTACTGGATTTTGTGTTAATTTACCAACAATAAATCCAACAATTACTGCGATTACTGCAGCAAGGATTGGTGTAGCAAGTACTGGGAGTCCAAATGCTGAAGGTATTAAAACACCTGCCAATGCTGAAATTGTACCCATACCTAAACTTACCATTCCAATTGATGGAACACCTGTACCTAATCCGTAAGCGGCTACTCTTCTTGTAGTGTTTGCACCTGCAACACAAGCGCCCGCAGCTAATAACCCACCAATGAGCATAGCTAATGACGGAACAAATTGTGCAACGTACATTCCGATGATTGATAATACAGCGCCGATAGCTAAAACCTGATCTTCAGGAAAAAGCTCTGCTGCGTGTCCTCCACCACCATGTGACATAATTACACCTCAAATATTTTTGAAAACCATGCAGACTTAAAGTCCCATAGCCATTCCAATTAATACTGCTCCTGCGATTAATGAAGAAACAAATGAAGCAATAACTCCGTTTGGCATTTTCTTAAATTTAGGGTCGTGGAATCCTTCGATTGTACCACCAATATTGTATGAAGCTAATACTGCGTTCATGAAGAAGAATCCAACTGCCAATACACCTGCAATAGCTGCAGCAAATCCTAACTGCTGGAGTGCGATGTATGCAAGAGCACCACCAAGACCACCAAGTGCTGCACCAATTGTACCACTTACGAAACAAACGGTTGGAATACCGTGTCCTGTTGTACCTGGTGTAATGTATGGTTTTTGAATATCTCCTGTAATAGGGTCTTTTTCACATTTATCTGCTGCAGGGACGATACCAATACCGTATACATAGATAATCTGACCAATTAACATTGTAAGACCTAACATGATCATTGCACCGACAGCACCAGATAACATGATTAATAACATGTGAACTGGATTAGACAGTGAAACACCTGCTTGTGAAGCCATTGCAGCTGCAGCTAAGAGTCCAGTAAAACCTGCACCTGCTGCTAACTGTGTTGTACCTGTACCTACCCCTGTTGAAGTAGCCATCGCTGCTGGAGCACCACCTACTGGAACGAAGTGAACACTTGCGTTGATAATCGCTCCCGCAATGGTTATTTCCGCAAGAGGTAATATAAAGCTTGTAGCATCCATAATATCACCAATCTTCCTTATTTTAATTAATTTCTGTATGGTCCGTATTTGTTTCTAGCATATACCTCGAGTTTCCTGTTGATAACTGCTGCAACGGCCACTACTAAGAGACCTACTAAAAGTGCGATTGATGTTTTTGTTACTAAGTCTCCACCGATGATGTTACCGAGAATGCTTCTCCAGCCATCGAGGAAGATAATTAAACCAAAGCATAATCCTGTAAGTGGACCACCAAATCTTGAACAGAAGTATGAAGAATCTAAACCATTTCTTACCCCATATTCTGCGTAAATATCGATGTCACCTTGGTTAGCAACAGGGATACCGCCACCGAATGGGTATTTTTGGTATTCTCTTTCAGCACCGTAGTGAACGTCACCAGTTGATGAACCGATAGCACCTACAGTAATACCGAAGATCAATGAAACCAATGGTAATGGGAATGGGTTTCCTAATGCCGTTGTTGCTAAATATGCAGCAAGAGTCATTGTGAAAACAGCTATAAATCCGTGTCCTACGATTGGACCTATGTGTGATGTAAGAACATCCATGTAAACAGGTTGTCCGAACTTTTTGGACTGACCTACAGTTCTTCCAAGGAATGCACTAACTGAGTAAGCACCGTGTACGATTGCAGCAACACCTGCACCCACGATTATCGCTAAAACAACGTTTAATCCTGCGTTTATTAGTGCCCAAGCAATGGTACCTGCAACTGCAACATACAAACCGTATGATACAGGTTCCCCAGATATAGCCTTGTTGAAGTATCTGTGAATATTGCCCATTTGCGGACCTAATTGAACCTGAGAGTTAGGGTTGGACTGTGAACCGACGTCGGATTCCAAGTCTTCAGCACAACCAGAAACAGTCGCAGCTGCTCCTGCTAGGGCCAATGCCCCCAGAGAAATCAATGTTGGATCCATTATTTCACCTCACAATATAAGGGACTGTTAGCTATGCCTTTATTGGCTTTTTAAGCCTAGAGATATATCTATGCCGTTAGCTATTCAGTTATTATCTTGTTATATGATATATATTACTTTGTATTCCGTTTTTCATCGAATAACGTCTAATATTTTCTTTAATTTAATTAAAGTATATTTTAATTAATCTATATTGTTAACGATTATGAAACAATATATAATAAGTATAAAAAAAGGAAGCCAAGTGGCTCCCTTAAATTATAGAATTTATTTAGCAGGTAAGATAACGTCTCTTTCTCCTGCAGCTTCGAATTCTCTTAATGCTCCCCTAGCAATTTCTTTTCTAGGTTTGGAGAAATCGAATACGAGCATTGGGTCAGCGAATGCAACTTTTACCAATGGGTTAAGTGCAAATGCGTCTCCTCTTGCAGAGTGAGCAGCTTGTGCAATACCTGCGTATTCTCCCTGGTGACCTACGTTCATCGCGTAGTTAGGGTAGTTAGGTCCTCTTAATTCAAGAGGTGCAGCTTCGTCGTTTCTGATTGCGAGTGAGTTTGAAGCACCACACTGGTCCTGCAAGTCGTAACCGTAGAATCCGAGTCTGCTGTGGTATTCTTTGTGTAAGATTTGTGATAAGTACCAGCCGTTTACACCAGCGTTTGAGTTTCCTGTTGCCATACATACACCAATACCTGATGCAGCAGCAGCAACTGCAGCTCTTTGTGATCCACCGAAGTGGTCTTCTAATAATGCTGGGTAGTCATCGTACTGTTCTAATGCGTAGAGTGTAACTTCTCCAGCAACATCTTCTACTACATCCATTGTAGCTTTTGTTCCCATTCTACCGTATTTTTTCTCAACGTAGTCGAGTGCGTAGTATGAGAAGTCATCTAAGATATCGTCGGTGTATGATGCGGTAGCGTATTGAGTGAATCCTATACCACCAGACATGTATGCACCGAGCCAGATTTGGTCATATAAAGCAGCACCTGTTGCTACTACTTCTAATGATTGTTCAACTGGGTCTTCTGAAACTCTTGTTGTTTGTACAACATCGGAGAGAATACCGAATCTGATTCCTCCTGGTTCGTTTGGACCTCTTGCTCTTCTTCCTGGTAAAGCATTACCCATCTGAATTACATCAGCGTGTTTTGAAGCGTATGAGAAGTCAGCTGTTGCAGCTTCCCCTGCACAAAGTTTGTATGCGGTAATGAATGACATTCCGATCTGCATTGCAGACCATCTTGAGATTGTACCACCGTCACATACTCTACCTACGAGTGATGGAACTCTTGATACTTGGTATGTTTTTTTACCAATTGCAGCTTTTAATGTTTCAGCTTGTTCTTCAGGGAATAATTTGTTGATGTCGATTAAGAATCTGCTGTCTAATTCGTCAGCTAATTCATCGTCACCGGTGAAGATTCTAGCGTAACAGTCCCATGCAAGGGAAGGGTGAACTTCAACCATGTGTTCCTGAACAACAGCTCCTCCTGGAAGGGAGTGGTTGATTGTGTGCATGTATTCGTTGATTGTTTCAGGAGTTACTTCTACACCCAATCTTTTTTCTAAAACTGAGTGAGCAGTGTCCATACCTACAATAACAGTTCTTCTGATATCGTCCCATAATTGTTGGATAGCAGCGTTGTTTAAGAAGTGTAAATCGTCACCTTCACAGTAGTCGTCAGTGTTTGACAATTTGTAAGGCATTAATTTTCTCTGTCCTAGAGGAACACCAATATCTGGGTTGTAGAGTGGGATTCCTTGTCTTTTTTCAGCTACTATTTTTTCATTAGCTTCAACAAATTCTCTTTTTCTAGCAGATTGTTCCCAACCGCCAAAAGTATAGAATTTTGTGTACTTTTCTTTAGGGTCTTCTTCGAATTTTTCCTTTAAGGCTTTCAAAAATAATCTTTTTTCAGCTTCCATAAGTTCACCTCAATGGTTTAAGAGGTTTTTTTTAATTTAAAATTTAATTATAATCCTTTGAATGTTTCGTTTGTAGGGATGTATCCACCGAGTGTTCTTGCTCTGTGAATTCTTTTTACAACTTCGATAACGTCAGGATCTGCTCTCATTGCAACACCATCGTTTCTGTAGATGGTTGTAATTTCTCTTAATTTTGCTTCAGGGATTGGTTCTCCAACGTCAACAGGTGCATCGAGTGGTTTTCCCACCTGATCTTTTACGTACATAACGTGTCCGGTTTTTTCGTCGAATACACATCTTTGGAGTGCATCAAACATCATACCGTTTTCGTCTAATCTTAATGAGTGTCCGTGTACGGTTGCACCTCTCATACCTGATGTAGCAGGGTCAAAGAGTTCTGTATCCATGAGTATGTTTTTGGAGAATTCTTCAAGGTCACTTTCTCTACATTCAACAACTTGCCTTCCTGAGAGTGTACCTGCGTCTACTCCTCTTAATCTTGACATGTATGATCTTGATCTGTCGTATGGTTGAGCAGGAGCAAAGTACATTGAGTCAGCAAACTGAATGTATCTAACTCTGTGTCCTTCTTTAGCACCGTTTAATGGTTCTACTAAGTCTCTTGCGTAGTCTTCTACGAAGTCCATTTCTTCAAGTGGAGGGTGAACTGTTTTGTAGTCTTCACCAGGTTGTCTGTGTCCCATGATTTTTACAACATCTTCATCAGGGATTTCTCTTAATTTTTCCAATTCATAGTTTGGATTCAAGTGATTTCGTCTGTTTTCAGCAACTTTTGTTGCACCAGGGTAGAACTGAGGCGTGTATGCCATAAGATCACCTTAACCTAAATGTTTTTTTATGCTTTCAATGATTTCATCAATTTTTTTTTGAGGAGCTGATTCTCCTCTTATTACGCCAGTAATAATTTCAACGATTTTACCTTCAGTTTTTGATTCCAAAGGCATTACATTTTTCGTTTTTATTCCAATTGCTGCGAAATCTTCCATATCTACTGGAGTTTGGCAAACAATTATTGTAGGAATATCCACGTATTTTAAGAATAATCTAGCTTTGTAAATTATGTGGCTTTTTACATTTCCAAAATGTATTACACATAATTTATGCCTATTAACTTGTTTAGCTTCTTCGGGTTTAAGTCCAAAAGTGGAACCCAAACTTCCTTGTGGAGCATCTGACGGAATTCCCCCTCCTGCATCTAATACAAGAACGCTGGTCTGAATTCCCGCTTCCCTTATTCCATAGGTAATTTCGCACACGGGTTTTGTAATGTGCCTTCTCCCTGGAGACATTGCAACAACAACCACGTCGTTACGTAGCCCTTCTGCAAATGTTCCTCTTTGTGCAAGTCCGCCTCCTTCACCAAGACCCATAACAGCCCTACAATCAACGATCTGCTCTTTTCTACCTACTGGCATAAAATCACTTACTCGTTTTTTTCGCTCTTTGGGATAATTGTGACAGAAGAATCAAACTTACTTCTGGGGTCAGTTGCACCTAATAATCTTTTGTCGATATCATCAACAGCAGATTCCCCGTATTTTATGAAATCCGATACTGTAGGGTCGTTCCTTAAGAATTTACCCTTTGTTAACCGGTATCCAAATGGGAAAAGATCCTTACAGATTTCTTCGATTTTTTCAATTTCGCTTTCATCATCCAGTAAAACCCATAACCTTCCAACTTGAAGCATGAGTTCTACAGGGACTCCCTTAACAGTAATTTCCCTTTTTTCCGAGTGATTTACAGGAGTTCCTTTAGCTGGACCATATCCAACTTTATTGGGAAGAGATTCTCCATGTATGACTACTCTTTGAACTTTACTCAATGAATAAGCGCGGTTCAGGAATTTTTCGGTAGTTTCTGCTTTTAAATACCTATGTGGGAAGACTTCTAATTCAATCATCGTTTATTACCTTAAAACTGGTCTTTAATGCTTAAAGCTCCTTCAATTACGTATTTCATTGGTTCTCTGAATTCATCAAATGCTGAGTATACTGAACCAACTAATCCTGAAGTGTGTTCAGGTGAGAACATTTGTGTACCTGCATCTGCACACATTGCTGCACATACTGGAGGAATTGCGAATCCTTTGGAGTGTCTGGTTACAACGTGGTTACCGTTAAAGATACCAGGTCCACCACCACCGTAGATTGAGTGTGAGAAGAATGAGAATCCTACTGCAGTACCCATTGATCTACCGTAGTCAACACCAGGTAAACCAGTTTCGTACTCTAAAATATCGTTGAAGTATAAAATAACTGAAGCAACGTTCTGTGCTGCTCTTGCTGCACCACAGCTTACTGCAACTGCTGCAACTAATCCTGCTGCTGCGTATGCATTCCATTTGTTTACGTCAGCTGGTTTGTACATGTTGAATCCTGAGCTCATTGTTTTGTCAACAACGATTACGCCGTCAGCAATGGCTCTATCAATAACTGTTTCTACAACTGAACCAACAGTTCCTTTTGCATTTGCTTTAATAAAGTCAATAACTAAGTTATCAGCGTTTAATCCTTGGTAAGCTAAACCAAGTAAGTGCTGTCTTTCGAATGATCCTACTGCGTCACCCATTTCGAATGTTGCAGTTTGTTCCATAACTGATGAGAATGCAATAGCGTTCATCATGTTTTTCTTGGTTGTAGCAACTGCGTGGTTAACTGGAATGTTTCTTAAAGCGTAACCTAAACCTTCCATCATTGAAGGTGCACCTAAGAGTGATGCAATGTTACTGCCTGCGTAATCCATAACCTGTGGGTAGTTACCAACAATTGCAGCGTGCACTGTTGAACCATCGAACATGTCGATGTTGAATGTTTTAATAAGTGCTTCTTTTAATGCCATAGCAGTTGAAAGCATGGATACTGAGTATTCTGCAGCTACTTCCAATCTTGCGGTTGGAACTTGCACAGCTAACTGTTTTCCACCGTTGATTATTTTTACTGCTGTATCGTCGTCTTCGGATACTTTTAAGATTTTTTCTACTTCGTCAGCAATTGCTTGAGCATTGCTTACTGCAGATATATCCAAAGTTCTTCCTGGAACTTGACAGCCTTTTCCACCGATTTTACCTGCAGCTAAGGTACCTTCGATACCAGCTAGGTTCACAGCAACTGTTCTTTTGATGTTCTTTACCATACTTTTTATGGTAGGGTTGTATAATGGGCTAATAGCTTCTAATGGTACATTTTCGGCTACTAGGTTTCCTTTCGCATCGTACAAACTTATCTTATCTTCATACTTTACCATAGGAACCACTCCTATTTTTTTGATATATACATCATAACATTACTGAAAGAATATATATTCAAGTTTTCATTAAACTCAAATAGAAAAATATATATACTCTCCATCATCGATTAAGTTTTAGATTAGGTTAAATATCTCGATTTTTAGTACGTAATACTGTGTTAAATCGAAATTAACCCTGCTATTGTTGAGATAAAACGGATGTTTTTAATAGATTATTATTGATTACTATTTTTATAAAGCTAAATAAGATGGTAATATGAACCAAAAGTTTGGATTTAATAATATTGATGCGGGTTTTGGCTTTGAAGATACGGATAATAACGATTCAAATGACAAATCCCAGCTGTTAATCGACCTTAAAGGGGAACCTGGAAAGAATTGTGGCGGTTTTTGTAAATTTTGCTACTTTAGGAAAGTTAATTTTAATAATCCTGAACCTTTAGGCTGTGGGCAGTGCACATTCCAGATAGGATGCGACTACTGTACAAATTCGATAAGGGAAATCAATGGAAACTTTATTCCCGTACCTTTTGCAATCGAACAGGTTCAGAACGCGATAATATTCAAAAGATATGAAAAAGTAAATATTACAAGCGGTGGAGACACTAGTTACTACCCATATCTTGAGGATTTATGCAAAATAATCAATGAAATGGGTTTAAAGATACACTTAGGTTATACTTCGGGTAAGGGGTTAAAAGGTATCGAATCGGCAAAATATCTTGTGGATTCCGGTGTAGACGAAGTCACATTTTCTGTTTTTTCTACAGATCCCAATCTTAGAAAAGAATGGATGAATGATAAAAATCCAGAACAATCTCTTGAATGTTTAAAATATTTTTGTGAGAATTGTGAAACCCACTGTGCGATAATCGTAATTCCTGGGGTGAATGATGGCGAAGTATTAAAAAATACTATTTCAGATCTCGTTTCATGGGGTGCGAATGCCGTAATACTGATGAGGTTTGCAAATAATGTTGAAAATGGACTTATTTTTGGAAATGAACCATTAATTGAAGAGATACCTGTTCATACGGTCGAAGAATTTGGGACTTTGGTAAAAGAAATGCACGAATTATTTGGAAATAGCGTAAGAATTTCTGGAACTCCAGTATATGACCCAATAACAAACACGCCATTCGCAATTTGTCACGAAGAGGAAATTTTGAATGAACTCAGGGCTAAAATTAAAGCACAAGCAACGATAATTACCGGAAATGTTTCTTATATATATTTAAGCAAAATTTTCGAAAACACGCCGATAAAGGTTATATCTGTAAACAAAGATATTGCAGATTTAATTACAAAAACAGACCTTGAAACAGTTGATTTATCACAAGTAACTGATACTGTACTTTATCCTGTAAATGCACTTGTTCACGAAAGAGATGCAGAAGATATTTTTACAAAAGATGGAATGAAAAGAATAGTTTTAAAGGGAATTGATAAATTAACAATGGATGGCGAAGTTTCAGGAATTTTCACCAAAGAAGAAGCAATAGAATTTGAAGTAAATGCATTTAATGAATTAATTGAAAAAATAAATTTCTTTGGAAATCCTGTTTAATTTTTTTAATTTTTTTTATAATTAAATATAATTATAAATTTAGATATACAAATTAATTTATCCAAAAAGAAAAATGCCGAGGGGGGGACTTGAACCCCCGACCTCTCGGTTTCCCAGGACCCAAGGGGAAGAACCCCTTAGGAATTTCCGTATGAGCCGAGCGCTATAACCAGCCTAAGCCACCTCGGCAATGTGCTTCATCAAAGCATCTTAAAGTAAGCAGAACAAATATATATAGTTTTTGTAGAAAGTTTTATATACTGAAATACAAAACTACACTATGCTTAATTGAATAAGCACTTTTCAAAGGTTCACTGTGCGAGGGTTGCCAAGCCTGGTTAAAGGCGCTAGGTTGAGGGCCTAGTCTCATAGGAGTTCGAGGGTTCGAATCCCTTCCCTCGCATATTTTTTAAAACAAAATGCGTTTTTTATAAAGTTTATTTTAAAAATGATTTTTTCATAATCTATACTAATATTATTTTATCTAAATTTTTTAATTTTTACACCATTCTATATATAAAAGTCGGAAGAATATTTTTATTATAATCATCGAAGGGATAATATGGATGAGATAATAGTATGTATTACCGGAGCTAGCGGTGTAATTTATTCAAAACGGCTTTTAGAAGTTTTAAAAGAAGAAAATATTAAAACATCGCTGATAATCTCAAATTCTGCTAAAAAAATAATCAAACACGAACTTAAAATGGAAATTGACGAATTTAAAAAACTTGCCGACAACAACTATGAAAACGATAACTTTTTTGCACCTGTGGCATCAGGTTCTCATAAATTTAAAGCAGCAGTGGTAGTTCCATGTTCTATGAAGTCGTTGTCATCAATAGCAACAGGATACAGCGATAATTTAATTGGAAGAGTCTGTGATATTTCATTAAAAGAGCGAAGGGATTTAATAATCGTTCCAAGAGAAATGCCATTTAGTACAATCCATCTTGAAAATATGACAAAACTATCACATTTGGGAGTTTCAATAATTCCACCTGCTCCCGGATTTTACAACGATCCAAAAACAATAGATGATCTAGTGAACTTTGTTGTTGGAAGAATTTTGGACAATTTAAAAATTGAAAATAAAATATTTAAGAGATGGGGAGAATAATTACCTGCTAATAACTTGGTGAAAATATGCTTGATAAATTAGGCCAGAATCTCTCTGATGCACTAAACAAACTTAAAAACGCTACTTTTGTCGATAAAAAACTCGTAAAAGAAGTAATTAAAGATATTCAAAAGGCTTTAATCCAGTCCGACGTCAACGTGAAATTAGTATTTAACATGAGTAAGGAAATTGAGAGAAAAGCTATCGACGAAGCGCCTCCAAAGGGACTTTCAAAAAAAGAACACATTGTAAAGATTGTTTACGATGAACTCGTAAAATTACTTGGTGAAACCACTCAAAAATTAGAGCTTGACCCTTCAAAAAAATCTGTAATTTTACTTATTGGTATTCAGGGAAGTGGTAAAACAACGAGTGCTGCAAAACTTGCAAGATATATTCAGAAAAAAGGTTTAAGACCCGGATTAATTGCAGCAGATGTTTACAGGCCTGCAGCATACCAGCAGTTAAAACAGCTTTCTGAAAAAATAAATGTTCCACTATTTGGTGACGAAACAAGAACAAAAACACCTGTAGAAATCACTAAAGAAGGAATGGAAAAACTAAAAAAAGTAGATGTTGTAATCATCGATACAGCAGGTAGGCACAAGGAAGAAGAAGGTCTTTTAGCTGAAATGAAAGAAATGAAAGATTTAACGAATCCAAATGAGATAATCCTTGTAATTGATGGAACTTTAGGTCAGCAGGCTAAAAATCAAGCAAAAGCATTCAAAGAATCCGTTTCAGAAATTGGAAGTATTTTGGTTACAAAATTAGATGGTTCTGCAAAAGGTGGTGGTGCGTTGAGTGCTGTTGCAGAAATAAATGCTCCAATTAAATTTATTGGAACTGGTGAAGGGGTTGATAATTTAGAACAGTTCGACCCAAAAAAATTCATCTCCAGAATTCTTGGATTGGGAGATTTAGATTCCCTTTTAGAGAAAACTGAAGATATAATGGACGAATCAACGGAAGAAAGTATTGATTCTATCTTAAAGGGTAAATTTACATTAATCGAGCTTTATGCACAGCTTGAGACAATATCCAAAATGGGTCCTATGAAACAGATTTTAAGCATGATTCCTGGAATGGGCGGAAACATGCCAAAAGAAGCTGCACAGTTAACGGAAGCTAAATTAAAAAGATACAAGATCATGATGGACTCAATGACAATGGAAGAAAAAGAAAATCCTGAACTTATAAAAACTTCAAGGCTTCAAAGAATTGCAAAAGGGGCAGGAGTAAAACAGGAAGAAATAAAGGATCTTTTAAAATACTATTCAACGACTAAAAATGCGTTTGGAAATTTGAAGCGCGGAAAAATGCCAAAAATGGGCGGACAGATGGGCCAGATCATGAGGCAGTTAATGTATAAGGATTAACTTAAAAAACAATTATTACTTTTTTTAGTATCAGTTTCACGAAAACAATTAAATAATAAAAATGCGTTTTTGATCTAGGCTAATTTTGGGTAGATAAATGTCGGGTTAAGTTCGATATAAGTTTTTTTGGAGATAAAATGAGATTTACAGTAAATGATTCGTTAATAACAAGCGTGGCATTATTCATCATTGCTTTTTTATTGCAAGGAATACCTGCTATATTACTGCCGGAACTTGTCAACAACCCCGTTATAAACCAGATGATATTAATAATGGCAAATACTCTCAGGTTTTTAGGATTATTGTTTGCAATAATGTCGATTGTTTTTTGGAAAAAAGGAATGGTAATTCGATATTAAAGGTTTAATCCAGTAATGTGGATTCCAGCACCTTTTAATTTGTATTTTATGTTTAACTGTATTAATAATGGTGTAATTTGTTCTATAAATTTTGAAATTTCTAATTTTCCAGCATCAATTCCTCTAACTCCTGGAATTTCGCTTGCAAGTTCAACAATCACTTTCTTAGCATCGTTGTCATTTCCTGCAATTAAAACATCGCATGCAACTTCGCAATCTAAATCTTCTAAACATTTTGAGCAGATGTTTTGAAATCCGCTGACAACTTTTGATTCTGGAAGCATTTCTTGGATTAATTCTGCAACTGACCCTTGAGGGCATGCAATAACTCTTGTTGGTTTGTCTCCGATTGCTGTTGCAAGTGGAACTCCAATTGATACAACAATTTTTCCTTTTAAAGCTTCTTTTAATTCTTTTATTGTGGAAATTGTATATTCAAAGGGCAATGATACAATAACTACATCTGCTAATTTTGAAGCTTCAAGGTTGGTCATTCCTTTAATATCTGCAGAATATCCTTTATCTGAAATTATTTTCAAAGCATTTTCGGAAGCTTCAATGGCTTTTTCAGCTTTTCTTGATCCGATCAATATTTCATGATTTTTTGAAAATCTAAGTGCAAGGCCAAATCCTTGATCTCCTGTTCCACCAAGTATCGCAATCTTCATAATCACACCTTTTAATTTATTTTATTTTTCAAGCATTGATAGATATTTGTTTATCGTTTCCCTGCTGTTTACCGCATCTCGTATACTTTTAGATTCAAAAGATAAAACATTATCGTAATTAATAATTTTCAATTCGCTCAAAATTTTTAAAAAGTCAATGTTTCCAGCACCAATTAATGCATGTTCGTCTTCAATTCCTTGATTATCGTGAATATGACAGTGGACAATTCCTTTTCCAATTTTATTTAACTCTTTTACGAAATTTTCAGGGTTTTTGGTTGCAGTATTTGCGTGACCAATATCAAAGGTAATTCCAAGGTACTTTGAGTTGATATCTTTTATAATGTCTTTTAATGATTCAATGGAAACTCCCAAAACTCCAGGGTAATTTGGCATGTTTTCTAAACCAATCATTACTTCGTAGTCTTCTGCCATTTCAACTATATCATTTAATGAAGAAAAATTGTTATCCAATATTTCTTTTGTATAGTCAGACCAAAGTGGCGGTAAATATCCAGGGTGAACCGTAACAACGTTTGCATCTAGTTCAAAAGCACCTTCAATTGCTTCAATGACACTGTTTGTTGTTAAGTTTCTAACATCTCTATTCATTGATGCAGGATTTAAATCTGAAAACGGTGCGTGAATTACCAAATCAACATCGTATTCTTCTCTTAAATTTCTTAAATATTTTATATTTTTAGGATTTAACTGATGACTTCCTTCAGAAACAATTTCCCAGCAGTCAAATGAGTTTGCTGCAACTTTTTCCATTGAGGACTGCAGAGTTTCTGGTAAAAATACTAAAGATGATATCCCATATTTCATGACTATCTCTCCCCGCTTTATCTATTAATATAATAAAAGCGTTCTATCTATTAATTAGTTTTTATTCTGGTGATAGCGTGCAATTAAAAACACCCCTTTCAAAGGAAGACGTTAGAAAACTTAAAGTTGGAGATATTGTATACTTAAGCGGTGATATCTGTACCGGAAGAGATGAAGCACATATAACAACAATAGGGGAAAAAAAACCTCCAATAAACCTTGAAAATGGGGTAATTTATCATGCAGGCCCCATAATGAAAAAGGAAAATGAAACTTGGAAATGTGTTGCCATTGGGCCGACAACATCTGCTCGAATGAATGGACTCGAGGAAGACTTCATAAGAATTACAAATATTTCAGCAATTGTTGGAAAAGGTGGCATGGATGATAAGCTTTTGAAGACTTTTGAAGAATTCGGTGTAGTATACCTTGCAGCCCCGGGGGGTTGTGCGGCACTTTTGGCAGATTCGATTAATGAAGTAAAAAACGTTTATCATCTTGAACTTGGAATGCCAGAAGCGTTCTGGGAATTAAGTGTTGAAAATTTTGGACCATTAATTGTAGCAATGGATTCTCACGGAAATAGTTTATATTCTAAAGTTAACGAAGATGTCGATAAAAATTTAGAAAATATTCTCAAAAACTTATAATTTTTTTTAAAACAGATATTAATTTCATTAATCTAAATATACAAATTAATTTTCCCAAAGTAAAAAAAGAGATTTTGGATTCCAATTATTTAATTGGAACGAACATTGAACCTCTTGTTGCACCCATACCTGGTGAACCGTGTTGAACAACGCCTCTTGTTGGAGCCATTTCTCCTAAGAATCTTCCAACGGTTTCTTCAACTAATTTAATTTCTTTGAATTCTTTACCGTTGTAGATACCAAATGTTAATCCAATCATTTCAGGAGTAATAACAAAGTCTCTGCAGTGAGTTCTTATAACTCTTGCATCTTTGCCTCTGTTTGTTAATCTTCTAGCTTTTTTGATTTTCATAACTAATTTTCTTTGTTTAGGAGTGATTCCTCTGGCCATTGTTCTTCTTTGTCTTGAAGGAACAATTTCCATGAATTTTTTGATAGGCATCTCTTGAAGTTCTTCCAAACTGAAGCCTTTGTATTTAAATTCTACTCTTCTTCTTGGTGCCACATTTTGTTTTTGTTTATTTTTCTTTCTGGCGCCACCTTTGCCACTATACTTTTTTTGTCTGGCCATGTTTTCACCTTTAAAATTTAAAGAGATAGCTTAAGTTATTATCGTTTACCGGTTCTTCTTGAAGCGATATGTCCTACTTTTCTACCTGGGGATGTATGTCTTGAAACGCTTGAAGGTTTTCCTATGTGCTGGTGTCTTCCACCACCGTAAGGGTGATCTACAGCGTTCATTGCAACACCTCTAACTTTTGGCCATGCAACAGCTTTAGCGCTTAATGAATGGTATTTTTTACCTGCTTTAACAAATGGTTTTTCTTTTCTTCCACCACCTGCTACAACACCAACTGTTGCTCTGCATGCAGGGTTCAATACTTTTGAAAAACCTGAAGGTAATCTTACGATAGTTTTTCCAACATCGTGGGAAATAACGTGTGCGTAGCATCCACCAGATCTTACTAATTTACCGCCATCTCCAGGGATGGTTTCAATGTTGTATACTGGAATACCTTCTGGGATTTCTCCAAGTGGTAAAACGTTTCCAGGTTTGATTTCTGCGCTGATACCGCATTCAATCTCTTCCCCAACTTGAATTCCTTCTGGAATTAACACTAATCTTTCTTCATCATTAGCAAATTTTACTTTTGCTACAGGTGCAGATCTTCCAGGGTCGTGTAATATATCAATAACAGTTCCGAGGATTTTTCCGTCTTTTTCCATTTCGTCGTAACTTCTGTATTTAACTGCACCTTTTCTTTTATGAGTGGGGGATCTGTATTTCGGAGTCCCTCGTCCTCTATTCTGGGAAATCAGTCTTTTACCCATTATATCACCATATTATTTAATAGTGTTTTCTTAAATCGAATTAGTAGATTCCTAAGCTTGCAGCTACTTCTCCAGCGTTGTATTCATCTTTCAACGTAATGTATGCTTTTTTCTTTCCTTTTGGAGTAATGCTTGTGTTTATGTCTGCAACTTCAGCATCGAACAATTCTTTAATTGCTGCTCTAACGTCTGCTTTTGTTGCTTTTCTTTCAACGTAAAATACCAATCTGTTTTCTTCTTCAATGAGTTTCATTGTTTTTTCACTAACGATTGGTGTTTTTATAACATCAAAGGCATCCATGCCATTCACCTCGTATTGAGCTTAAAATCTTCCGTTTATTTTTTCAATGGCATTTTCAGTCCAGAGTGTTAATCTTCCAGCCATTGTTCCTGGTGCAATGTGTATTGCGCTTAAATCGTTAGCTGTAATTACATCTACACCTGCGAGGTTTCTTGATGCAGTAATTGCTTCACATGCATCGCCTACAACAACCAAAACACTTTTTGGTTTTATGTATTTTCTTCCTCTTAATTTTCCCCTTCCTGCTCTAATTTTAACGCCGTCTTTAGCTCTTTCTAAGTCAGCATCTAATTTTAAAGTTTTGAAAACTTCTAAAACTTCTTTTGTTTTAACAAGGCTCTCAAATTCTGCGTTAACAACCAAAGGTAATGAAGGAACACCTTCAATTTTGTGGCCTCTTGCTGAAACGATTTCAGGGTTTGCTGAAGCTGCAATAGCACTTGCTAATGCTTTTAATTTTTCTTTTCTGTTTATTCTTTCGAATAAGATTTTTTCAACTTTAGGAGGGTGAGCTCTTCTTCCACCAACTGCTTGGGGTACGAATGCACCAGCACCTTGTGCGGTTCTTCTAACTCTAGCTTTACCGTGTCCTTTTCCGATTGATTTTGCTGAAGTTCTGTATCCTGCAAATGCATCGCAACCTTTTGGTTGTAATTTTGCGGTTAATGATGAGATTACTGCCCTTTTAATTAAATCAGGCCTGTATTCTGCTTCAAATACAGCGGGTAATTCAATATCTCCCTTTTCAGAACCATCTAAATTGTAAACTTTAACATTCATAATTTAACACCTGCTCGTGTTTTTGAGTAATTAGTTTCCTTGTTTGGATTCTGTACTGATGTAAGCAATTTCAGGTAAGCCGAATTTGTCTTCAGCAGCTCTTACAGATCCTCTTAAAACTACTAATCTTTTTGCAGGACCTTGAACAGTTCCCTTAACTACAACGTAGCCGTTTTTAACAGCACCGTAGTTTAAGAATCCGCCTTTAGGTGTAATTTCAGCGCCTTCGCTGCCTAATTTTAAGATTCTTTTGTTGTATTCAGTTCTTTGGTGGAAACCCATTTGACCAGGTAATGGTACAGTCCACATAACTCTTCTAGGTCTCCATGGACCGATTGAACCTGTGTGTCTACCAACACCTTTTCTTTGGTGTTTTCCAAATTGAACTTTGATTCCCCATCTTTTAACTGATCCTTGGAATCCTTTACCTTTTGTAATTGCTAAGGTATCGATAATTTCGCCAGCTTCGAAAACATCGCTAATTGCGAGTGTTTTGCCTAAGATTTCTTTAGCGTAAGCTAATCTTTCAGCAACTGATGATCCACCGATTCTAATTTCAACAACTTCAGGTTTTTTCTTTGGTATTCCTGTAGTTTTTGGGTTTGTGTGAACAATAGCTCTTACTTCTGTAGCTTTTTCTAAAACTGCGTCTAAAGCATCAACAGTTTTTTTCTCTTCTTTTTTAGCTAAAGTTAATTTTCTTCCTAAGTCGCTGTCTAACTGTTCAGCCCATACTTCAGTTAATGCTTTTAACCCTTTGGTTGTTTTTTCGTAGAGTCTGATTCCTGCTACGGTAACGTCCGGTGTTTCTAATACAGTTACAGGTGTGAATACTTCCTGACTGCTGTTTGGACTTTTAGGGTTGTTTTCGATCAATAAAGCATGTGTTGTTCCTGCTTTGTATACAGGGAATGCTTGGAGCCCTACTTTTTTATCTGCAGGCCATGATCTGATTTTAGGAACTAATTTCTTAGCTCTTTTTCTTGGGCTAAATGCTAGGGAACCTCTACGAGGTCTATTTTTTTTCATACCCATAGTATAACCTCCTATGATAGTTAACTAGAATTCCCGTGTTTTATTCGCGTAGAACTAGTCGTTTTTTGAAGTGTTTGTTAAGTTTTTTTTAAAAACAAAGCAACCTATTAATGGCTCGCGCCTTTTCAGGTCTTCCACATAGTTGCCTACAAACATTAATCATTACAATATATATAGTTAACTCCACAACTGACTAAATCAGTATTTATTTTAAAAAAGAAATATTTTTAGTTATTATTGTATTTACGTAACAAAACAGGGTGATATTGTGAAAAATAGTTCTTATCTACTCGAATTCTTTGAAAAAAAGAATGAAACAAGGGAAAAAATTTTGAAGATTTCAAGGGAAATTGTAAAGGATTCAGGATTAATTATTCGAAAAACACAGAAAGGGGAAACGGTAGATTTTTCAGATATTGAAGAAAAATTAAAGAAATTAAAAAATTATTCAGAAAATCACTTTGAATTCCAAAAATATCGTGGAACGCCAGAACAAGAGTATGTAGAAGCAAGAGTTTACTATTCTGTAATTTTTGAAAATAAAATTTTGGAGTTTTCCGATTTTGAAAGTACTTTAGAAGAAAACTATATTTTGGGATTGTGCGATGTTATCGGCGAACTTAGAAGAATAACTCTTGAATCGATTCGAAAAGATGAAAAAACAAAAGCAGAACTTTATTTTGAATATATGAATAAAATTTATGACTTTTTAATGGAATTTGATAATTACCACGTAATTGATGGACTTAGGAGAAAACAAGACGTTTCAAGAAGTTTGATCGAAAAAACACATGGGGATATAGTTAACTTCAATGAAAACCTGAAACTTAGAATAGAACTTTCAAAATTTAATAAATAATCTTTTTTAATTAATTATATATCTAAATATACAAATTAATTTTCCCAAAATAGAAAAAAGTAGGGCAGCGGGGATTCGAACCCCGGACCACTCGGTTATCAGCCGAGCACTCTAACCAGGCTGAGCCACTGCCCTAATTTCCAATGCTTTTCGAAGCAAAATGAAATAAGGTGTTTTCATATATAAACTTTTCTACAAGTATTACATTTGAATGTATTTCAAACCAAAAGTAATAATTACCAATTGCAGGCATATAATGTAAATGTTAAACGATGGTAGAGGTAGATTATGGCACTATTTGGTCTTAAAGATACACACACGGCACTTTTGGCATACCTATTAGGCTTTGTTTCGGGAATAATTGTATTACTCCTTGAAAAAGAAAGTAGTTTTGTAAAATTCCACGCAATGCAGTCTACAATTGCATTTGGAGCAATATTCATTTTAAATATCATTTCTGGTTATATTCCCATTGTTGGCGGTATTTTAGGCAATCTTTTAAGTTTAATTGGATTAATAATCTGGATTGTAGGCATGATAAAAGCATACCAAGGCGAAAGATACAAATTCCCTATAATTGGAGATATTGCAGAAAAACAAATTTAATTTTTTTATTTTTTTAATTTATTATAGATCAAATTCTTTTAAAGCTTCAGGCATTTTTTGAATGATTTCATAAATTTGCGTATCGGGGCTTGGTTTTACAAGTTCTCCTAATTTTCTATTTAGTTTACATCCAAGTATTCCTGCTTTTTCTGTTTTAAATCCACATGCAATCAATGAAGAAGTAATTCCTGTCAGGGTATCTCCAGTTCCTCCAATGCATTCCATTGCTTCAAATTTTGGATATTCAACAGTATCTACAATATTTCCTTCATTTACAATATGGTCTTTACTTCCCTTTACAACCATATTTTTTGGCATTTTTTGTGTATATGCCATTTTGATTAGTTTTGGAATTTCTTGGTCGTCAATTTCTGAAATAAATCCCCTTACATATGCAGGGTGGGATGAATTTTCATCTGCTAAAAATGCGAGCTCTCCAACATCAGGGAAAAACATGTGAAATTTATCCCCAATTCCTGCAGCTTTTCCAGCATACATTCCACCTGCATCACCAATGACGTTTTTTGAGAAATCAACTTTAATAATTTCAGATATTTTTGGTTTTATGTAGTGGATAATTGTCAAATCATCATTAATTTCATGCAGTTCTTCGTAAATTTTTAAACTTCCATCTCCTTCCCCAATATCTCCCGCAGTAATGAATTTTAATTCATCTTCTTTTCCAAAATATTCCAACGTTTTAAACGCCGCACCCAAAAGAGCGCAGGTTCCCATAGATATTGGAAGTTCTTTATTTTTTATTTCAAAAGTATCTTTATTTAATTTGACAGGACCTTTGATAAGTTCCATTCCTTTTATCGGTACAGCACCTGCAATAATCATTTTGTACCCTCTAATGCAATTGTTTTCGCTTTTTCAAAAGCTTTATTGAGTGTGTATGCACACAGCGTGTATCCTAAATTTTTTGGAGTATCTTCTTCAGGTATTTTTAGAATATTCTTCCCTTTTAGTTTTAAATTTAGGTAAGGAACATCTGGACAGCCCCCTCCAGACACGTTTACAATTTTTCCAACTTTATCAATTGTAATTTTCATGTTTCCGGATCTTACAAGAGTAAATCCATCAATTTCTTTTACTTTCACAAGATTCAGAGGTTCCATCGAAGCGTCATCTAATGATATGAATTTAACTGCATTTAAGTTATTTTTTTCAAGTTCCCGTTTAATTCCCATTTCTTCTACAAGGTCATATTCAACTGCTAAATCACAACCTTCCCTTACTTCCTGAGGCGGAGCTACAACTTTTACAGAATAATTTTTTAAAATTCTTTCTGCAGATATGGCCTCTTTTACATTTTTAAATAATATTAATCCATTTCCCTTTTTTTCTTCTTTTTTGGGATTTAGAATTGTGTTTAATTTATTGAAAATCGAAGACATGAATGCCACCAAGTTGAGCTAATTTTTCAAAAAAATAGTAGAAATTAATTATATTTAGTGATTATGCTAAAATTGACAGAACAAATGGAGCTACCCACATGTGGAATACTACTGCACCAACTGCTAAACCAAGTACGTATGCCATAGCAGTTTGGTTTCCTTCTCCTGCCATCACGTAGTTTCTAAATGGACATCCACCTTGAATAATTGAGAGGAATCCAACTCCAAAACCACCAATGATTGTAACTATGAAGTGTGCACCAAAGCCTAAGCTTCCTGCAGCATCTCCGGGAATTGCTGTGAGTCCTTTTGTTGCAATCCATGGGAATAATGGAAGCATTCCAATAACATTGAATATAACTGCACCAAGTATGGCTCCTCCGACAAATCCGAGTAAACCTTTAACTAACCATGTATCTTTCATGAGGTAGTAATCCCTGATACCTCCACAAAAGCACATTGATGATCTCTGTCCTAAGTATCCTAAAAGAATACCAAATGCCAAAGTGGCAATTGCAGGTACGTAACTCATCATTTCACCTTTTTTTCCTTAATTATGCCTTTTTTAGATATACTTCAGTAGAAACGATTACTCCGGCAGCAATACCTAAAATACCGAGTAAACCAAATAAATCTCCGTAAGCGGTTCTTAAACCCATTCTAACTGGGCAACCACCCATTAAAAGTGCAAAGTTGAGTACTAAAAATCCAAGTATGAATCCAGTAACTAAACCATGGGTTTTTCTAATTTTGAAATCTTTGTGAACAATTGCACCAATTAGTGCACCGATTAATAAACCAACAACAGTTAACAAAGGAATTAATTTTGATACTGGAGCCATTCCTAATGTGGTTCCAGCAACGCTATTTACGATCCAGTTCACAAGGTCTCTCGTGTGGCATGCAACACAGAGTCCGTATGCTGGAGGCGGACTTACTTTAAAGATAACTTCCAAGAGTATTGCGGAAAAACCTGCGATAAGGCCAGTCTGCAATGGTGAAACTTTCATTTAGTCACCCCTATTTCTTTAATATAGTGTTTTATATTAGATATTTTGATATGCATTTAGTCAAAACATAATTTTTTCTGGATAATAACGTATTTATAACTATTTATTAAGTAATCTAATAATATTTAGTTAAATTAACAAAAGTATATGGGTTTAAATATGAATATATTGTTAGATTATTAAGGACATAATTAATGAGGGGTTAAATTGTCGTCTTTAATATTAAATGATAAAAAAATAACATTTCTGTGTATATTTTGCGTGGTTTTAGGAATTCCCTTTTTATCAACGTTTAAACTTGTTCCTGAAGAAAAACATATTTCTGATTTAAATGAAGGTGATTATGTAAAAATAACTGCTAGAATACAGAAATTGGATGTACAAAAAAATGAATATCTCGAAGTTACTGGCATAAAATCTATTAAATTAATGGATGAAACCGCAGGCGATCTTTTAGTATATTTTCCAGGGGATAAATCGGATGAATTTTTAAAAATTATTCTAAAAACAACTCCGCGAATAAAAGAAGGAGATATTGTATCAGTTAGCGGAAAAATTCAAATTTACAACGGGCGTTATGAAATAGTTTTAAACGATCCAAATGATTTTGAATTAATCAAAAAAGTGAATTTTGAACGGGATATCTTTCTTTCAAAATACAAAACAAATTATTATGCATCCAAAAACAGTAATGTGTACCACACTTTTGAAGATTGTCCGTACGGGGAGAAAATAAGCGAAAAAATTTATTTTAAAATTGAAGATGATGCGAAAATTTTAGAGTATGAAAAATGCAGTTACTGTGAAGAAAGGGATTAAATGATTAATAATTTATTCTTTTTAATTTTTGGAACATTTACTGGCACAATTACAGGATTAATCCCTGGAATTCATCCAAATACGCTTATTCCCATTTCTATAATTTTATATCCTTATTTTGGAAGCAGTAATTATTTTAGTTTTTTAATCGGGCTTTTAATTTCACACTATTTTTTAAATTACATTCCTTCCGCATTTATCGGGGTTCCTGACGACGAATCTGCAGTAGCAGCGGTTCCAATGCACAATTTAACGATTTTGGGAAGGGGCTACGAAGCAGTAGTTCTGGCAGGTTTTGGAGCATTTTTTGGAATAATCTGTTCAATATTCCTATTTTTGATAATTTCCAGAATAAATATTGATTTTCAAAGTTTTTATTCATATTTAAAACCATTTCTTCCATATATTTTGATGTTATTTCTTTTAATTTCAGTTATTTTTTCAAAAAATCGGGTCTGGACTACTTTAATAATTTTATTTTCAGGAATTTTGGGAATTATTGTATTTTATAAAAATCCCAGTTTTGATTATTCTTTAACCGTGATATTTACAGGAATGTTTGGAATTCCGCTTTTATTTGAAAATTTAACTAAAAAAGAACTCAAAAGCCAGTTTATCAGTTTTCCTGAACTAAAATTGTCGTATCTAAAATCTGCAGTTTTTGGAACTTTTGGCGGATTTTTAAGGATATTTATTCCGGCAACCGGTGGCGCACAGATTAATTATTTTTTAAGTAAATTGATAAAAGAAGAAAATATCGAAAATTTTATAATTTCACAAGGTTCAATAACTCTTTCAAACGAGCTTTTTTCCATTTTGGCACTCATGATGATTGGAACTGGAAGAAGCGGAATTTCAGAAGCTATAAGAACTTTAAAAATAGAATACACTCAGTCAGAACTTTTTTCAAGCGTACTTATTGCAACAGGTATTTCTTTTCTGAGTTTAACCGTGATTTCAAAATATTTCTTACAAAACATTAATAAATTTGATTACGGGCTAATTTCAAAAGTTTTGATAGTTTTTTGCACGATTTTAGTTTTAATTCTTTCTTTTAAAGCTTATTTGATTTATCACGTTGTAATATATTTAATATCAATCTCAATCGGAGTTTTATGTGTTAAAAACAGGGTAAATCTATCAAACATGATGGGTGTATTAATATTCCCAACAATTCTTTATTTTTTAAAAATTTAAAAAAGAGTTATTCAATAAGATAGAAGTAATCTTCAAGCCAGCTTACATTTCCATATTCTGGATTTTTTGAGTCTAAAAACATTAATATTTCATTTACTATATTTTCTGGACCTTTTTCACTGCAGTCTATTTCAAAAATCTTTGATTCGTCGTTTTTTTCAATAGATTCTATTAAGCAGACATCTAAAAGTTCTGCTTCAACATTTTCCTTTACTTTTTTTGGAAGATATTTTCGAGATTCCAGCCGGTTTTTAATTAACAATGGATTTGCTCGAAGTACAACAATGTAATCAGGATTTAAATAGTGGCTGACGTGCCCATCCAGTATTATATCTTCTGTTTTAATTGAACGGATATATTCATTTAATTTATCGAAATCAACAACATAAGAATCCATTTCAACATCTTTTTCCAGATAAAATCCTTCTTTCGAAACTATTTCAGTAATGTTTATGCAAGCGATATCTTTACCCTTTAATTGTAATTTTTCAAAGAGGAGTTTTGATACAGTAGACTTTCCAACTCCGGGAGTTCCCGTGATTGCTATTATTATAATTTCACCTATTCTTCAACTTCGTGAACAGGTTCTTCTGAAACGTATTTATCCATTTCAACGTCTGATTTTATTGCAAGAATCGTGTTTTCTCCAACTCTTCCAAGGCTGTAATCGAGTGTTTCGAGGTATTTTTTAAAATCGTTAAATTCTTTTATAATTGCTTCTATTGGCACTTCTTCAAGGTTAATCAATATAACATCGTGTTCTACTATATTTTTAATGTATTCAAAGTCTTGTGGCGATTTAATTCTTGTGGTAAGGACTCTTGGATAGATTTTATGTTTTATAACTTGCACTTTGTTTTCAGAAGTATCTTCCTGTATTGGGATTTTTTCAGACTCTTTGATTTCGTATGCTGAATATTCTTGGCCTATTACAACATATTCTTCGTCTTGTACTGGAACCTGGGTTGGCAACTCTTTATTTCCCACAAATATTCTTTTTATTTTTTTAAACATGATATTCCTCCGCCGTGGCTCATGTGCCTGAATACATGGATTTATAATACATTTATATAATGAAGTTATTTATCTTTTTTGATTAAATTTTTCTGTTTTATTAATTTTAAATAATATATGTCCAATAAAGTGATTAAAAAGTACATAATAATTCAAAATACGGTTTAAATGGCACTTTTGAATAATTGAGATAATAAATCAAGTTTAAACAATGGGTTTTGAAAAGCAGGTATTAATTTATAAATACTATTTCAAGTAATTCTTTTACCAATAATATTAAAATAATGTTTTATTATACGTACCAATTTAATATTGATGTTACAAAGAACGAATTTAACCAAATCGCGAAAAAACGGAGGAATAATAATGTTTTTAACTCTTGACGACTTTGAATTGGAAGGAAAAACGGTTGCATTGAGAGTTGACATTAATAGCCCTATTGATGTTAATACTGGAGATATTTTAGATGATACAAGGATTAAGGCATGTAGTGATACGATAAAAAGTCTTTCAGAAAAGGGAGCAAAGGTAGTTATTTTAGCACACCAGAGCAGACCTGGAAAAAAAGATTTCACGACCCTCGAAGCTCACGCGAAAAAACTATCCGAAGTATTAAATATGGAAGTTACACACGTAGATGGATTAATCTGCGCGTCTGCACGTGAAGCAATTCTTGCAATGGATAATGGAGAAATAATACTTCTTGAAAACGTAAGGCTTCTTGCAGAAGAAGTTTTATCTGATTGGAAGTCTTGGGAAGAAATTACTCCAGAAAAACAGGCTAAAACAGTTATGATTAAGAAATTACATCCTTTTTTCGATTATTTTGTTAACGATGCATTTGCAGCAGCTCACAGGGCTCAACCTTCTCTTGTTGGATTTTCTTACTATGTTCCAATGTTATGTGGAAGGGTTATGGAAAAAGAATTATTTACACTTACGAAAGTTCTTAAAAACCCTGAAAGACCTTGTGTATTTGCGCTTGGTGGTGCAAAAGCTGACGACAGCATCGAAGTATTAAAAAATGTGCTTGAGAAACAGACTGCAGATCAGGTTTTAACAAGTGGAGTAGTTGCAAATATCTTTTTAGTTGCAAAAGGTTACAAAATCGGCCCAAACGAAAATGTAATTGCAGATATGGGTTATACCAACCAGATAGAAATTGCAAAAGAGTTAATTTCAAAATATGGGGATAAAATTGTGGTTCCAATCGATGCAGCATTAAATGTCGATGGTGAACGGGTTGAAAAAGAACTCGACTTAAACGAAGAAATAACTTACCCTATTCACGACATGGGCGAAAAAACCATGAAACTATACGAAGAAATTTTAAAAGATGCAAAAACGGTTGTTGCAAACGGACCTGCTGGAGTTTTCGAAAATAAAAATTTCTTAAAAGGAACAGAAGAACTTTTAAAAAGCACTGCAAATTCAAAAGGCTTTTCGGTTATCGGTGGAGGACACCTCTCAGCAGCTGCCGAAGTTGTAGGGTTAGCAGGAAAAATGGACCACATCAGCACTGGTGGCGGTGCATGTATCGAATTTTTAGCTGGTAAAAAACTCCCTGTAATTGAAATGCTGTCAAAATCTTACGAAAAACATAAACTTTAACTTCAAAATAAAAGTCGTAATGAATCGGGTTTGTTTTTTAAAATTCGGTTCAAATCAATATTTATGGAAAGTTATATATAAGAATCAACTTACTATTTTATTATTAAAATAGTTTTTTCGGACATTATAGAACAGATAGGCGATTTTATGGATTTAAGCAAGCTCGCTGATGAACTCAGAAACTTTGAAGGCGTTACAAGAAAAAAAGAAATCAAAAATGTTGTTAATAATTTTAATTTTCAGGAAGATTATGACTTTGATATTGTTGTAGATTTTGGGGATGATGCAGCAATAATTGGAATCGACGACGAAAATGCAGTTTTACTCGCGGCAGATGGAATCTGGGGAAAATTACTTGAAGCAGACCCATTTTGGGCAGGATACTGCGCAGTTTTAGTAAATGCAAATGATATTGCCGCAATGGGCGGGAGATCTATTGGAATGACAAATATTATAGGTATAAAAGACTGCGATAAAGGAAAAGATCTGTTAAAGGGCCTTAAAGAAGGGGTCAGTAAATTTGGAATACCTGTCCTCGGAGGCCACACGCACCCTGATGCACAGTGCAATGTTTTAGATATTTCAATTACAGGAATTGTAAAACGAGACCATGTTTTAAGGAGCGATGCTGCAAAAACTGGTGACAAAATCGTCTTCGCATATGATTTGGATGGAAAAATCCATGAAAAATTTAATTTAAACTGGGATACTACTTCAATGAAATCTAAAAAATACGTTAGAGACCAGTTAAAAGTTCTCGAAATAATCGGTGAAGAACACCTTGCAAACTCATGTAAGGATATAAGTAATCCGGGCGGACTTGGGACTTTAGGAATGCTTTTAGAAGTTTCAAAAAAAGGTGCAATGGTGGATGTAAGTAAAATCCCTGTTCCAGAAGATATTTCATTAAACCACTGGCTTAAAATGTATCCTGGAAGCGGTTTTGTATTTACCGCGCCTGAAAACAAAACAAAAGAATTAATCGAAAAACTTGAATTTGCAGGAATCGAATCTGCAGTCTGCGGTGAAGTTAAAAATGATAAAAAATTCATGATAACTGACGGGACCGAAAAAACAATGTTTTTTGACTTTGATACAGAATACATCTGCGGCTGTTAAGGGATATGCATGAAAATGATGATAGATGGTGTATTTTACAACCCTGAGAAAATAGATTTTGAAAACGTTCTTCAAAAACTTGTTGAAATTTTGGGCGAAGATTTAAAAGTTCTTTCGCTTGAATTTCCAGAATTTGCGGCAATTTACGAACCTGATTGTTATTACAGGTCGGGTTTTTGTCTTGACAAGGAAATTGATGAAGAATTAAGCATTGAAGAATTAGCAAAAATTAAGGAAGAGATAATAGCAGCATTTCCAGAAGACACTATTGTCTACAGCCTTATGTGTGAAATTTTATGAATAAATTAAAATCAGACGAAGTAAAAGCTTTTTATGAAAATTGGGACGTTTCAAAGTATCCTAATTACTTAAAACTTTTAATGGAGTTTGAAGAAAACCTTATTTTTAAGATAATTTCAGAAGATGACTTTTTTAAATCTTTATCCAAATCCCACAAAAATACTAAAATACTCGATTGCGGTTGCGGTTTTGGTTCATTTTACAACTTAACAAAAGATTTTGATACGGTTTACCTTGATTTTTCGCTGAATCTTTTAAAAAAATTTAAAATTGAAAAAAATAAAATCTGTGCAAATATTGAAAATTTACCATTTAAGAATGGTATTTTTGATTTAATCTTGTGCATCAATGTTTTAGAGCATGTTAATTTTGAAAAAGCAGTTTTTGAAGTAAAACGTGTTTTAAAAACAAATGGAAGAGCTTATTTTATTGTAGTAAATGCCGATTCAATAATCAATGATGAAATATTTGTTGACTGGAAAATACCTCATAATTTAATTTCAAAATCCGATTTTATTGATAATGAATCCCCTGATTTCAAAATAGAGTATATAAAATCATTTTATTTTTTACATCCATTCTTTAAGCTGTTTCCAAAACTTATTTTAAAAAGAATAATAGATTTATTTTTTAAAAATGACGAAAAGATTTCAAAGGTTTTGAAATTTAAAGGACAGTTTTTAATTTGCAAAATGGTGAAAAAATGATCTGCTGTCTTGGGCCAAGGGGAAGTTACAGCGAAAAAGCTGCTGTTACATTTTCAAAAGCGATAAATGATAGTGAAATCCAGTTCGAAGATTCAATTTATAATGTTTTCAAGGCAGTTGAAACCAATCCTGAATTTTTTGGGGTAGTTCCATCTGAAAATTCAATTGGCGGTTCAGTATCGATTACACAAGACCTTCTTTTGGAATTTCCCGTAAAAATTCTCGGTGAAGTGGATATTTCGATAAACCACTGTTTAATTGGCTACGATATCAAAAAAGTAACCGAAGTTTTAGCTCATCCTCAGGCACTAGCACAGTGTGGACATTACATTACAAAAAATAACTGGAATATAATGCCTGTTGACAGCAACGCAAAAGCTGCAAAAATTGTTTCAGAGAAAAAAGACGAGAAACTTGCAGCAATCTGCGGTGTTGAAAATGCAGAAATTTATGAATTAAACGTCCTTGATGAAAACATTCAAGATTACAAAAATAATACAACAAGATTTTTTTTAATCTGCAATAAAAAAAAGGATTTTAAAACTGATTTAAAACCAAATAAGGTATCCCTTGTAATTGAAATAAATAAAAACATGCCTGGAGCATTTTATGAAGTTTTGGGCGTATTTAAATATCGAAATGTTAATTTAACAAGAATTGAATCAAGACCTTCTAAAAAAGAAATTGGAAATTATGTATTTTACATAGATTACGAATATTATGATGACAATTCTGCGCTACTTAGAGATCTTCGGTTTTGGGCATTAAATGTAATCGAACTTGGAAATTATTTTGTGGTATAACAACAGAATATGGCGAAAGAAATTAATTTATCCATTTACATATTTTAAAATGCATTACTATTTATATGAAAACCGCTTACTTACTAAAAATCACTTATTCGGGTGTTAAAATGGAAAGTTACATTCAAAACTTGTTTGCTGAAAGAATTGGCGGCAAAAGCTTTGGAAAAGAAGATGTAATCTACAAATTCGAAAAAATTAAAAGAGCAAAACAGGCTGCGAAATTAAAGTATCCCGACATGGAATTAATCGACATGGGTGTTGGAGAACCTGATGAAATGGCTGACGAGTCCGTAGTTGAAGTTTTATGCGAAGAAGCAAAAAAACACGAAAATAGAGGATATTCTGACAACGGTGTTCAGGCATTAAAAGACGAAATCCCAATTTACATGGAAAAAATCTTTGGGGTTAAAGATTTAGATCCTGTAAACGAAGTAGTTCACTCAATCGGATCAAAACCTGCTTTAGCATACATTACATCAGTGTTTATCAATCCTGGCGATGTAACCTTAATGACAGTTCCAGGATACCCTGTTACTGCAACACACACCAAATGGTACGGCGGAAGTGTAGAAACCTTACCATTGTTGGAAAAAAATAACTTCTTGCCAGAACTCGACGCAATTTCAAAAGAAGTTAAGGAAAAAGCAAAAATTCTTTACTTAAACTACCCAAACAATCCAACTGGTGCTCAGGCTACCAAAAAATTCTACAAGGAAGCAGTAGATTTTGCATTTGAAAACGATTTAATAGTTATTCAAGATGCGGCATACTCTGCATTAACTTACGGCGACAAACCGCTTTCATTCCTCTCATTAAAAGATGCAAAAGAAGTTGGTGTTGAAATTCACAGCTTTTCAAAAGCGTACAACATGACTGGATGGAGACTTGCATTTGTTGCAGGAAACGAACTCATTGTAAGGGGCTTTGCAGCAGTTAAAGATAATTACGATAGCGGACAGTTCATTCCAATTCAAAAAGCAGGAATTCACTGTTTAAGACACCCTGAAATCACTGAAAAAACAAGGGCAAAATACGAAAGAAGACTTTCAAAAATGGTTAAAATCTTAAAAGAAGCAGGATTCAACGCAAAAATGCCTGGAGGAACATTCTACCTCTACGTGAAAGCACCAATCGGAACAAAAGACGGCGCTAAATTTGCAAACGCTGAAGAGTTCTCACAATTCATGATAAAAGAAAAACTTATTTCAACCGTGCCATGGGACGATGCAGGAAACTTCGTAAGAATGGCAGCATGCTTTGAAGCATTCAAAGACGGCGAAATTTCAATCGAAGAAGAAGACAGAATCTTAAACGAAGTTAAAAGAAGATTAACTGAAGTAGAATTTGTTTTTGAATAAACTTTAAACTTTTTTTAAATTTTTAATTTAATCCAAATTAATTTAATTTTTATTTTTTTCAAGTTTTAAAAGTGCATTTTTGGCAGCTTTCATTTCAGCTTCCTTTTTACTTTTTCCAATTCCCTTTCCAAGTATATTTCGGTCCGATTTCACTGTTACAACAAATTTTTTATCGTGGGCCTCTCCAGTTTCTTCTAAATTTACATATTTGATAGTTTTATTGGATAATCCTGGAATTTCCTGCAATTTAGTTTTATAATCAATAAAAAATTCTTTTGAACTTTTTTCAATAATTGGAATTATGTGATTATATACAAACTTTTTAACTGAATCTAAACCCTGATCTAAATATATCGCGGCGATAAATGCTTCAAAAACGTCTGAAACAATTGCTGGTTTATTGTATCCTTCAGAATTTAATTCCCCTTTTCCTAAAAGTATATAATTGTTAAATTTAAGTTTTTTAGCGTAAGTAAAAAGTGCACTTTCACAGACGTATTTTGCCCGCAATTTTGACATTTCCCCTTCGGATAAATTTTCTTTTTTAAACAAGTATTCACTAATTATTAAGTCCAAAACAGCATCCCCTAAATATTCCAATCGTTCATTATTTTCTAAATTAGTATTTTTCTGTTCATTTATGTATGAAGAATGCATAAATGCTCGTTTAAATATATTTAAGTCATTAAATTGTATATCAAGTTTCGAAAGCAGTTTTTCAAAATTTTTCATCAAACCCCCTGCAAAAATAAATTAAAAAAATAGTTAATTATTAGTTTTTAGTTAAACAAGGATTTTTCCGTTGAATAAAAGTGGTGGTGAAATTAATTTTCCTCTTTGTTCAACTCTATCAAGGGGAACTGCAGTTTTTAAGATTTCAAAGATATTTCCAGAAAGAAGTCCTTTTTTGACAGGTGTTTTTTCGCCTTTTTTCATGATGTAGCTGTTGCTGATTTCAACTGAAAAGTCCCCTGTAATCGGGTTTGCAGTATGCGTTCCAATTAGTGTGTTGATGTAGAGATATTCATCAATGTTTTCCTGTTTTTCAACAGGCTCAATTACGATATTTGTCGGCCCAACTGAAGGAAGGCTTGAATATCCTCTGCTCGCATTTCCAGTAGACTCTTTTCCTTCAATATTTGCTCTTTTGATATCATACAGGTAGTTTTTCAAAACACCGTTTTCAATAAGTGTTGTTTTTTGAGTTTTGGTTCCTTCACCATCTACAACTGCAGAATAAAGCGAATAATCTCTTGTTCCATCGTCTTCAATTGTGATGTTTTCTCCAAATACGTCACATTCCAGTTTATCTTTTAAAACTGATCTGTTTCTTTGAACGTTTTCAGCGTTAAATGCGGGAATAAGTGTGTAGCTTAAAAGTGAGTTCAAGGCTCTTTGATCTAACACGATATTTCCTTCAAATTCCGTTTTTATTGCATTTGGATTTTTCAAAAATTCTACAACATTTTCTGCAAGTTCTTTAACATCAAAAATATTGTTTTTTGTTAAATAGTCGTATGCAGTTTCCCCGTTATTAATTCCCGCAATTGATGCAGAGTAATATGTATTTTCTTCTTCAACATCAACTCCGTTTGAGTTTATAATCCTTGAATAGCCGTAAGAATTTGAAACTCCACCGCTTACTGTTGTAATTTTATTTTCTTTTAAAATATCTTTCATTTCAAAGAGTGCATCGATTAACTCTTTTTCAGTCAGTTTTTTGACGTCATCATAAAACATTCCTTTTGGATGAGCGTATTTTTCAGGGTTTGAAAAACATGTATCGGAATCGTAAATCAGGTTTTCCATTGCTTTATTTACTACATCAATGTCATTTTTAGAAGAATATGCAAATCCAACTTTTTTATCTTTAATAACTCTTACTCCAATTCCGAAATCATCAGATTCTTCAATACTATCTAAATTTTCCCCATCAAGTTCTGAACTGAAGTGTTTTCCTTTTGAAATAAACACTTCGGCTTCAAAACCTTTTTTTTCTGAAATTTCCATAATTCTGTCGATTAAATACTGTAAATCTGTTTCCATGATTAGCACCATTCTTTCCATATACTCGTTTTTTATAGTTCATAAATATTTAAATAATATTGTTTTTTAATAATTGATGTTATGAACTCTATTTTTGGAGGGAAAGGATGAATATCAACTATAAAGTGTTAACAATTATCCCAATAATTTTAGCACTACTATCTTTGACCCTTGTATCAGTAAACGGGCTCAAAGAAAGCATTGACGTAAGTGGGGGAACTGAAATAAGTATCCTTGCACCAGCGAACACGGATTTAAGTGTTTTGAAAGAACAACTACCCGATTCAGAAGTCAAAATATCAGAGTCTTCAATCGGAACATTTGTAGTAATTAAATCTGGCCTTGAAACTGATGTAGATTCAGTAAGGGCTGTAGTAAAAGGGTTTTTTAATGTCCAAGACCTTTCAGAATTAAGCTACACTGAAAAACAAATTGGTTCAGTTTTAAGTAGTAAATTCTGGGAAGAAGGAATGAAAGCAGTAGGATTTGCGTTTATATTTATGGCAATTGTTGTTTACGCGATATTTAGAACACCTGTTCCAAGTGCGGCAGTTATTCTTGCAGCTGCATCAGACATGGCAATTGCACTAGGGGGAATGAGTTTATTCAATATTCCAATATCGACTGCAACAATTGCGGCACTTTTGATGCTTGTTGGATACAGTGTTGACACAGACATCATGCTTACAACAAGGGTATTGAAAAGAAGATCAGGAACTCTTGATGAAAGAATTGCTGGAGCAATGAAAACAGGAATAACAATGTCTTTAACGACAATTTTTGCAATGGCAGTACTCTACCTTGTAGTTACATTCGTAGTTCCTGCAGCAGATGTACTTGCAAATATCGCAGCAGTACTTCTTATCGGATTAATTGGTGACTTAATGCTTACCTGGATGACAAATGCAGGAATTTTAAAGTACTACGTTAGCGAATACAAAAAAGGGAAGTAACTTAACGAGGAGATAGAATGAAATTGCTAAAAGATCATAAAGTAGTAATTCTTTTAGTATGTGTTTTGGCCTCCTTGCTTCTTATCGCATTTAAAGGAATTTCCTTTGGTGTAGATTTAAGTGGTGGTTCTACAATAGTCTTACAGACTGAAAGTGAGCTTTCAGAATCTGAAATGACAACTGTAAATGAAATATTAACAAGCAGGCTCAATACAAACGGTCTTAGTGACGTCAGGATTTACCCAAGGGGTAGTGATGAGATAGTTATTGAGATACCGGAAAGTGCAGATTTAGAACGGATACAAAAGATTTTAACACAACAAGGGGTATTTACTGCGGTAATTGATAATCAAACAGCATATACTGGACAGGATGTATCATATGTTGAAGAACCTGGAATGACCGCTTCAGGTTACGGGGTAGGATTTAAATTAACTCTTGACGGGGCACAAAAATTTGCAGATGTAGCTTATGGAAAAGGCGGATATCCTGTAGAACTCTACATGGATGAAAAAGCAATAAGTGCTCCACTACTTTCAGCAGATCTTGCTGATGGAAATATACACCAAAATCAGGTAATCACGGTTGCAGGATCTAACCCAACTGAAGAGGATATTGACGAAGCTTGGGTTATTTATACTGCTTTAAAATCAGGTTCACTTCCTGTAAAAGTACATATCGAATATATCAGTTCTGTTTCACCGACACTCGGTTCAGAATTTATAAAAGGATCAGTAATTGCAGGAATATTTGCATTTATTGCTGTTGCAGCAGTTATTTCATTTAGGTACAAAAATCCAAAAATAGTTCTTCCAATTTTAATAACTGGATTTTCAGAAGTTCTGTTAATTTTGGGTTTTGCATCACTCATTAACTGGAAACTTGACCTCGCATCAATTGCAGGTATTATTGCAGCAGTAGGAACTGGTGTGGACCACCAGATAGTTATCACCGATGAAACGATTTCTGGTGAAGCTAAAAAAGTAACCAAAAGCATTAAAAGGGCATTCTTCATTATATTTGGTGCAGCGGCTACAACAATTGCAGCAATGCTTCCACTGTTTGTGATGGGTATTGGAATGCTTAAGGGATTTGCTATAACTACAATTGCAGGTGTTTTAATGGGAATTTCAATTTCAAGGCCTGCATTTTCAAGGATCATACAATATGTATTAAAACATTAAGTAACACTAATTAAATAAAATAATTTACCTACTTTATTTTTTGGGGATCAAATGGACAGAAAACAGCACCGGCTTTTAAGAAACATTGTTGTATATGGACTTGGTATCTCCATAATTTCATTTATAATTTACAAAATAGGCATTTTTGAAGTCTGTGCAGTTTTAGCATCGGCAAATGTTGGAATCTACTTATTCGCTGTTTTTATTTATTTAGTAACTCTTTATGTTCTTTCAATGCGGTGGAACTACCTTTTAAAATTAAATGGGTACAGTGCAGGCTCTAAAAACCTTCTTCTTCTAATTACGATGGGCCAATTCATAAACAACGTAACTCCTTCGATGAAAGGGGGTAGTGAGCCATTTAGGGCATATTATTTATCAAAATTAGAGCAGATACCATATCACGTTTCATTTTCTGCAGTAATAATTGAAAGGATACTTGATAGTGTTATATTTTTAATTTTCAGCTTTTTTGTAATAATATATTTTGCTTTAAAAGGCGTAGTTTACACAGAAGCATTCGCTATTGCATGGTTTTTGGTAATGGCCTTAACAATTTCTATAGTGTATATTGCAATGCACAAAAAATGGGCTTTTAAGATAACACTCCAGATTGCAAAGATTGTTACTAAATTTTCCTCTAAAACATTAAATGAGCAGAAAATAAAAGATACAATAAACAAGTTCCAAAAAACAATGATATTTTTCAAGGGAAATAGAAGGGGAATGATTACAGCACTTTTAATTTCATCAGCATGGTGGCTATTAGATATATTTAGAATTTATGTATTGTTTATTGCTATAAGCACAAATGTAGCATTCATATCCGTTGCATCGACGTACCTTGTAGCACTTCTTGTTGGAATTTTACCAACACTTCCTGGAGGTCTTGGAACGAGTGATACTGCAATGATTGCAATGTATTCATTCTTTAACATACCTTATTCAAATGCGGCAGCAGGAACCCTTCTTGATAGGTCAATATCCTATATCGGGGTTACAATTATTGGATCGATAGCCTTTAAAATAATAAAAAAGAAGTCTAAAGAAAACAGTTACGAAGTTGAAAGTTAGGTGGATACTATGAATAATTTAAATGTAGTTATGGGCAGGATTGTAAAATCAATGGACGCATTTAGGGGTTCAAAACCAGTAATTAATAAAGAAGGCATTCTTTCAGTAAGAAGCGTTTGTAGGGATCCCGAATTTGAAAAATATAATTCTATAAAAGAATATTTAACCGAAAAACTCGTTCAAAACGGGTTTGAGTTAGCAAATGAAGACGATATTTTGGATATGGTTGCAAAAATAAATAATTTAATTGGGGATTCTGAAACTTACGGCGATGAATTCGCATTTGAGGGCGTAAAAAGTGGTTTTGAGGACATCGGGTGCGATTGCGATTATTCCATTGGAAAAAAGGGCGGTGTTTATATCGGAATTAGCATGTGGTATGAAAAAGTTTCAAAAGATCCAAAATTTGTCGAAGTAATGGCAATTTAAAAAAGAAAAATCAATTTTTTATATAATTATTTTTGGGCTTTTACTTCTTCAATTGTTTTTTTAATGAATTCAACAACATCTGAAACGCCGTTGTCGTGTTTTATGGCAGTTAATAGAACTTCCATATCTTTGTTAATTTTTTTTGCATCATTTAACATTTTTTGCGGATCAGCACCAACAGCTTCTGAAATATCTATTTTGTTAATTATGGTCAAATTAGCTGTTTTGAAGATTTCAGGGTGTTTTTCAACGGTGTCATCTCCTTCAGTGACACTCACAACAACAGTTCTTTTGTGCGTTCCCAAATCAAAGTCTGTTGGACATATAAGATTTCCAACGTTTTCAATAAAAATAATATCTAAATTATCAAGGTCTAAGTCATGGAAACAGTGTCCAATCTGATGAGCATCGAGGTGGCATTCTTTACCAGTATTTAATGGAATAACTTTAACGCCGTGCTTTTCCATTCTTCCAGCATCGTATTTTGCGATTACATCGCCTGCAATACATGCAATTTTGTACTCGTCTTTTAATTCATTGATTAATTTTTCGATTAAAAGAGTTTTACCGCTTCCAATTGCACCCATAAAGTCAAATGCCACGATACCATGATCTTCTAATATTTTCCTGTTTTTATCTGCATTCTTATTATTTGCCTTAATTATGTCTTTTCCTATATTCAAAACATCAACAAAATGCATGAATTATCACCTTAAAACTAGCCATAACTTAAAGAGTATAGATAAGTTCAAATCTTATTTTATAAAAATATGTATTATTTGAAAAACGATTAAGCAGTTATAATTACCATTACATTAATATATTAATTCAAAACTATTTACAATACAATATGGTTTGGTGTGATATTTTGAAGGCTGACAAAGGATTTAATCTGTTATTTTTGGTGATTTCACTATTTTTACTGTTATTTGTATTACTTCCCCTGTTAAACATGATTTTAAATCCTGGAAATGTAGCGGGTGCAATTCACGATTCAGAAGTAATTAAATCGCTTCTTGTAAGTATCAAAGCAGCAAGTACTGCAACAGCATTGGCGATTTTTTTAGGGATACCTCTGTCTTATTTACTTGCAAGATACCATTTCACTGGAAAAAATGTAGTCGAAGCAATTATCGACATTCCTATGGCAATACCTCACTCTGTAATCGGTATTATGATTTTAGCATTCTTCTACGGAACTTCAATTGGAAGAGGAATTGAAAATATCGGTTTTGAGATTGTTGACAATTTTTGGGGAATTGTTGTAGTAATGCTCTACGTTGGACTTCCTTACATGGTAAACAGCGGAAGAGATGGATTTTTAATGGTAAATGAGGAACTTGAAAATGTTTCAAGAACTCTTGGTGCTTCAAAAATAAAGACGTTTTTTAATATTTCATTACCTCTTATTAAAAATAACCTGGTTTCCGGCAGTATTTTGACATTTGCAAGAGGAATTAGCGAAGTTGGAGCAATATTAATTGTAGCATATTTCCCAAAAACAACGCCGGTTTTGATATTGGATAGATTCAACGAATACGGGCTTAGTTCTTCAAAACCAATTTCTGTTATTATGATTGTACTGAGTATTGTTTTGTTTTCAGTATTTCGGCTTGTAAGATATAACAAGAAATAATCGAGGTTATACCAATGCTTAAGTTAGAAAATTTATGTAAATCGTGGAAAGAATTCCAGCTTAAAAGTGTGAACTTAGAAATTGGAAACAACTACTGCATTTTGCTCGGTCCAAGTGGTGCTGGAAAATCTGTTATAATTCAGTGCATAACTGGAATTTTAAAGCCTGATTCTGGAAAAATATACTTTAATGGGGAAGATATAACTGAAATGCCTCCGGAAAAAAGAAATTTTGGTTATGTACCCCAAAATTACGCACTCTTTCCAAACATGAATGTTTACAATAACATTGCATACGGAATGAAACTTAGAAAATATTCAAAAGCAGAAATTGAAAAAAAAGTAATGGAAATATCCGAATTTTTGCATATTTCACATATTCTGGATAGAAAACCAACAACATTAAGTGGTGGAGAACAGCAAAGAGTTGCAATTGCAAGAGCACTAGTACTCGATCCAAAAATTTTACTTCTTGATGAGCCAACGTCTGCTCTTGATACCAACATAAAAGAAAGTGTAATATCGGAATTAAAAAAAATTGGAGAATTAGTTCCTGTAATCCACATAACTCACGATTTTGTGGAAGCGAAAACGCTTGGTAACCAGATTGCAATATTAATAAACGGGGAATTAAACGATTTTGGAAATCCTGAGATTTTTAAAACGCCTAAAAATGAAAAAATAGCTAATTTTTTGGGATACAATATTATATCCAATAAAGAAGAAACTTTTGCAGTTGCTCCAGAAGAGATACTTGTTAATAAATCTTTAAATGGAGACAATGGTGAAAGTATTACTGGAACGGTCGAATCATTAGTTGATTTTGGATATTACAAAAAAGTAACAGTTAATGTTGGAGATACGGCTGTAAAAACTATAACTGATGGTGAAAATCCCGTAAATATTGGAGATACTGTGTCTATTATGTATCAAAGGAAAGTTCCAATTAATTAAGTTATCACTATTTTATTTTAAAGTAGCAACTCCGCGAATTTTTTTATTTTTTTATTTTTTTAATGATTATTTGAATTTTGAAGCACTTACTATTTTAAGTAGTTTAAATAAATGTATGGACAAAGTGCATTTAACGGAATAATTTTGTGTATCTGGTGAAAAATAATGAGTTCATTTAAGGGGATTTTTGGATTTAACAGGGTAGAATTAAAAGACCTGCTGATTTCATCAATTGCAATAGCTATTGTAGTTGTTTGGCCACGGGGATTTCCAACATTTAATATTGGATTTTTTTTGCATTTTATTGCAGCATTGCTTACTGTTGGAATTGCATTTATTTTTCACGAGCTTGCACACAGGACCGTTGCAAGACATTTTGGAGCATGGAGTGAATTTAGGGCATGGTATGAAGGACTTGCAATTGCAATATTTTTAAAAATAATTATTGGTTTTACATTTATCGCACCAGGTGCAGTATATATCCATAAAGATTACTTAACGACAAAAGAAAACGGTTTAATCTCAGTAGCAGGCCCGCTTACAAATATTGTGCTCGCAGTTTTATTCATGATACTTCCAATACCTGCAATATACTATTCGGGGTATTACGTGGATATTTCAAGCTACGGTTACTTTGTGAATATATTTTTGGCGATGTTTAATCTTCTACCCATATATCCTTTTGATGGGTCAAAAGTTATGCGCTGGAACTTTTTAGTTTGGGCCGTACTATTTATTCCACTGATTGTATTATATTTCTTCGTCTAAAAGTTAAGGAATGATAAAATGGAGTTTGATCTTTGGGTTAGGATCATTAAAGAAAGTATTGAAAAAAAGGATGTTGATCCTTGGAATATCAACATTTCTGAAATAACTGACGAATATCTTGGAACGATAAAAGAACTTCGAAAATTTGACATACGGTTGTCTGCAGACGTTGTTTTGGTTGCAGGAATTCTTTTAAGGTTAAAATCTCAGGTACTCTACGGGGAATGTGAAAATGCGTTTACCGAAGAAGAGGAAGAAGTATACGAAGACGATTATCGAGACGAAGACTATGTTGAGGACGAAATTGTTGAAAAACCCCAAAAAGAACCTGTTAAAGAGCTTAATCCAGAAAGTATGACTTTAGATGGTTTGATTAGCACTCTTAAAACGGAACTTAAAAAAATTAAGGATACAAAACCTAGGAAAAAAAGAGAAGTTGTACGACCGACTGCATTATACAATTTAGTCGAAGAAATGATCGAGGAAGATGATATTTCTGATATAATGGAACTTTTAGTTTTGGAACTTAAAAAATCGGGCGGTAAATTTACATTCCAGAATAAATTTAAGACGAGGGAAGAAATTATAAAGAATTTTTTGCCTGCATTATACCTTGCAAACGACGGAAAAATTGACATTGACCAGGAAAATCTTTTTGATGAGTTAAACCTAGAATTGAAGAAATAATTTCTGGTTTAATGCCCCATGATATGATATTTTTTATTTATATTTATTAATTTCAATGAATAACTCTTTTTTTTTCAGAACTTAACAAAATTAAATCGAAATCTTTATATATACCCTCATAGTCATATACATACCGAAGCAGTACATTTTACCAAACAACAGTTTGAAAAAAGAGGTGCATTTTATGTCACAACAACCAGGAGTTTTACCTGAAAACATGAAAAGATACATGGGAAGAGATGCTCAAAGAATGAACATCTTAGCAGGAAGAATTATTGCAGAAACAGTAAGATCAACACTCGGTCCAAAAGGAATGGACAAAATGTTAGTTGATGACTTAGGGGACGTTGTTGTTACAAACGACGGTGTTACAATCTTAAGAGAAATGAGTGTAGAACACCCTGCAGCTAAAATGTTAATCGAAGTTGCAAAAACACAAGAAAAAGAAGTTGGCGATGGTACAACAACAGCTGTTGTAGTTGCTGGTGAATTATTAAGGAAAGCTGAAGAATTATTGGACCAAAATGTACACCCAACAATTGTTGTAAAAGGATACCAAGCAGCAGCTCAAAAAGCTCAAGAATTATTAAAAACAATTGCGTGCGAAGTTGGAGCTCAAGACAAAGAAATCTTAACAAAAATCGCAATGACCTCAATCACCGGAAAAGGTGCTGAAAAAGCTAAAGAAAAATTAGCTGAAATCATTGTTGAAGCAGTTTCAGCAGTTGTTGACGATGAAGGAAAAGTTGACAAAGATTTAATCAAAATTGAGAAAAAATCAGGCGCATCAATCGACGACACCGAATTAATCAAAGGTGTTTTAGTTGACAAAGAAAGAGTAAGCGCTCAAATGCCTAAAAAAGTAACTGATGCAAAAATTGCACTTTTAAACTGTGCAATCGAAATCAAAGAAACAGAAACCGACGCAGAAATCAGAATCACTGACCCTGCAAAATTAATGGAATTCATCGAACAAGAAGAAAAAATGTTAAAAGACATGGTTGCTGAAATCAAAGCAAGCGGTGCAAACGTTTTATTCTGCCAAAAAGGAATCGATGACTTAGCACAACACTACTTAGCTAAAGAAGGAATCGTAGCTGCAAGAAGAGTTAAAAAATCCGACATGGAAAAATTAGCTAAAGCTACAGGTGCTAACGTAATTACAAACATCAAAGACTTATCAGCTGACGATTTAGGTGAAGCTGGTCTTGTTGAAGAAAGAAAAATCTCCGGAGATTCAATGATTTTCGTAGAAGAATGCAAACACCCAAAAGCAGTTACAATGCTCATCAGAGGTACAACTGAACACGTAATTGAAGAAGTTGCAAGAGCAGTAGACGATGCTGTTGGCGTAGTTGGATGTACAATTGAAGATGGTAGAATTGTATCTGGTGGAGGTTCAACAGAAGTTGAATTATCCATGAAATTAAGAGAATACGCAGAAGGAATCAGTGGAAGAGAACAACTCGCAGTTAGAGCATTCGCTGATGCTTTAGAAGTAATCCCAAGAACCTTAGCTGAAAACGCAGGACTCGATGCAATCGAAATCCTCGTTAAAGTTAGAGCAGCACACGCAAGCAACGGCAACAAATGTGCAGGTTTAAACGTATTCACCGGAGCAGTTGAAGACATGTGCGAAAACGGTGTAGTTGAACCATTAAGAGTTAAAACACAAGCAATCCAATCAGCAGCTGAATCAACAGAAATGTTACTCAGAATCGACGATGTAATTGCTGCAGAAAAATTAAGAGGAGCTCCTGACATGGGAGACATGGGCGGAATGCCAGGAATGGGCGGAATGCCAGGAATGATGTAATTTTCATTCCCTTCTTTTTTTATTTTTGGAAAACAATATTTATAGATTTAAATATATTTAAAAAAGTATTCGGTTTTTCGGGTAATATGTAAAATTAATATCTTAATTTTCCGCCGATATTTTCAATAATTTTATTGAAAGTTTCTTCTAATTTTTTCAAATCTTCTTTTTCGTAGGAATTTATTCTAAAAGTTGCACTCAACTCATTTTCATCAATTTTATCTCCATAATATGTATCAATTACTTTGATTTCAAATTTATGGGCAAGTAATTCAAGAATTATGTTTAAATCAATGTCTTTTTTAAATAATACTGAAATATCTACGAAATATTTTTCTAAATTTTTAATTTTCCAATTTTCAAGTTCCTTATCTTCCATTAAAGAAACATTTGAAATGTTTAAGATAACTTCCTTTTCATTCTGTTTTAAAACGATGTTGTCGGAATAAACTTCTTTTAAAATACCGTAGTGCACGTTTTCAGAATAGATATGTTTTAAACCGATTTCTTTTCCAACAGATTTTAATAATTTTTCAGTTTCTTTTGAAATTGCGTAAACTGCTTTGTTAGAACAGTTAAGTCCGCGTTTTGTTTCATTTCCAAAATGCCTTGCAGAATTTTTCATGTTTTTTACAAAACTATCCCTATCTTTAGTTTGGACAATTTCACTTATATTTTCGCAGTTTTTAATGAATGTATCGTGAATAGTTTTTATCTGGGGGTTGTGCATCTGGATATCTGCATAAAGGTAGGGGTTTTGGCCGATTATCCTTGCAATAATATTAATCATAAGTTCGTAAATTGGGGATGCAAAGTTTCTGGATTCTTTTATATCAATTCCAAGATCTTTTAAAGTTGATCCAAGTGAAATATATACAAAATGAGTTAGCCCTTGAACTACACCCATTATTTTATCGTGTTCTTTGGGGGACACAACAATTACTTTTGCACCTTCAATTTCTAAAAATTCTTTAATTTTTTCAAAAAATGGGTTTTCCTTTTCAGTCGGTGTGAGTATAACAACTTGCCTGTTTAACGATGGAGTTTCTGGCCCAAACATGGGGTGTGTCGGAAGTACAAATACACCATTCTGTGAAAATTCTGCCATCAGTTTTGAAGGTCTTTCTTTTATCGAAGTGATATCCATTAAAAGTGAACCTTTTTTAACATGCGGAGCAACTTCTTTAATCACAGATTCTGTAACATTTATCGGAACAGAAATTATTACAATGTCTCCTTTTTCTGCAGCATCAATATTGTTATTTGTGTAAGTTACACGAAGTTCTTTTTCAACTTCTTTTCCTTTTATTACATCCCTTCCAGATACGAGTACATCAAAACCCCTATTTTTAAGAAATGATGCAAACCATTTTCCAAGCCCGTCAGTTCCGCCGATTATCGAAATTATCATAATTTTTCCATTTCTCAGTTTGATTGGTTTATCTTATCTCTTTTATTGTATTAAGTTATTCTTACATAATAAAATTTTTACATTTTTTTATAAAATTCTTTAAAATTTAGCATATTTTACACATAATAGGGCTCCATTATAAAAAATGGATGTGTAACATTTTGGAACAACCAATGCCCATTTATTACATTCTAATTCTTGAGTATATAAATGAAGTCAAAAATCTGCTGAAAGTGATAAATACGATGTTGCCGTATTAGGTGCCAGTAACTTATCAAAAAAATACAAAAAATGTAGATGAAGAGGGATTGACATGCTAATTGGAGTACCAAAAGAAATTAAAAACAATGAAAACAGGGTAGCTATCACACCAGCAGGTGTAGAAGCTTTCGTTTTAGCTGGACACAAAGTATACATCGAAAAAGGTGCAGGTCTTGGAAGCGCAATCACTGATGAAGAATATGTTGCTGCAGGAGCAGAAATCTTGGTAACTGCAAAAGAAGTATTTGACATTGCAGAAATGATTATCAAAGTTAAAGAACCTCTTAAATCAGAATTTGAGCTTTTCAAAGAAGGACAAATCTTATTCACATACTTGCACTTGGCACCAGAACCACAGCTTACAAAAGCTCTTCTCGATAAAAAAATCACAGGAATTGCATACGAAACAGTTCAACTTGCTGACAGAAGCTTACCTCTCTTAACTCCAATGAGTGAAATTGCAGGAAGAATGTCAATCCAACTCGGTGCACAATACTTGGAAAAACAAGAAGGCGGAAAAGGTGTTTTATTAGGCGGTGTTCCAGGAGTAGAACCTGCTGAAGTTGTAATTGTAGGTGGTGGAATCGTTGGTACTAACGCTGCAAAAATTGCAGTAGGTATGGGTGCAAAAGTAACAATCTTAGACGTTAACACAAGAAGACTTGCTTACTTAGACGATATTTTTGGAAACAAAGTTACAACCTTAATGTCAAACAGCTTTAACATTGCAAAAGCAGTTAAAAAAGCAGATTTACTCGTAGGATGTGTTTTAATCCCTGGTGCAAAAGCTCCAAAATTAGTTTCAGAAGAAATGGTTAAATCAATGCAACCTGGTTCAGTAATCGTTGACGTTGCAATCGATCAAGGTGGATCAATCGAAACAATCGATAGAATCACAACACACGACAACCCAACTTACGAAAAATTCGGAGTTATCCACTACGCAGTTGCAAACATCCCTGGAGCAGTTGCAAGAACATCTACATACGCATTAACAAACGACACACTTCCTTACGCATTACAAATAGCAAACAAAGGATACAAACAAGCAGTAATTGAAAACCCTGCATTATTAAAAGGATTAAACACACTTAACGGAAAAGTAACATACGAAGCAGTGGCAAAAGCACACGACCTTCCATACACACCTGCAGAAAAAGCTTTAAATGAATAATTATTTTATTTTTATTCATTAAAAAGCAACATTTTCAACTTATAAGGTGAAGTTTATGGTTTCACATCCGATATGGGCAGAAATTGACTTAAGCGCAATTAAAAACAATATTAAAGAAATAAGAAGAATTACAAACCCTAAATCCAAGGTAATGGCAGTAGTAAAAGCAAATGCTTACGGACACGGCGCAGTCGAGGTTTCAAAAGTATGCCTTGAAAATGGGGCCGATCGGTTAGCAGTTGCACGTTCAACGGAAGCTCTTGAACTTAGGAATGCAGGAATAACGTGTCCAATACTTGTATTTGGATATGTTACCGAAGAAGAAATTTTGAAAATGGTTGAAAATGATATAACTTTAACCGTTTATTCACTTGAAATCGCAAATTCAATCCAAAAAATTGCTGAAAAATTGGGAAAAAATTCAAAAATCCATATCAAAGTAGATACTGGAATGAGTAGACTTGGATTTTTGCCCGAGAAATCGTCGGTAGAAACCATAAAAAAAATCAGGGAACTGGAAAACATCGAAGTTGAAGGAATTTACACGCATTTTGCAGATGCAGATAATTCTGATAAAACATACACCACTATGCAATTTTCTAAATTTACGAGTTTTTTACACGATCTCGAGGAAAATGGAATTGATATTCCAATAAAACACGCATCAAATAGCGCTGCAATAATTGACCACCCGGAAACACATCTCAATATGGTGAGACCTGGAATTATTTTATACGGGCTTTATCCTTCAGAACTGGTCCACAAGGAAAGAATTAATTTACAACCTGCAATGAGTTTGAAGGTACTTGTAACACATGTAAAAGACGTTCCAGAAAACACGAAAATAAGTTATGGTTGTACTTTTGAAACCAAAAAACAATCAAAAATTGCATCACTTCCAATAGGGTATGCCGATGGATTCACAAGAATGTTAAAAAATGGAAATGTCCTGATTCATGGATTGCGGGTTCCTGTTGTTGGCAGAATCTGCATGGATCAGTGCATGATTGATGTTACAAGTATTGAAAACGTAAACGTTGGAGACGTTGTCACAGTATTTGGAAAAGACGGAAATGAAAAAATCTCCATTGAAGAGTTTGGTAATAAATTGGGAACCATAAATTACGAACTTGTTTGCATGGTATCTGCAAGAGTTCCAAGAATATATTTACATTAATTCTTTTTTTTAGCCTCATATATTTATAAAATCAAGTATTTAAATCCGTTACATTTATATACTAATCTATACATTTTATATATTGCCGGAATGTGCATTCCGGTGACCACTTAATTCAAAATAAAAATTCATATAAATGTCCCTCAACATAGTTTGAAAGGTACATCTGTAATGATTAAACATTAAAAATCTTTAAAAAACCAAAAAAATTTGGAGTGGAAAAATGGATTTTGTTTCACTTGTTAATACAGTTAACAGTTTTGTTTGGGGTCCTTACATGCTCGTACTTCTTTTGGGTACCGGGATCTTTTTAACATTGAGATTAGGTTTTATGCAAATTCACACGTTGCCTTATGCATTAAAACTCGCATTTTCAAAACATCAAGATGAAACTTCAGAAGGGGACATCTCACACTTTCAGGCATTGATGACTGCGCTTGCAGCAACAATCGGTACTGGAAACATCGCAGGGGTTGCAACAGCATACGTTCTTGGTGGACCTGGTGCAATATTCTGGATGTGGGTCACCGCATTTTTTGGAATGGCTACAAAATATGCAGAAGCAGTTCTTGCAATTAAATACAGAACTGTCGATGACAACGGAGAAATGGCAGGAGGTCCAATGTACTTCCTTGAAAAAGGACTTCCAGACCACGGACTTGGAAAAATTTTAGGGGTTGCATTTGCATTTTTCGGTGCATTTGCTGCATTTGGTATTGGTAACATGGTTCAAACGAACTCAGTTGCTGATGCAGTGGCTTCAAACTTTGGTGTTGATCCATTAATTACAGGATTTGTTCTTGCAATATTCACAGCTGCAGTTATTTTGGGCGGTATTAAAAGTATCGGTAAAGCTACAGGTATTATCGTACCCTTCATGGCAGTATTTTACATATTGGCAGGATTAGTAATTCTTGCAATGAATATTGGTTACATTATTCCAGCGTTTGGAACAATATTCTCTTCAGCATTTAACTTTAGCGCAGGATTCGGTGCATTAATTGGTACTGCAATCATGCGGGGGGTTAAAAGAGGTGTATTTTCAAACGAAGCAGGTCTTGGTTCCGCACCAATTGCAGCAGCAGCTGCTAAAACAGATCACCCTGGAAGACAGGCATTAGTTTCAATGACTGGTACATTCCTCGATACAATTGTTGTATGTACAATTACTGGATTAGTTTTAACAATTGCAGGTTTAAAAGCATTCCCTGGTCTTACAGACTTAACGGGCGCATCTTTAACCGCAGCTTCATTCGACGCATTAATGCCAATGGGTGGATTGATCGTTACAATTGGTCTTGTATTCTTTGCATACTCAACGGTACTTGGATGGTCGTACTACGGTGAAAAATGTTTCGAATATTTAATCGGTACGAAAGGAATTAGGTTGTACAGAATTGCATTTGTTTTAGTTGCTTTCTGGGGTGCAACCGCAAGCTTACCACTTGTATGGAACATTGCAGATACATTAAACGGAGCAATGGCAATTCCAAACTTGATTGGTTTGTTATTACTTTCAGGAGTAGTTGTTAGCGAAACAAAAGCTTTCAACGAAATAAGGAAAAATGAAGCTAAAAACGCTTAAATTAACAATTAATTACCTATTAATTAACAATCCAATACTTTTTTGTTTATTATATTTTTAAGGAATTAATTCAAATTAGTGGTTTTTGCAATTTATAGTTTTAAAATGATAATATGCCTCAATACTTTTTTATACGTAAAATGGATAAATCTATAGGATTTGTAATTTAGGTGATTTAAATGATTACTGACAGAGTTTCCGATTACTTGGAAAAAATCGAGAAGTCTGATGTTAATGCTTTTATCGATGTTAACGGCGAGAAAGTTTTAAAAGAAGCAGAAGAACTGGAAAAAAACGACGCTCTTAAGAATAAACCTCTTTATGGAAAAATAGTTGCAGTAAAATCCAACATAAATGTAAAAGGCTACAAAATTTCATGTGCATCAAAAACACTTGAAAAATATGTGGGAACTTATGATGCAACAGTGGTTAAAAAATTAAGATCCCAAGGGGCGCTTATCGTTGGGATGACAAACATGGATGAGTTTGCAGGCGGAAGCAGTGGTGAAACATCTTGTTATGGCCCAACGAAAAACCCTGCTGCAATGGATAGAATTCCTGGTGGAAGTAGCTCTGGAAGTGCTGCTGCAGTTGCTGCAGATTTGTGTGACATGGCAATTGGAAGCGACACTGGAGGAAGTATTAGAAATCCTGCAAGCCACTGTGGAATTGTTGGATTCAAACCTTCATACGGTGTAGTATCAAGACAGGGTTTGTGCGACCTTGCAATGAGTTTCGATCAGATTGGCCCATTAACCAAAAATGCAGAAGATGCATTAGTTTTAACAAACGCAATAAAAGGAATTGACAGGTCTGACAGCACTTCACTCGAAACACCGAAATTCGAAAAAAAGGATATTTCAAATTACAAAATTGGTGTTGTAAAAGAATTCATGGATGTAACTGACGAAAAAATCAGAAACGAAATTGAAAAAGGAATCGAAGTTTTCAAAGATATGGGCTGTAAAATTGTTGATTTAAGCTACAAATATATTGATTTAGCTCTTCCAACTTACTACCTCATAAACTACGTTGAATTCTTCTCTGCAACAAGAAAATACGACGGAAGAAGATACGGGGAATTCATCGAAGAAGCTTGTGGTGAAGAAGTTTTAAGAAGAATATTAATTGGAAAACACATCAGTGAACAGGAATTCAGTGGAAAATACTACAAAAAAGCACTTCAGGCAAGAAAATCAATGAAAAAAGAAATGCTTGGACTTTTTAATAGTGCTGATTTGATAGTTGGTCCAACTGTACCAAAACTCCCGCACAAACTCGGTGAAGATGTTTCCCCAATGGAAATGTATGCATATGACGTTTTAACAGTTCCAACAAACATTTGCGGAATATGTTCTGGTGTTGTTAGATGCGGAAATATCCAAGGCGTTCCAGTAGGATTACAAATCCAAGGGGCACCTCTTGAAGATGAAAAAGTACTCAGTGCAATGATCGAGTTTGAAAAAAATTATTAACTTATTAAATTATTATTTTTTTATAAATTTCTAGACTATTTTTTACTTTTTTAAATTATCAAAGATAGTATTATCTAAAAAAATTAAATTTACAATATAAAACTCGTTTAAAATTTAAAAAAAGAGAAAAATTTAGATTTCTACGACATCCACGTCTTCTAACGGAATATCTTTTAAAGCTCTTCCAATTGAAGATTTTGCAATCCTGACAGCGTGTTCCGGACTTTCTGCATTAAAAACTTTCATTGAAAGTAAAATACCTACAATTGCTGTTTTTGCAACTACGAGTACACAATCGATTGGTTCGCCACATTTTGGGCAGATTGTTAAACCAACGTCAATATCGACGTAATCTAAGCTTCCTTTGTTTAATAGTTTTCCAATTTGGGATATTGCAACCCCTATTGCATCTTCTACGTCTTCAACATTTTTCGCAATGTATGAAGCCTGTAATGTTACGTGGTAATTTCCCATGTTTTCTCACCGAAATCTCGCTATTTTGCTAATGTAAATCTCACGTCGTCGTCTCCTACATTAAAAATTCCGAGCCTTGCTCCAGCATCAATCCAGCCGTAAGCATAATTCAACGAAGCGAATGCATTTATATAATCTCCTTTATCTATAAATGTTTTTGCATCTTCAAAGTAGCAGTCGATCATTACCAGAAAGTCGGAAGCAACGTCGGATAAAAGACTTTTTTCTGGAGGTAATCCGTTTTTTATAATTGTAATTGCTTCTTTAGTTCTTTCAAAGTAATTTTCTATTTTTTTATCAGTAATAATATTGTCAATTTCTACCATTTAATCACAAAATCAGCATTTTTTTATTTTTCATTTTTATTAACGTTTTAATTTATTTTCACTATTGATTACATTTATAGCTAACTAAAATAATCATAGCACCTATCGAAAATTAAAACGTTAAATAACGTAATATTTTAGCACATTTTCGACAATTTTTTCGACAATAGGTGAATAGTGAAAACATTTATATAATAATAATTGTAACGATTAATCATGATGATTACAAATATGGTTTCATTGCAGAGGTTATTTTGAGGTGAATTGATGAAAGAAGTTAGATTCCACGGAAGAGGGGGACAGGGCGCAGTAACAGCAGCTCAAATTCTTGCTAAGGCTGCATTCTACGATGGTAAGTTCTGCCAAGCTTTTCCATTCTTTGGTGTGGAAAGAAGAGGGGCTCCCGTAATGGCATTTACAAGAATTGACGATGAAAAAATAAGATTAAGAAGCCAGATTTACGAACCAGATTACGTAATTGTACAGGATCCAACATTGATGGATTCAGTAGATGTTACAAGCGGGATCAAAGATGGCGGAATAATTTTGATAAACACGTTAAAAGACATAAAACTCAATGGCTACGACGTTAAAACAATAGATGCTACAGGAATAGCATTAGATGTTCTTGGAGTTCCAATTGTAAATACGACACTTTGTGGAGCTTTTGCCGGGCTTACTGGAGAAGTTACTATCGAATCACTTAAAAAATCGATTTTGGAAACATTTCCAGGTAAATTAGGCCCTAAAAATGCAGATGCAGCTGAAAAAGCGTATAACCTAACAAAAGGTCTGTAATTTAAGGTGAGTACATGGTAAACACAGGAACAATTATTTATGAACCTGGAAGTTCAGCAAAAAATAAAACTGGAAGCTGGAGAGTATTCAAACCAGTTTTAGATCAAGACAAATGCGTAAAATGTGAAAATTGTTACATCTTCTGTCCTGAAGGCTGTATCCAAGAAAAAGATGGAAAATTTGAAATTGACTACGACTACTGTAAAGGATGCCTAATTTGCGAGAAAGAATGTCCTGTAAAAGCGATAAAAGCAGAAAGGGAAGAAAAATAAGACTGATTTAGGAGGATATCATGTGTGAAGTTAAGGTTATCACAGGAACTTCTGCAGCCGCTGAAGCTGCAAAGCTTGCAGATGTAGATGTTATTGCAGCATATCCAATTACCCCCCAAACGACATGTGTAGAAAAGCTTGCAGATTTTGTGGCCAATGGCGAATTAAACGCAGAATACATTAAAGTGGAAAGTGAACATTCTGCAATGAGTGCAAGTATTGGGGCAAGTGCAGCAGGTGCAAGAGCATTTACTGCGACATCATCACAAGGTTTAGCATTAATGCACGAAGTTTTATTTGCCGCAGCAGGAATGAGAGTTCCAGTTGTAATGATGAATGCAAACAGGGCATTATCTGCACCAATTAACATTTGGAATGACCAGCAAGACAGTTTATCTCAAAGAGATACAGGATGGATTCAACTATACGCTGAAGACAACCAGGAAGTTTTAGATTTAGTTATACAGGCATTTAAAATTGCAGAAGATGAAAAAGTTCTTCTTCCAGTTATGGTAAACTTGGATGGTTTTATTTTAACCCACACTGTAGAGCCAGTTACACTTCCAAAACAGGAAAATGTACTCGACTTTATAGGAACTTATGAACCAAAACATGCATATTTGGACCCTAAAAAACCAATGACGCAAGGTGCGCTTGGTGATCCAAACTACTACATGGAAACAAGATATGCAATAGAAACTGCAATGGAAAATGCTAAAAAAGTTATTGCAGACGTTCACGATGCTTTTGCAGAAAAATTCAACCGAGCTTACGGAAACGGGCTTATTGAAAGCTACAATTTAGAAAAAGCAGAAAATGTAATTGTTGCAATGGGTTCAATTTGTGGAACAATTAAAGATATGATCGATCTCAAGAAAAAAGAAGGCGTAGAAATCGGTTTATTAAAAATAAGATGCTACAGACCGCTCCCTATTGAAATGATCAAAGATGCACTCAAAAACGCCAAGAATGTTGCAATTCTCGATAAGAGTATAAGCCTTGGTATGAACAAAGGTGCAATTTATGCAGATGTCGCATCACACTTGAAAGATAAAAAGACTGTAAATTACATTGTAGGTCTTGGTGGAAGGGACATTACTCCTGAAGACATTTTGGGAATTTACGACGATGTAGAAATCTCTGAAGATGGAAAAACAAACTGGATCGGATTGAAGGAAGAATAATTTATTTGGTGATATTATGACTGGAAGCCAATTTCCAAGAGAAGAATTATTTGCTCCAGGACACAGGGGCTGTGCAGGTTGTGGTGCAGCAATTGTTGCAAGACTCGCTTTAAAAGCTGCTGGAAAAAACACGATCGTTGCAAATGCTACAGGATGTCTTGAAGTTATGACAACGCCATACCCTGAAACTGCATGGAGAGTTCCTTGGATTCACGTTGCATTCGAAAACGCTGCAGCAGTAGCAAGTGGTGTCGAGGGAGCTGTAGCTGCCTTAAAGAGAAAACGCGGAAAATACGGTGAAGAAAAAGTAAACGTTATTGCATTTGGTGGTGACGGCGGTACTGCAGATATCGGATTCCAAGCACTAAGTGGTGCAATGGAAAGAGGACACGACATGGTTTATATCATGTACGATAACGAAGCTTACATGAACACCGGAGTTCAAAGAAGTGGTTCAACGCCTTTAATGGCCTCAACAACGACTTCACCTGCCGGAAGCCTTATCCGTGGGGAAACTATGCCTAAAAAGAACATGCCAATGATCATGGCAGCTCATGGAATACCTTATGTTGCAACAGCATCAATAAGTTACCCTGAAGATTTCATGAACAAAGTTAAAAAAGCATGTGAAATAAACGGTCCTGCATTTATTCAAGTAATGCAACCATGTACTACCGGCTGGGGATATCCTGCTGATAAAACAATTGAATTGGGCAGACTTGCAGTAGAAACTGGTGTTTGGCCACTTTTTGAAATTGAAAATGGTGAATTTAAGTTAAACTACAAACCACTTAAAAGAAAACCAATTGAAGAATACTTAAAAGTGCAGAAAAGATACAGACACTTAAATCCCGAAGAGATTTCAGTAATTCAAAAGACCATCGACATGAAATGCGACGAATACGGTCTTTAATTAATATTTTTTAAGGTGCGATCATGAAAAAAGTAATGATGGTTAACGAAGCTTGTGATAACTGCGGGGATTGTGTTAAATCATGTTCTGAAGTTCACGAAGTTAGTGGAATCAGCATTTGGGAGCACGAAGGAAGGTATCTGCCAGTAGTATGCCAGCACTGTACCTCATCACCTTGTATGGATGTATGTCCTGTTTCGGCTATCGAATCAAAGGATGGTGTAATTTATCTCGACAAAGAATCCTGCATTGGATGTGGACTCTGTGCAATGGCATGCCCCTTTGGTGCAATATACATAAGCGGAAAGACTGCACACAAGTGTGATTTGTGTTTTGGAAGAGACGAACAAGCATGTGTTAAAGCATGCAGTAAAAGATGTCTCGAAGTTGTAAACGTTGATGAATTAGTAATGGATAAAAAGTTGAATAATATTGAAAATTTAACAGTTTTGGGTTCTAAAGGAAAATCCAAAAAGAAAAAAGGACTCCTTTCTTTAGTTACTGCATCGTCAAGATGTAATCCTTAAAATTATCTGGTGAAGTTCATGAAGGTAATGCCAAATATTGACTTGTGCGTAGATTGCAAAAAGTGTGAACGGGCATGTCCTATAAACGCAATTCACGTTTTTGATGGGATTCCCATTAGATGTATGCACTGTGAAGATGCACCCTGTCTTAATGTATGTCCCGAAGATGCAATTGAAAAAATAGCTGATAAAGTAGTAGTACATCCTGAAAAGTGTGTCGGATGCGCATTATGTGCGGAAGTATGCCCTGTTGGGGCCATACAGATTGATAGATGTACAAAAGTCGCAGTAAAATGTGATGGATGTATTGAACGAGGCAGTGAAGTATGTCTTGAAGTATGCCCTACAAAGGCACTTGACTACTACGAAAATACAATTGAAAACAAAAGAGCGGAACTTGTTTCAAAACTTAAGAAATTAACTTCAAGAAAATAAATTTATTTTTTTATTTTATGGAAATTAACTCTGCATCAATTTTTCTTTCTTCTATTTTTAATTTCATAATCGTTTTTAATGGATATCTTGGAACAGTCGGGCTTCCAGGATTCAAAAGTAATATTTTTTTATTTTCAGCATGTAGTTCTTTTATCATAGGAACGTGGGTATGTCCAGAAATTAAAACATCCCAGTTTTTTTCAAGGCATAAATATTTCATTTTTAATGTATCTCCACGCGGATGAATCTGGTTTCCATGAATTATTCCAATTTTGAAATTTTCAATGTTTAGTTCATGTTCTTTTGGATAATTCATATAATCCATGTTTCCAGAAACGACTAAAATTTCACTGATTTTTTTTAATTCATTTAAAACGGATTCAGACGTTACATCACCGCAGTGAATTATTAAATCTACGTCAGAAAAGTGTTCAAAAATTTCTTTCGGTAGTTTTTTAGCCCTTTCTGGAATATGTGTATCTGAAATGATCCCTATAATCATGATTTAACCCTTAAAAAACTTGGAAAATTGATATACTTATAAAAATCTTTTAAAATAAAAAGTGGCTTCCTTGAGGTGGGTGAAAAATCCTGAAACCCATTGTACCTCAAGTTCTGCTCGATTCCGCAACCCTCTGAGCGTTGAAGTTCTTTCTACCGCTGCTCCCTTCCGGGCCTGACGGGGTTCGAAAGATAAGGGAGGTTTGTCTTTTTCCTACAAAAAAGGTTCCTCCTCCATCTTACCCCAAAGGACGAAATGTCTACACAAAACTTGAGAATGAGCGACAGAATTCAAAACCGCCCTCAAGTTTTCGGCTCTCGCAAAGGCGATTTCGAGTTACAGGAAACGCCTAACTTCCCAGCCTAGCCACATCAAGGTTTAAGTGTTTATATTTATATACCTTACGATAATAATCAATAAGTATACTAAATGCAAATATGCCAAAAACATATAAAAACTATTATATAGCATAAAAGAGGGAATATATTTAGTAAAAACAATTTTTTGACTGTTAACATACTACTAAACGTAATTTACACAACCATCTTCACCGCTTTGGAGGATTAATATGAGACTTGTAAAAGAAGCTTTGTCCAAAAATAATGAGGAATTATACAACACCCAAATGGCAAAAGACGATTTTGGAAATGCAAAAATTCTTGTTGTTGGATGTGGTGGTGCTGGAAACAATACCATTCACAGATTAAGTGAAATTGGTATTGAAGGTGCCGAAACTATTGCAATTAATACTGATAAACAGCATTTAGAACACATAAATGCTGATAAAAAAATATTAATTGGTTCAACGCTTACAAGAGGTTTAGGTGCCGGAGGATACCCAGAAATTGGTAAAAAATCCGCTGAACTTGCCAAAAACGTGCTTGAAGATGTCATAAAAAGTGCAGATTTAATATTTGTTGCAGCAGGAATGGGTGGTGGAACAGGAACTGGTTCCGCTCCAGTTGTAGCAGAAATTGCAAAAGAAAACGGTGCTGTAGTTATTGGTGTTGTAACTTACCCATTCAAAATTGAAAGGGCAAGACTCAAAAAAGCTGATGAAGGTCTTAGACGACTTACTGAATGCTGTGATACTGTTATTGTAATTGATAACAACAGGCTTGTTGATTTTGTTCCTAACTTACCAATGAACGAAGCTTTCAGAGTAGCTGATGAAATTATTGCTCAAGCAGTCAAAGGAATCACTGAAACAATTTCATTAAAGAGCTTAATCAATATCGACTACGCAGACGTTAAAGCGGTGATGACAAACGGTGGAGTTGCAATGATTGGTGTTGGAGAAGTTGACTACGACACTAAAGGCGATAGGGTTGAAAAGGTAGTAAAAGATACATTACAATGTCCTCTTTTAGATATCGACTACAAAGGAGCAACCGGTGCTTTGATACACATAACTGGCGGTCCAGATTTAACTCTTGGTGAAGCTAACAGAATCGGTGACGGAATTACAAGCAGCATGGATATAAATGCTAACGTTATTTGGGGTGCAAGACTCGATCCTTCAATGGACGGAGCAATACGAGTAATGGCAATTATTACAGGAGTTAAATCTCCAAATATAATGGGCGGTGGAAAAAGCCATCAAAAAATAATTCCAAATTCAGCTAACCGGTCAAAAGGTTCTCTTGGAATTGATTATATTGTATAATTGCATTATTCTAACGATTTTTCTTTTTTTATATTTTAGGTGGGACCTATGCGAGCACACGAACGACTTTTATTGAGTGTGGGTTCAGATAAGTTTACGGATGAATTCAAAAAAGTTCTTCTTGAATTGGATGTTCCTTTAAAGGAATTTTCCGAGATATCTGGGATTCCCTATAGTACACTTTATAAAATCACGAATGAAAAAGATTTTCGAGTATCGACTCTTAAAAAAATTATTGGGACTGTAAAAAGTTTTGAAGAAGATGATTCATCAGAAGATAAAATAGCTTTGATTGCAGCAAGACCTTCTTTAAATAAAGTAAGTAAAAAAAGAGTGGAAATAAACGGAAAAACGTATCTCTTGAAAGAATATCCTGCAAGTACGCTTGAAGAATGTATTGTTTCAGCAATATATGCAGAAAGAGAGGGCGTAAAAGCGATAGTCTGTGCGCCAATAGTAAGTACCAGCATTGAAAAGGTTGTAAGAATACCTGTTGCAGTTATTATCGCAGAAAAAAATGCATTTATGGAAGCACTCGAAATTGTCGTGTCAAAAATTTAAAAGAGTTTAAAATTCTTTAACAAAGGAATCTACTCTTGAAATATTTTTAGAGAGTATTTCTTCAAGTTCGTATTCAACATGGTCTATCGAACTTACAGTTATTGCAGGCATGTTCAATTCAGTTAAAAATTTTTTTACGTTTTTTTCGTGGAAAACGGTTCCCTCGAAGTATTTTAAGTTTGGAATCGTGTACAAAACACTATCTAACTCATTAATATCTCTGCATGAATCCATTATTATGTCAACAACAAGGGTCATTGTTCCAGAAGTTTTTGAAAATTTAGACGACCGGTAAGTTTTTAAAACTCCTTTTTTGGCCCCTACGCAGAGTCTTTTGTCGGTATTATCTATTTTTGAAATTCCTTTATCGTGGTTTCCTTTCGGGTCTTCAACGATCAAAACTTTTGGGTTAAATTTGGAAATTAAATCCGGAGATACTCCTCCAATACCTGTTAAATCAATTACCAAATCGGGGTTAATTGAAGTTCCATTTCTTAATTCAAGTTGCAATTTGTTTAAATCCATAAATTTTATTCCGTCGTTAAATAAAATATCTTTTAAATGGGGCTGAATGTCTACGATAATAACTTCGTCACAGTCTTTTAAAAGTGAATATGCAATGTAGCTTCCGGAAAGATAAGCTCCAAATACAATAGCCTGCTTAAATTCTTCGCCTTCTAAGAAGTATTTAATTGCATTAGCCTTTTTTTCTACAACATCTGAAACGATGTCTTTTATTTTTATTTTTGAACGGGTCGTTTTTACACTTTCAGTAATTCCGTAATTCATTTTTTCACCACAATACCGATTCTTTCAAGGGCCACAATCAATTCTAACTCTACTGTTTTATCTATTGGATTTTTATGAATTATGGATGAAGGAGAAACTGATCCTGTTAGAATTCGTCCCTTTCTATCCATTATAAGGAGTAGTGATCCAGAACCTGGAATTCCAAGCCTTCCTCTAGTTATTATTAAATCCGCATCTGAGGAATCCACGGCAATTAATCCCTTGTTTAATGCAGGCATTCGGGTTAAGTCCGCAGAATTTGTTGGAAGTTCAAGCATTGATATATTTGCATCTGTAATCCTTGAAATAATATCGGATACTACTTTAAATTTTTTTTCATTGCTTGTTGCTACAGTTACGTTTTTTGCACTTTTTATGGTGCTTTGGATGGCATCGATTTCTTCTATTTTGTCACCAAAGCGTGTATTGGTTATTGATTCTTCATAAGCAGATTTAATGGTATTTTTAATATTCACGAAAATCCCTTCAAAAAGTTGAATTTATTGTTCATTAACAGCAGTTTTTTTAAGCCATTCCATGTCGTTTTTGTGAAGTTCACGGATGTCTGTAAGTCCGAGTCTTAACATTGCAAGCCTGCTTAAGCCAATTCCCCATGCAAGAACCGGTTTTTTAATTCCGAAAGGTTCTAAAACTTCAGGCCTAAATACTCCGGCACCTAAAAGTTCAAGCCAGCCTTTTCCTTCCATGTAAACTTCAGCTTCAAGGGATGGTTCTGTAAATGGGAAGTATGCAGGCCTAATCCTTACTTTTTCAAAGCCTAATTTTCTTAAAAATTCTTTTAAAATTCCAACGAGGTTGTCAAAGTTCACGTCTTCAGCCATAACGATTCCTTCACACTGGTAAAATTCTGGAAGGTGTTTGTAATCGATTGTTTCGTTTCTAAATACTCTGTCAATACAGAATACTTTGTGGGGTTTTTCTCTTTCGCTTTCTGAAAGTGAAGCTAAATATTTTATCGATGAAACGGTTGTGTGCGTTCTTAAAACTGTTCTTTTAGATACGTTTTCATCAAACTTGTAGCACCAGCCTTTTGAAATTTTTTCGCCATCAATAGTTCCGCATTCGTGGATTCCTTTTACTTTTTCGAGCAAATTTTCTGGAACTTTTCCCGTGTTTGGATATTTTACAAAGAATGTATCCTGCATGTCTCTTGCAGGGTGGTCTTGAGGCTCGAATAACGTATCAAAATTCCAAAATTCAGTCTGGACGATCTGGCTTTTTACTTCCTTAAAACCCATTGAAATTAAAACTTCGTTTACTTCCTGAATCATTTTTGACATCGGGTGTGCTTTTGCAGGGTAAACATCTTCTGTAGGAATTTTTGCATCATATGGCCTTATAAAGTAGTCTTTCCATTTTCCACTTACAATCATTTCCCTTGTAAGCTGGGTAATTTCTTCTTTTATTTCTATTGGATTTTTAATAAATTCAGTTCCTGCATCCTTAATTTCAAAACTTCTATCAACTACTTCTTTTAAGTTTAAAAAACCTCTTTTTTTCAGGTTTTCAACTATTTTAACTTCGTCTTTTGAATATATTGATAAATCAGGGTTGATTGAAACTTTTTTTAATATTTCTTCTTCAATATCTTCGTAGTCTAAATTTTTAAATACAATATTTCCTTTATCTATCTCGACCAATCCTTTTTTCTTTAAATTACCAAGTGCGGCTCCTGTTTCGTCCTTTTCTAAAATTTTTGAGAGTTCTTTTATCGGGATTGATTCCAAATTATTTTCTTTGATATAATTTGCAACTTTTCTCTCGGGAATTCCAAAATCAATGGAATTTTTACCAAGTTTAGTTAATTCACAAAGTTTTGTTTTATTTTCAATAATTTCAAGAAAATCTCGCCCTGAAAGCCAAAATGCTGCTCTCATTACTTTTTCTTTTTCAATATATTTTGAAAGTTCTTCTAAATTCATCGTTTTTTTATTAGATTCCTGAAATGCCTTTAATAATCTTTTTTCGTCGTTATGAAGTTCCATTATTTTCACCTTTATGAACATATAACAATATAAACACCAATTATTTAATATATCCTATAATTTAGTTTTTGGTGGTTTCATGAATAGGGGCGCTCAAATTTACAGAAACACTAGTAGTTCCATAGATAAAAATATTGTCGATAAAATTTACAGTGAAGGCTACTCAATAGCCCAATACGGACTTTATACGAGGCGAGAAAAGGGTTACAAGACTTTTAAAGTTGCAGTTGATGCAGGATTCTCATGCCCTAATAAAGATGGGACAATTGATACAGAAGGTTGCATTTTCTGTCCAAAAATGGGAAGGCCGATAAGTGTTGAATACTGCAATGTTAAATATTCCTTAAAAGAGCAGATTGAACATCAAATACAGAGGAATAAAGAAAAGGGAATTGAAAAATTTTACGTTTATTTTTATCCTGGAACAAATACTCATGCATCACCAGAATATTTAAAAGAATTGTGGGATTTTGCACTTTCTTTTGATGATGTTATAGGAATTTCAATTGGAACAAGGCCCGACTGCCTTGAAGATGAAAAACTTGATATTTTAGAAAATTATGTGAAAGAAGGCTATGAAATCTGGATCGATCTAGGAATCCAGACAATGCACGATAAAACTCTTGATTTTCTAAATAGGAAGCATTCTTCAGACGATGTAAGAAGAGTTCTTAGGGAATGTAAACAAAGAGGGATTTTGGTATGTGGTCACATAATTTTAGGACTTCCTGATGAAAGCTGGGATATGATGATGGAAACTGCAAAAATTTTGTCTGATTTAGAAATTGACGCATTAAAGATTTACCCGCTTGTTGTTGTTGAAAATACAAAACTTGAAGAGATATACTGGAAAGGAGAATACAAATCTTTAGACGAAAAACAGTACATTCATCTTGTTGCTGATTTTTTAGAACACTTATCTCCGTATGTAATCATTCAAAGAGTTTCAAAGGACAAAGTGCCAGAAGAAATAAAAATTTCACCAGAATGGTCTTTAAAAAGGCTCAGAATTTTAAATGAAGTTTCAAAATTATTGGATAAACGAAAAACAAAACAGGGCTCAAAATATGAAAAATAAAAATTAATCTAAATTAAAATAGAGGAAGTGTTTTTCTAATATCTTTTTCAATTTTTGACATTTCTTTTGCATAAATTTCTGCAATTTCTTCCATAATTTCAAAAGTATTTTCAATTCCCATATCTTTTAACCCAACTGCAGAAACGTGGGAAGGAACACCATCACTTTTTACGTTTATTCCGAGGTGGATTTTTCCAGAACTAATTCCCCGGCATGCGATGCAGACAGATAATTTTTTATCATTAAAATAAAGGTCGTCTCCTGACTTTTTTAATTTTAAGTTGCTTTGATTTTCAATTACTTCTTTTGCGGTTGAAACTAAAATTCTTTGTCTCAAATAAGTCATTTTTAAATCCGGATTATCAAAATGTTCGACGATAAAATTAATCGCTTCTGAGGATTGAATTGGAATTTCAACGTCTTTTTCTTCTTTAACATCTTTTAAATCTTTCATATTTTCTATTTTAACGTTCATTGGACCTATAAATCCAACAATACTATCTTTTTGAACGTCAAACGTGTTAAATGCCCATAATGGTTCGATTTCTTTTCCAGTATATGATTTAAATTCTTCTAAAATAACTGCAGAAATTGTATCAAAATCGATTTTTTTCATAAATTTCACCAAAATTTCTTTCTTTTTAAATTATACAAAAGAAAGGAAAATAAAATAATATTCACTTCAAAAGGAGTTCCAAGAACCGTTAGGTTCTGAGATTAGATAGCACTTACGCTATCGTCACCAGTTAATTTTACAACTAAATTGCCAGATCCTGAATAAAGGCCCTGATTAAGTGCTAAAACACAGGCTTTTGTTCCATCCCTGTCTGATCCTGCGAGAACTAATATTTTACTGTTGCCATTGTTTGGATTGGTAATTGTTTGAATTACTCCTTTTCCTTCTCCAGGGTAGTCATTTGTAACTTCAACACTTAAACTATTTTGAATGCTTTCTGTAACTTTGTTTGAAACAGGTCCGCCGATCAAAATTAAGTCTGATGAAGCACTCAAAAGTTCGTCCTGATCAACTAATTGAACTGAACCTTGGTAATCCACGATTTTGTCATATTTTTTATTGTTTTTATAAAGATATAGTTCATCGTCCCAGTCGTTTTCTTCATCATTGTCTAATTTAACTGCAAATATGTTATTTCCGAAGTATTTTGTACCTTCATCCATATCATATTCGTAGCTCTCAGTCTGAGTTACTGTGAAAAATACAGTTAAATCTTCACTGCTTACGTCTGTAAGTTCTACGTTATAATTTAATAGTTCAAAGTTTTTGGATAAACTTTTAGGACTGTCGTAATCTAAAGTTATTTTTTTACCATCGATTTCTACATCAAATTCTCCGTTATCTTCGAAAGATTCGCCATCTTCAAGTTCAAGGGAGTCAGAGAGTTCAAAGAAAAAGTATGGTGTATCTCCACTTGTCAAATATTCATCATAATACAAAGAAAGGCTTGAACCGGATATCATGCAGCTGTCATCAGGGTACATTTTTAAGTTGTCAACCCTATCGTTTCCTTTGTAGACGCTAACCATTATTTCGCCATCTGAATTACTGGCTACTACTTTGATGGTATAGCCTTCATAGTTAAATTCATCAGAGGTTTCAAAATCTTCGATAGTGTTTCCAAGAACTATTTTTCCAGATTCGTATTCAAGTACTCTATAGGTTTTTCCCATAAAGGTTACTTCGTCCCCTTCATCGTCAGATTCAATTTCTTCTTCATATTCAAAGTTTTTGTAAGTAACTGTTTCACCAGATTTTGTAAATTCCACTAACAAGTTACCCTTACCGTCATTAATTTCAAATTCATCGATTGCAGGAACGTTATAAATAATATTTTCATTAACAACAATTTCGTTATCAGAATTTACTTCAATGGTCCTTTTCGTGTAATATTTATCCATTAAAAGTTCTGCGTAGCTTTTATCAACTTTTTCGCTATTTACTACAATTAATGGGTCATCTACAACCATACCATAAGATATGGGTAGTGTGCAGAGTACAGTTAAAATAAATAGTGCTATTAATTTACTGGGGGCACTCATTCAATCACCATGTAATTTTTGAGAAAAGATATATTTACTACCTTAATATAATATTCAAATAGCATTTATAGTTTACTTTTTTGTTTGGTTTATAAGGTGATATTTTTGGTAACAACGGAAGAAATCAGTTTAAAAAATGAATTGATAAGATTATTGAAAGAAGTAAATTGCGTAAAGTTTGGTGACTTTACATTGGCCTCTGGAAAGCAGAGTAAATATTACGTAGATATTAAAAAGGCTACTACCAACCCTAAAGTTTTAAAAGCAGCTGCAAAACTTGTAAATTATTATGTTTCAAAAGAAAACAATGAAAATTTAAAAATTGCAGGAGTAGAACTCGGTTCAGTATCAATTGCAACAGCAGTATCTTTAGAAACTGAAAAAGACCTTTTAATAATTAGAAAAAAGGCAAAAGAATACGGAACTAAAAATAAAATTGAAGGGGAATTAAATCCCGGCGATAATGTAATTGTAATGGAAGACGTTACAACAACCGGTGGAAGCGTTTCAAAAGCAGTAGATGAGATAAGGGCAGTTTCTGGAAACGTTAACAAAATTTACGTGATTGTGGACAGACAAGAAGGTGCAAAAGAGAATTTGGCCGAAAATAACGTTGAATTAATCCCTCTCGTTACAATCGAAGAGCTTGGACTCAATAAATAATTTTTAATTAATTATTAACTAATTTTAAATTTCAGGTAGATTTTCATGATTTTAGTAAAAGATGCAATTATAACCGGAAAAAAGCAGGATCTGCTTGTAGATGGAAATATTATTAAAAAAATTGGAAATATTTCAATTTCAGAAGTTTCAAAAGACGAAACAGAAATAATTGACGGAAAAAACTGTGTTTTAATTCCTGGATTAATAAATACACACACTCACGTTCCAATGTCTCTTTTTAGGGGGGTTGCAGATGATATCCCATTAATGGAATGGTTAAGCGGGCACATCTGGCCAATGGAATCAAAATTAAATGAAAAAATAGTTTACGCAGGAACTCTTCTTGGAACAATTGAGATGATTAAAAGTGGAACTACTGCATTTAATGACATGTATTTTTTCCTTGATTCGATAATTAAAGCAGTTGATGAAACAGGAATTCGATCAAGAATTGCATACGGAATGATTGATTTATTTGACGAAGAAAAACGAGAAAAAGAATTAAAAACTGCGAAAGAGTCTCTTGAAATGATTAAAAACTTGAATAATTCAAGAATTAATGGAGCTTTGGGGCCTCATGCACCATATACATGTTCAAAAGAGATTCTCGAAAGTACAAATGCCCTTGCAAGAGAATTCAATGTTCCAATTCATATTCACATGAATGAAACACTGGATGAAATAAATCAGGTCGTAGAAAAAACAGGAATGCGACCTTTTGAATACTTAAATTCTTTTGGATTTTTCGATAATGTAAACACAATCTGTGCGCACTGCGTTCATTTGAGTGATTCAGAAATTCAAATAATGAAAGAAAAAAATATATTTGCAGCCCACAATCCAGTAAGTAATTTAAAGTTAGCATCAGGAGTTTCTCCAGTTTTAAAATTGCTTGAAAACAATGTTCCCGTAACTCTTGGAACTGACGGCTGTGGAAGTAACAACAATATGAATTTGTTTGAAGAAATAAAAGCAGCAGCTTTGATACACAAAGGTGTAAATTTAAACCCGGTCGCAGTAACTGCAAAAGAAGCATTTGATTTTGCAACGTTAAACGGTGCAAAAGCACTCAATATTAATTCAGGAGAAATAAAAGAAGGAAAACTTGCAGATTTCGTACTCATCAACATGAAAAAGCCGTATTTAACTCCTAAAGAAAATATCGAATCGCATTTAGTTTATTCATTTAACGGTGCAGTCGACAAAGTTGTAATTGATGGTAAACTGGTGTTAAATGATGGAAAAATGGTTAATATTGATGAAGAAAAAGTTTATGAAATTGCAGAAGAAGCATACTTTGAATTAGCCAACTAATTTTATTTTAAATTTTCTTTTAAATAATCTAAAAAATCTTTTTCAATTTTTTCAAAATCTAAATTTTCAGATTCAATTTTCTTAAATGTTTTTAAAAACGATTTTCTTAATTCAGAAACTAATTTTATATCTTTTTTATCGATTTTTTCGGATTTTATCAAATTTCCAACAATATTTCTTGTTAAAGAATCTATTTTCACTAAATTGCTTTCAATAGTTTTTAATTTTGGAATATTATCTTCTTCAATTTTTAAATTTTTATTTTCGTTTATTTCTAAAATTTGACTTAAAATTTTCTCATGATCGATTTTTTCAGTTGTATCTACAGTAATATCTGGTAAATCCCATGCATATTTGGTTCCAGGGGTATCGAACTTTTCGTACATATTTGTTATAACTTCATTTGGGATTTTTTGCCCTCTTTCAATATTTCGCTTCAAAAGTAAGTTCAAAGGCGCTTTAAGATATATTGTAACGTAATTAACGTTACATTCTTTTGCAATATTCATTAAATCGCGTCTTTTTGAATTATAATAATTTGTATCATCCACAATAACATTAAAATTGCTTTCAAGTGCTTTTTTTATTAAATAGTTGTTAGAATCCCTTATAAATTCTTCATAAGATTCTTTCCAAACCGGAAAACTTTCTCTAATTAAATCTGTTCCAAGTATGATGTTATCGATATTTTTTTCAGCCATCTTTTTTGAAATTGCTTTTGAAAATGTCGATTTTCCAACTGAGGGAAGTCCAGTCAGGATTATTAGCATTTGTTCACCAAAGTTTCTAGATTCCACTTTAAATTCTTGCTTTTTGTTATTTATTTATAATAATTAATAGTTATGTACTATTGGTGAAAAAATGGACATGTTGGAAATGGCTTTAAATATTGCCAAAGACATCGAAAAAAGTGTTAAACCTTTAATTGGATGGGAAAAATCTAACGAAGTCGTCAAAATCGGAGCAGACGGTACTCCGACAAAAAGAATCGATTTGATCGCGGAAAACGTTGCTATAAACTCGATAGAAAAGGTTTGTTCAGCAATTTTAATAAGTGAAGAGATAGGATTTAAGAAAATAGGTAAGAATAAGCCCGAATACGTTATAGTCCTCGATCCAGTCGATGGAACTTACAATTCATTAAAAGACATTCCTTTTTATTCTGCAGCAGTTGCAATCGGCAGAATTGATAAATTTACAGATAATCTCGAAGAACTGATAAATAACCTTAAAATGAAAGACCTTGAGGTAGGGGTTGTTCGAAATATTGCGACAGGGGATACTTATTATGCTGAAAAAGGAAAAGGCGCTCATTTTTTAAGAAAAGGCGAAAAAAAATCAATTTCAATTTCAAATTCGTCAAATTTAAAAGATTCTTCGATAGGACTTTTTGCACACGATATCTCAATAGATACTCTTAAATTTATAAAAGATAGGCGATTCAGAAGAATCAGGCTTTTTGGATCGATTGCTCTTGAAATGTGTTATGTTGCAAAAGGTGCACTCGATGCATTTATCAACGTAAATGAAACCACCCGGCTTTGTGATATTGCCGCAGGATATGTCATAATCAAAGAAGCTGGCGGAATTGTAACTGATAAAAACGGTCAAGAAGTAAATCTAGATCTCGATGTCAATTCAAAGGTCTCAGTTATATGTTCAAATGAAATGCTTCACAAAAAGCTTGTTGGAATATTTGGAAACCGCTGGAGAATTAAGCCGACCAACTTTGGAATAATTTCAAGAATTGATAATGAAGAATCGATAGAAGTTGCAGATAATGTAATAAAATATTTAGATTCAAAAGGGATTAAATACGAACTCGATAGCAGTACTTACGATGCATTAAAAAACCGCTTAACTAAAAAATGTGATATTATCTCAAATATTGAGGAAATATCCCACATGATATCTATCGGTGGGGATGGAACAGTACTTAGAGCATCAAAAATGATTGAAGGAAATGAAATACCAATGATCTGCATAAATATGGGAACTGTTGGATTTTTGACCGAATTTAACAAAGATGAAATATTTTCTGCAATCGATTCTATAATTTGTGGAAACTATAAAGTCGAGAAAAGAACAAAACTTATGGGATTTGCAAAGCTTTCTGACGGAAAACAGCATATATTAAGCGATTCTTTAAATGAAGTTGTGATTACGACTAAAAATCCTGCAAAAATGATGCATTTTGAAGTATATATCGATGGAAGTCTTGTAGAAGATGTTAGGGCTGATGGAATAATTGTTTCAACTCCAAATGGATCTACAGCATATTCTTTAAGTTCTGGCGGTCCGATAATTGAGCCAACTGTCGAAGGATTTGTAATTGTTCCAATATGTCCGTTTAAACTTTCATCTCGGCCATTGGTGGTCAATGCAAATTCAGAAATAAAAATAAAACTTCTGAAAAAATCTACGTATGTTGTAATTGATGGGAATACTGAATTTGAAGCAAAAAAAGGTGACGAGATAATTTTAAGAAAGTCTGAATCAAATGCGTACTTTGTAAAAGGAGATAATTTTTACAACAAGCTGAAAAAATTAAGTTTAATGTAAAATAAATTTTTAAGTTCTTTTTTAATTTTCTTTATTTTTTTCTAAAAACAAGATTTTTTAAGAAGTATTTCATTTTAAATGCTAAAATTATGAGAATTAATAATGCAATTATCAGGTAAATTAAATCTAATGTAATATCGAGTAAATCCCGAAATAATGCATTTATTAAATTATTTGCTAGTTCATCCATATTTTCACGAATTTATGAAAGTGTAGTTTTTGTTCTAACACTTCCTCCACCATCTCCTACTGGAACACTCTGACCTCCTTTTCCACAGTATCCAACACTTAATTCAAATTCGTCAGATACTGCATCGATGTGATGTAAAATATCTAAAATTTCACCGCTGAGTCCTGCATCTCTTAGTGGTTTTGTTAATTTTCCATCTTCAATTAAAAATGCTTCAACAGCGTTAAATTGGAACAGCCCTTTTCCAGTATCCACCTGTCCACCCCTTGAACCTTTTAAAAATATACCTGTTTTTGTATCTTCTAAAAGTTCGTCAAATTTCCATGAACCCGGTTTAATGTATGTATTACTCATTCTAACGATTGGTTTATTTAACCCTTCTGCTCTTGCATTTCCTGTAACGTCCATGTTAAGTCTTCCAGCAGTTTCTCTTGAATGTAAATATCCATTTAAAACTCCATTTTCAATCAATGTAGTTTTTTCTCCCTTAACTCCTTCATGGTCGTATTTGTACTGTCCAAACGATTTTTCGATTGTTGCGTCATCAATTACGGTTACTTCTTCGCTACCAACTGAATTTCCTAGTTTATCGTGAAATACGCTGTCATTTTGTAAAACAAGGTCTGCTTCAGCAGCGTGCCCTACAGCTTCGTGAATGAATACTCCTGCAAGTTCTGGGTCTAATATTACATCAAAAGTTCCCTTTGGACAGCTTTCTGCGGTTAAAAGTCTTACAGCTCTTTCTTTGGTATTTTTAGCCATCTCTTCAATTTTTGCATTTTTAATTACTTCAAATCCGTTTCCACCGATTCTATCAAATGCAAACTGCAATGTTCCATCTTTTGCAATTGCAGTCATTCTTAAAAGTGCTTTAACACTTTCATTTTCAATTCTGGTTCCTTCACTGGTCATCAAAATGGAATGGCCTTCTCCATCACTGTAGCTAACAGAAGTGCTGACTATTTTTTCCCCAGACATGTTTCCATGTGCTGATTTTAAATATTCTTTTTTTTCTTCGATTGAAATGTTTTCAGGATGAATTTTTACATCTGCTTTTATATTGTCCTGAATTACGGGGATTTCTTTCAATTCAATCGATTTTTTTGTATGTATATTGGATATTTTTGCCATATCATGCGCTTTTTTAATTATTTCTGCAATGTTTTTCAGGGAAACGTTATTTGAAGTAGCAAGTCCCCATCCGTTTTTTTCAAGTACTCTAACAATTACTCCTGAAGAAATACCTGAAGAAATTTCGTCTATTATTCCATCTTTTTGTATGATATTGTTTGATTCACCAGTAACAATTCTTAAATCTGCATAAGTTCCAATTTCAAGTAATTTTTCAAGTTTTTCAATGTTTAAATCAAGATCGTTCAAAAAACTCACGATTTCACCAAGTTAATAATTAATAAGATAATTCATTTTCTTTTTAATTAAATGTTATGAATTACGATTGTTTTTATTTCAGACATTTCTTCAACCGTATATTTTATTCCTTCCCTTCCAAGACCGCTTTTTTTAACCCCTCCAAAGGGCATGTTGTCTTTTCTAAATGTTGGACTGCTGTTAATCATTATCCCACCGTATTCAAGCTCATCGGCTATTTTCATCGCTTTATTTATATTATTTGTAAATAAGCCAGCTTGAAGTCCGTATTTAGAATTATTTGCAATATTTACTGCTTCTTCACTGTCTTTAACAGGCAATATCGGAAGAATTGGTCCAAAGGTTTCAATTTTTGATAGTATATTTTCTTCATCGATATTAATTACTGCAGGGGAAATTAAACTGTTTTGTCGGTTTCCACCAATTAACAATTCTCCGCCTTCATTTACTGACTGTTTTATTAAATTTTCAATTCTTAAAGCACTTTCAGGGCTTATAAGTGGGCCAATGTCTGTATTTTTATCGAGTGGATTTCCCAAAATTAGTTTTTTGGTTTCTTCAATAACATATTTTGTAAATGTTTCAACAACTTCTTCTTCAACGAGTACCTGTCCAACCGAGATACAAACCTGTCCAGCATTTAAAAATTTACTTTTAACAGCAGATTTAGCAGCTAATTTAATATCAGAATCTTTTAACACGATCATGGGGTTATTTCCTCCAAGTTCGAGTGTAACTTTTTTCATTTTCGCATTTTTAGATATTGATTCTCCAACTTCAACACTTCCTGTGAAAGAAACCATGTTTACATTATCGTTTTTCGATATTTCATCCCCAACAATTTCCCCATTTCCTGTTGCGAGATTAAATACGCCTCTTGGAATATCCATCTGTTTTAAGACATGTTCTATAATTTTTGTAAGATATATTGCAGCAATGGGTGCTTTTGATGATGGGTGGAGTATAACTGAGTTTCCTGTGGCAATTGCAGGGCCGATTTTATGTGTCGCCAGATTTAAAGGAAAATTAAATGGAGTTATTGCTCCAATTACGCCTAATGGCTCTTTTTTAGTGAATATAAGGCCATTTTCTGAATTAATTGTTTCTCCACGGATTTCCTTTGCATAGAATGCAGAAAGCTTGAGCGCAGTTAATGTCCTATCCACTTCTATTTTTGACTGTTTTATCGGTTTTCCAACATCGATTGAAATTGTTTTTGCAAAAAAGTCTTTTTTCGAACTTAAATGTTCGGCAATTTTCATCAATATTTTGTATCTTTTTGACGGGCTTAAATTTTTCATTACTTCCTTGTGTTTTTCAGTAACTTCAATTGCATTTTTAGTTTCTTCCCTATCAAGTGCAGTTATTTTTTCAATATTTTCAAGAGTGTACGGGTCAAAAACATCAATATCTTCCCTTATAATCCATTTTCCATCGATAAACATAAAATCACACTCGAAATTTCAATTGAATAATATTAATGCTTAATCTATTATAAATTTTAGCGAATAATTAATATATTTAAAAAATTAAAAAGTTAAGATAATAACGTTTTGAGGGGATACAAAAATGATGATTTCGTTAATGGGCTACAGCATGTCTATAAACCTGATTTTAATATTAAAAGCAATTTTGATACTAGTTTTAGGGTATTTTGCTGTAAGAATTGTTTCTAGTATTTTAGAAAATGGTGCTAAAAAAAGCAAGATTCCAGAACTTGTATCTGAGTTTGTTATCAAGCTATTCAGTGCGATACTCTATGTATTTGTAATATTGCTTGCCGTAGGGGTTTTTGGTGTTGAAACAGGGCCAATAATTTTGGGGCTTTCTGCATCACTTGGTTTAATTTTGGGTTTTGGTCTTCAGGACACACTTACAAATTTAACTTCAGGCCTTTGGATTGCAGTTATGAAACCCCTTGACAAAGATGAAACTGTTCAAATAGGCGGAATAACTGGAAAGATCGTAGAAGTTGGAATAATGGCAACCAAACTGTTAACGCCAGATAATGTGGTAATCACAATTCCAAATAAACTAGTTTGGGGCAGTCCTATAACCAATTACACCAGAATGGATTTAAGAAGGGTTGATGTGGCAGTTGGAGTTAGCTATGGTGAAAATTTAGACAATGCATTATCAAAAGCATTAGAACTTATTTCAGAACATCCAAAAGTATTAAAAGATCCTGCACCTGCAGTAGTTGTAACTGGTCTTGGTGAGTCTTCCGTAGATTTACAGCTTAGGGCTTGGACAAAAACTGGGGACTACTGGGGCGTAAAAGGAGATCTTACAAAAGGAATATACGAAAAATACGGAAAAGAGGGTATCGAAATTCCATTCCCACAGATGGATGTACATATCCACAAATATTAAAAAATAGTTTTTATAACTTTTTTTATTTTATATGGCCAAGAATGTGGCCGGTTTCTGTTTTAATAATGTCAAGTGCGGTTTTACATGCATTAATAGATCCCGGAAGTGAATAGATAATTTTTCCCTTATAAAGTCCAGCAGATGCTCTTGAAAGGATTGTTGAGTATTTTACTTCACCATAGCTTAAATTATGGAATACTATTTTAAAACCGTCAAGTTCTTTTTCATACAGATTTTTTACGACATCAGCTGTAATATCTCTTTTAGAAAGGCCTGTTCCGCCCGTGATTACAATAGAATCAACATCTGTAAATTCAATAATATGTTCAATTAATCCTTCCAACATCGGTTTATTGTCCGGAATTAAATGGTAGATTTTTGCACCTAATTCATCTTTCAAAAAGTCCCCTGATTTATCAGTTATATCGTGCCCTGAAATTATTTCATTAAATCGGCTGTCACTTACAGTAATTACTGCGTATTTTACATCGGAAATTCTCTCATGCATGCTTATTCCCCCTTTATAAACTCTTTAATATTATTTCTTGCTTCTCCAATGGTATAGCCCATTTTTATTCCCAGTTTGTCTTCTTTGTCTAAAAGTTCTATTAAATGTGCGACCCTTGGAAGCCTTAAATTTGCACTTCTAACTGTTTCAGAGTCACTGAAAATTTCCCTTGGAGTCCCGCCTTTGATAATTCTTCCTTCATTTAACAAATAAACTTTATTTGCATATATTGGAACTAAATCTACATCGTGGGTAGATATGATTATGGTTATTCCCTGCCTGTTTAACTCGTAGAGCAATTTCATGATTTGGGATGCACCCATCGGGTCGAGTCCTGAAGTTGGTTCATCAAGAACAATAATTTCCGGGTTCATTGCCAAAATCCCTGCAATTGCAATTCTTTTTTTCTGGCCACCACTTAAATGATGCGGTGGTTTTCTCTCAAAGCCTTCCATAGAGACCGCTTTTAATGAATCTTTTACTCTTTTTTCAATTCCCTCTTTTGAAAGTCCGAGATTCATGGGTCCAAAAGCAACATCCTGCTCAACTGTGGGTGCAAAAAGCTGGTCGTCAGGATTTTGGAATACGATTCCAACAGTTTTTCTGACATTTAAAAGCGATTTGTTGTCGTATTTTATTGGTTCGCCTTTTAAAAGTACGTTGCCGTGACTTGGTTTTAATATTCCGTTAAAATGAAGAAATGTAGTGGATTTTCCAGCACCATTGGGGCCTAAAATTGCGATCATTTCGCCCTTTTCGGCTTTAAAATTAATCCCGTTAAGTGCGACAGTTCCATCAGGATAAGAATACTTTAAATCTCTTGTTTCCAAAATCGCCATTAAATCACCTTGGAGGAACTATATGCTTAAAGGTATAAAAAAGTTAGAATTTTAATTTTTGGCTTTAAAATATCTTAATGTAATTTAGGGATAACAATAATAATTCAAATACTCCTAAAAGTACAACAGAAAAGGTTCTTGGATAGGCAATATCTCCAAAAAACATTAGATTTCCATCGTATCCTCTTGAATTAAGTGAATTATAAATTATATCTCCCTTATCAAGTGCTTTTATAAACAAACTTCCCGTCAATAATCCAAGGGAGTGGTACGAAGTTTTAAGATTTTTGTAGCCCAGTCTTGTTTTTTGCGAGTTTTCCATTGTTAAAGCTTCTTCTAAAAGCATAAAAATATAGCGATACATCATCATCGCGATTTCAAGCATGTTTTTTGGCATTTTGGACTTTTTAAGGATGTAGAATAATTCGGTGAATGGGGTTGTAAGTGCTAAAAATAGGGTGCAGGATACACCACCAAGCATTTTAAAAAATGTTAAAAGTCCAAGACTAAATCCGTCTTTTAGTAAATTGATTGTAATTCCAAAAAAATCAAATGACATGTAAATATCAGTTCCAAATAAAAAAGTCATCATTAAAAACGTAATAATTCCAAAAACAATTGGAATTGCCAGTAATTTTCCGTAAATAGTTTTAGGTATTTTTGCAATAGAAATAATCACAAAACTCATTATAAGTGTGATTAAAAGAGGTACAATAAAATTTTTAGAAAAAATACTAACGAACAGTGAAGAAATTGCAAAAATAACTTTTAAAGTAGGATTAACTGACCTTAACTTGTTATAGTTTGCAATGTTATCGATTAAAGTACTGTTCGTCATTTTTTAACCTTTTACTGGTTTTTGGCATCATATTTGGCTTTGTTGTAGCCAAAGAAGTATCCTATAATTATAGCACCTATTGCAGCTTGAAGCGCAAATAATAGGCTTTCAATTTCCCCACTTGGAGGTTCCCAGAATGGTTCAAACCATGGTTCGTAATTTGGACTGATTTCCATGATCAAATCTCCAGCAGCACCATCTGCACCACCGAAGTAGCCTTCATCTTCACCAAGGCCCGAATACATGATCAAAGGTGCTAATGTAAGAATTATAACTCCAAGAATCATCAAGACGTGTTTAAATTCCATTATTCAGCACCTCCTTCTGCTTTTACCGGGTCAATAAGACCAAGTTTTGCAAGGAGATCTGGTCTCAATTTCATGATGTAATCCCAGATAAGTCCTGTTAATAGACCTTCCATAATTGCAAGTGGAATCTGTGTCACTGCAAATACGGTTCCAAAGTTTGCAAGAGCCGTTCCAAAATCGGGTAGCGGGTATGCTAATGCGAGCTGGATTGATGTTGTAGCGTATGTTCCCCAGTCTGCAAATATTGCAGCGAGTACAACAACCCACGTGATATTTAATTTTCCTTTTAACAATTTAAACACTAAAAAACCAAGCGCTGGACCCATAATACCCATTGAGAATATATTTGCTCCCAATGTGGTTAATCCACCGTGTGCAAGTAAGATTGCCTGAAACAATAATACGATCGTTGCAAGTACTGCTGTAATTGCCGGACCAAACATAATTGCGCCGAGTCCACCACCTGTCGGGTGTGAACAGCTTCCTGTAACTGAAGGAAGTTTTAGCGAACTTAATATGAACATAAATGCTCCTGCGAGGGCTAATGTAGGTTTAACTTCAGGTTTGTCGTTTATTAATTTATTTAACTGGATTATTCCATATATAACAACAATTCCGGAGAGTACAAACCAAAATGCAGCCCACATCGGAGGTAAAAAACCTTCCATAATGTGCACTTTACCACCTATTAAAGATAAGTTATATTGTTTTACAGTTATCTTTAACTTGGTTTGGTATATATGGATTTCGATTTAATTCCAGATTATTTTACTAAATGAAATATATCTTGAATACTGTTGGTAATACTATATAAAACTAATTTTAAAAAATAGAAACAAATATTGATTATTATTCATTTGTAATGTAGCCCTTAACTGCAGATTTTGCAGCTATTTTTGGAGAAGAAAGGTATACTTGTGCGTTTGTATTTCCCATTCTTCCTTTAAAGTTCCTGTTGGTTGTGGCAAGGCACACTTCTCCATCGCCTAAAACTCCCTGGTGGGCTCCAAGGCACGGTCCGCATCCTGGGGTGCATATCAATGCTCCAGAATCTACAAAAATATCAATTAATCCTTCATTTAGCGCTTCTTTAAATATTGATTTTGAAGCAGGGATCACGATTAATCTTGTGTTTTCACTGACTTTTTTCCCTTTCAAATATTTTGCAGCAATTCTTAAGTCGTTTAATCTTCCGTTTGTACATGAACCGATAAATACCTGGTTTAATTCTGTTCCTTCCACTTCTGAAACTCCTTTTACGTTATCAGGGTGGTGGGGACATGCAACCTGTTCTTCCATATCTGTTATGTCAAATTCAATTGTTTTGTAGTAGTCTTCTTCGGATTCGTTAACTGTTATTTTATTTTTTTTCAATTCAAGAATTTCTTCACGCGAAACTCCCGCATTTTCAAGGTATCTGTAAGTAGTATCGTCAGCTTCGATAATTCCTGCTTTTCCACCCATTTCAATAGCCATGTTTGATAAAACCATTCTTTCATCCATGGATAGATTTTGGACTGCATTTCCGCCGTATTCTAAAGACATGTACGTAGCCCCACGTCTTCCAACTTCCTTACAAGTTTTTAAAATAATGTCTTTTCCAGAAATATTTTCGTTTTCTCCAGTTACCTTTACACGGATAGTTTCAGGAACCCTGAGCCATGTTTTTCCAGTTGCATAGACGTAACCCATGTCTGTTGCACCAAAACCTGTAGCAAATGCCCCAAATGCCCCATGAGTACATGTGTGGCTGTCAGCTCCCGCAATTATCATGTTGGGTTTCACGTGGCCCTTTTCAGGTAGAACTTGGTGGCATATTCCTTCGCCATCGAGGTAGTAATTTTTAATACCCTGTTTTTTGATGAATTCTCTCGTTATAACCTGCATATTTGCAGCTTTTGACGTGTTTGCAGGGATATTGTGGTCAAAAATAATGACTATCTTTTCATTATCCCAAACTTTATCCGAAATCTGTTCAAAAGCTTTTACTGTAAGCGGGGTAGTCCCATCATGGGTCATTGCAATATCTACATTTATTTCAACGCTATCTTTGGCGTAAACATTTTTTCCAACATTTTTTGAAATGATTTTCTCAGCAAGTGTCATAGATTCTCACCGTAAATTCGTAATATACATAAAAACAGTACTTCATAGGTTAGGTGTTATTGATTTATAAATATAAGGGATTTAAATTAAATTTTAAAATAGAATATTTATAATTAATAAGAGTATTCTGACGTGTTACTTAATTTTTTAGGCTTTATTTCGGATAATATTTCTCCATTTTTAAAAATTCTTATGACTCCACCGCTTTCTGAAATCGTAATTGCAATTGCACCAGTATATTTTGAAATGGTTGCAGCAGCATGGTGTCGTGCACCAAGACCCAGTGGTAGTTCAATATTTCCACCGCTGCAGCTTATATACCGGCCTGCACAGAGAACTTCTCCTTTTTCACCAATTACGAATGCCCCATCGATTGTTGATAATTCTTTAACCGTCCCTTTGACCTGTTTATCAAATATAAATGATTCGTGGCCTTCAAAAGGGTTTAAAATTAATTGGGATGACATTTTTAAAACTCTATCCGAATCACCAATTACAAATATTGAACCAACAGGAGTTCCTTCTCTACCTTCAACTGCAAGTTCCATACACAGGTTTAAAACTTCATTAATAACTTTTCCTTTTGTTTTTTCAATCGATGAGATGTAATCATAATATTTGAGGATTTGTGGGTATTCGTTTACTTCAAAGATGGATATGGTGTCAGTACCGCCAGTTACTTTTGGAATACCTAAAATTGATACAACAATATCCCCTTTTTTAACAATGTTATTTGCAAAAAGGTTGGTTACAGCTTGTTTTATCATTGAAGATCTATCGTCATTCCTATATGTCATCAAAAGCGGTATAATTTTTGATTCATTTTTTAATTTCAAAAAAGTTTCTTCGTTTGGCGTGGTTACAACTACTTTTAAACTTTTAAAGTCTTTTAATGATCTATTTTTCCTGGCCCTTTTGTATATGGCTTCTTGATCTTTGTAGTACTCGTAAGTTCTTCCAGTTTCCGTAAATATCAATAAAATATCTGCGCTGATATCTATTGCAAGATTGAAACCATGTTTTATTAAACTTTTGACTTTATTATTTATCATCTGGTGCACCGGTTTTTACATTTTTGAGAGGCTTGCTGCAAAGTAAGGATTACCAATACAGTGCTGGTGAGCGTAACCTCCAACTATATCGCCATCTTTTGAAGTTATTCCATCCATGGAGTTAATTATTCCTTTTCCCCTATTTATCTTATATGAAAAGTCGTTTTCATTAATATTTATTAGTTTTGAATAATGGAATTCGTGTGCCTTAAATTCTTTAGATTTTTTACCAATAATACAATCTTTTTCAAAAGTCCCTTTAACGTAACTCAAACCCTGAACGTTTGGAGTCATTACTGCATCCGCATCTATTAATTTTAACATTTCTATTCCATCAATAGAATTTGTAAGATACATGAGCCCCCCACATTCACCGTAAATTTTTCCATCAAAGTTTCTTATAGATTCAACCATGGATTTATTATTAGAAAGTTTTTCGGAAAATATTTCCGGATACCCTCCTCCAAGGTAAATAGTATCGCAATCTGGAACTTCTGAATCATTTAACGGGCTGAAGAATTTTAATTTTGCACCGTTTTCTTCTAATGCATCAAAGTTGTCCCAATAATAAAAATTAAATGATTCATCAAGTGCAACGGCAATTTTTAAATTATTTTTTTCAACTTTCCAGAGGGTTTCTTCTTTATTTTTATCATCAACACAAAAATCAAAATTTTCATCACTTAATTCCACGATTTTTTCAAGATCAAGGCATTTTTCAACCGTTTCCCCCCATAAATCAATTCTTTCAAGCAATTCCTGTTTATTTTCAGGGGTTGGAACAAGTCCAAGGTGTCTTTGAGAAACAGACAGGCTATCGTCTCGAGGAATTGCGCCTATTATCTCAATTTCATTATCGTAATATTTTACAGCTTCTTTTAATTTATTTAAGTGCCCTTCTCCCCTGATTTTATTGAAAATAACCCCTTTGATATTTAAATTAGGATCAAATGATTTAAAACCTTTAATTATTGCAGATGCACTTCTTGTAAGACTTCTTGCATCCATCAGTAAAATCACTGGTGAATTTATAGTTTTTGCAACGGATGCAGTACTTCCAATATCATTATATGGTGAAATTCCCTCGTAAAGTCCCCGAACTCCTTCAATAACATTTATATCTTTATTTTTGGAATGTCGTTTAAAAATTGATCGAACTTGCATTTCATCCATAAAAAACGAATCTAGGTTCCTTGATTTGTTATTTGTAGCTTCCGTGTGATAAGTGGGGTCTATATAATCAGGACCAATTTTGTAGGGCTGTACATTATGTTTTTTGGATAGTGCCTTCATTATTCCTGTAGATATGGTGGTTTTTCCAACCATTGAAGAGGTGCCTGCAATAACTATTCTTTTCATATTTTTCACGCAAAAGTTAATTTAATAATATTTCCTAAAATGGATAAATTAATCATAAACTAAATATATTTTAAAAACATAAAAAATTTTTGATATTTTGTAGAGAGGATGAAATTTTGAGTTTTGAATTTTTAAAAAAACAGTTTAACGAGTTTTTAAACTTAAGCTTCATAAATAAATTCATTGTAACTTATTTTTTATCTTGGATGGGTTTATCCATAACTTTACTCATAAGTAAGCTTATAACTCCAATTATAAACGTTGAATCCGCAGGGGTTTTAACAACTGCAAAATATGAAGTAATTTCAACAGCAGTATCCTCTCAAATGGGAATTAATTATTTTTCGATATGGTATTCGTATTTTATAAGTAATTTTCTTGCATGTGTAACTATATTTTTGGTTTTCGTAATCCTTCCTTATATTTATAATAGGGATATTTCAAAAGGAAAATCAACGATCAAAGATTATTTCGATGTTTTATTGTTTTTTTACGCACTGGTTGTATTAAATCCACTCACTGGAATTTTGGGTGCAAGTTTAAGTTTTTCAGATCTGCTTGCAATAATTCCGCATGGGTTTTTTGAATATGCTGGGTTTTCAATGTCAATAGTCCTTGGAATCGAGTATTCTATTTATAAACTTCCAGTAACTGGTGAAAAAGAAGTATGCACAAAAAAACAGAAAATAAAATTTTTATTAAAATTTTTATTAATTCCGATTTTCTTATTTATTGCAGGGGGAATGGAAACTTTGGACTGGATCATAGTTAATTATGCAAAAGAAAATGGATTACCCATTGTGAAAACATTTTTTGAAGTGTATTATAACATCTTACGTTCATTAATATTTTAATCATTTTTTTAGTTTTTTAAAAAAGAAATTTTTGCAGTTTTTCAAAATATTCATATATTTTTAACACCCATATTTTTTAATGCAAATGCCAAAAAAAGCTAATTTTGGGGGATAATATGTTTAATAAAAAATTTTTGGTATTTCCTGTGATTTTTGCACTTTTAGTTGCAGTTTCATTTTCTGGCTGTACGGACAGTTCAGATTCAGAATCTGGTGCATCTGCTGAAGTGCAAACACAGGATTACGATTCACAAAGTTCTTCAAGGTTAAATACAAACGAAGGTTCGGAAATTTTAGAATTGATTGGAAATCATGCTGAGGTATGGATTTATTCGTATGAATATACTATGAATTCTAAGGTAAATGGTCAAAATATCGAGATTAGCGGATCTGGAATAGTTGATACAAAAAATAAAAATACTTACATGTATTTATCATCTGAAAATGGGAGTATTGAGTACTATTATTTCCAAGATGCAGTTTACATGGGGGCTGTTGCAAACGGGGAAACCCAGTGGATGAAAATGCCTGCTAGTAGCGAAGATTTTGAAGATAATTTTGATGTAATGGCCCAATACGACGAAAGTGTTTACGAACTTGAAAATAGTGACTTTATTTTGGAAGGTGAGGAAACCGTAAATGGAATCCCCTGTTACAAAGTAAGAATGAATATAGAAGACATTTATAATGATATGGTGTCAGAATATGCTGTTGAAGAAGGCGAAGTTTTAGATTGGGAAACAGCAGATGTTATTTATTATATCAGTAAATCGGACGGTTATTTAGTAAAAACAACAGCTAATATCAAAGGAACTGATAAATCCGGAGAGTCCTTTGAGATTAACTACGTTTTAAGTTTAAAAAATATCAATGAAGTTCAAAATATAGAACTTCCAAAAGAAGCAGAAAATGCAATTGATATGTCAGATTACTACTCAAACTACCAGTAAATTTATAATAAAAATATAAAAAAAGATTTTTTTATTTTATTTATTTTTTTCAATATCGATTGAAATATCGTAAGTTTCTTCATTTGGCGTTTTAATAGTCCATTTTTGATTGTAATCAGATTTTAAACTTTCAACGAAGTTTCCTCTAACTTCATTTGCAATATGGCTTAAATAATCACTACTGAAATCAATTCCGTCTAATTTTACATTGATTTTTTCGTTAATATCTAAATCCATATCTTTTCTCATGGACTGGATTCTTCTAACAACTTCTCTAACCAATCCTTCTTTGATTACTTCATCGTTCATCTCAATGTTAATGTAAACGTTTCCTTTTGAGAATTCAACACCGACAATGTTTTCAGGAATTTCAACCCTGAATTCAACGTATTCTGGTTTTATTTCATATTCTGAAACTTTTAAGTTTCCAGATTTCAATTTTTCTTTTAGTTCGCTAGGTGCTACTGAATTTATCGCAGCAACAACTTTTGGAACATCGCTTCTGAAGATTTTTCCAAGTTCTTTGAAGTTTGGTTTTACAGTTATATTTCCTTCAAATTCTTTTAATTCGATTTCTTTTACGTTGCCCTGTTCTTTTATGATGTATCCATATTTTTCAACAGTTTCAGCAATGTTTTCAGGAAGCGTTATTTTTGTAATCGGATATCTTAGTGTGTATTTTGCTTTATCTCTTCCTTTGAGGATTGAATCTACAATTTCACGAATAATTTCGGTATCTTTTTCCAAAGTTTCATTTATGAATTCAGATTCAATTGTTAACTTGTTCATGAAGATGCTTTCAGGCATATCTTCAGTTTTCAAGTTCTGGTAGATTTCTTCTGAAAGGTGAGGTGTTACCGGAGCCATTATTGAAATTAATTTCATGATCACGTAGTACAGAGTCTGGTATGCAGATAATTTCTGCACGTCATTTTTCTCCATCCATGTTCTGTCACGAATTAATTTAATATACCATCTTGAAAAGTCGTTGAGTATGAAATCCCTAAGTGCCCACGTGTACACGTGTAAATGGGGTTTCTCTAAAGCTTCAACAGCTTCTTTAGCGACAGTATTTATTCTGCTCAATATCCATGCATCTTCATCTTTTACATGCTTGAAATATTCGTTATTTGGAACGAAATCATCAAGAACCATGTAGTTTGCAGAAAATGCGTATGAATTCCAGAGTGTATTTAACATACTTCTGGTTTCATCCATTTCCGAGTATGAAAATCTTAAATCTTCCCAAGCTTTGTTTGCACTTAAAAGATAGAACCTTAAAACATCTGCACCGTACTGGTCTGTAACATCGTCAGGGCTTACAATGTTTCCTAATGATTTACTCATTTTTTCTCCGGTTTCATCAAGAGTGAATCCGTGCATCATACATTTTTCGTAAGAAGTATCGTCAAATACAACTGCACTCAATGCATGCTGTGAGTAGAACCATTTTGTAACCTGATCGTTTCCTTCGGTAATAAATTGAGCTTTTTTAAGCTTTTTAGATCCAATTGAAGCATATGGTGCCAAACCACTGTCGTACCAGACATCTAATACATCAGGGGTTCTTTTCATTTTTCCGCCGCAGGAACATGTAAGTGTAATTTTATCAACGGCAGGTTTGTGGATGTCGCTTAAATCTACATCTTTTTCGTTAGCTCTTTCTTTTAATTCACCAACTGAACCGATTACTTCATATTTTCCACATTCTTCACAGATCCAGATTGGAAGCGGAATTCCCCAGTATCTTTGTCTTGAGATGTTCCAGTCTCCAACAAAGCTTACACCGTTAACATATCTTGTTTTAACCCAGTCTGGGACCCAATCAACAGTTTTACCCTGTTCGATGATGGAATCTTTTATTTTTGAGATTGAAAGGAACCACTGTTCAGTTGCCCTGAATAAAAGTGGTGTTTTACATCTCCAGCAGTGCGGGTATGTGTGTTTTACTTTTCCAGAGTTTACGAGTAAATTTTTGGATAACAATGTTTCAATAACTGATTCATCCATATCTTTTACGAAAGTTCCTTTCCAGATACTATCGGTATATTTTCCGTTGTCATCAATTGGTGCGTATACTGGAATATTATGTTCTTTACCAATGTTAAAATCGTCTTCACCAAATCCTGGTGCGGTGTGAACTAAACCGGTTCCACCTTCGAGAGTTACGTGGTCTCCTGGAACAATTGTGTGCACATTTTCTATTTTTGCAAATTCTTGCTGTTTTTCGTTTTCTTCAAGGAGTGGGTGGATGTATTTTAATCCAATTAACGAATCTCCTTTAACAACTTTTGAAATACTGAATTTTGAAATTTCATTGTTTTTTTCAGCCTTTTTCATTACGTCATTTACTAATTTTTCAGCAATAATCCATGTTTCAACAGTTCCATTTTCAAATTCAACACTAACATAAGCGTAATCAAATTCCGGATTTACACATACGAGCATGTTTGAAGGAAGTGTCCATGGAGTTGTGGTCCAGATTGTGATGTATTCATCGCTTTTTTCAAGCTTGAATTTTACATAAACTGAAGGATCGAGTACCTCTTTGTATTCTCCTCTTACTTCGTGTTCAGCAAGCGAAGTTTCACATCTTGGGCACCAGTATCCTGATCTTAAGTCTTTTGTAAGTAATTCTTTTTCATGAGCTTTTTTAAGCGTCCACCAGCCCATTTCCATGTAGTCTCTTTTGATCGGCATGTATGCGTTTTCAAAATCGAGCCATACACCTAGGTTTTCAAACTGTCCTTGCATGTGTCCGAGGTGATTTAATGCAAACTCTTTACATTTGTTTATAAATTCCTGCGTTCCAATTTTTGTTTCAATGTCTTTTTTGGAGCCGATGTTAAATTCATTTTCCACTTTAACTTCGATAGGAAGGCCGTGCATGTCCCATCCAGCTTTATCTAAAACATTGTATCCTTGAATTCTCTTAAATCTTAAAACTGTATCCTTTATAATTTTATTCCAAGCCGTTCCAAGGTGTATTGCACCAGAACAGTACGGAGGGCCGTCAACAAAATAGTATTCAGGGCCGTGTTCATTTAATGCTTTTACTTTTTTGTAGGTATTTTCTTTTTTCCAGTATTCTTTTACTTTTTTATCTAATTCTCTAAAATTTACGGATTTAACTTGTTTCATTTATTCACCCCGATAATTTTTAAAATAATTTAATTTAGATTAATGTGATTCTTCAATTTCATCATCTGAATCAAGACTTTTACTTTTGTAGTACCCTTTCAAAAGCGGCATTTTTGGAAGGTCCTCTAAAAGATAAAAGTAAGGTTCATGCCTCTCGCTAACAATTACGATATGTGCAGGAGGGTGAATTTTTCTAATCCTATCGATTGCTCTTGGTGCATTTTCCTCAATCCTGACAAGGCAAGCTTTTTTGCATGGTTTTTTAATGTTTCCAACAATATGTTCAAGAATTTCATCTGCAGCTTCTGGAACCATTATTCTTGGTTTTCCAAGTATTGTTAATTTAGCATGCCTGTGAACATCAGCTATTGCGTTTTTTATTTTTTCGTAGCTGTCGCCTCTAATAATCAAGAGTACCATGTTTCTCACCGTGTTTTAGTAGTTTTAAGTTTTAGAATTATAAAATATTCTAATTTACTTTTTATCCCATAAATCAAGATATTCTTGAAGTATGAATGGAAAATCTCTTGCGTTGACGAATCTAAGCCCGAGTCTTTGAGCCCATTTTTCAATACCTTCATCGTTTGCAACAACTGCTGCATCGAGCTCTTTTGCTAACAAAAGAACATCTAAGTCAGGGGCACTGTCAAGTGTACCTCCTCGAAGTGCATTTCGGTATTTGACCCTAAAACTATTAACTGTTTTTGACAGGACTTCGTTTAACACGTCTTCCCTATCTTTTTCGTCAGGTTTTGAGAGTATGTATGCTTCCAAGGCTGTTTCATACATTGCGTTTTCACTTATTCTCATCCCTTTATTTATTCTTTCCCTTAAATCTTTTACATATTCATAAAATATTTCGGCAGGAATTTTTATTTCGTACCTGTTTGGGGTTTTTTTGACAAGCCACGTGTCTACTTTTATCAATGTTTCAGGGGCACACCCTTCACGAGTTAAAAAACCAACAAGTTCTTTATAAACAGTATCATAAGGAATATGGCATGAAATATCGAGCTGTACCCGTGCCTGTGCGATAATATCCATTATTTTTTCTGCAGATTCTGAAATATTTGAAACACCTAACGATTTTCTAACGTCACTATCAGTAATTGCAGTTGTATCAAGGCAAAATCTTTGTTTTTGCAAAAGTATCGACCCCCTTTATTCATGATTATTTATCCCGTTTAAAATTCTTAAATTTGCCGGATAATTTTCAATGTATTTTGAGATAGTTTCCTTTTCTATTCTCGCTTCTAATTTTGAGATTGTCCTTTCAATGTTATTTTTTGAAAAACCTCTTGGGATACATTCTTTTATTTCTTCAATCGATTCGTAATATTCTTTTTCATTTAATTTTTCTGAAATATTTTCTGGCAGATATCTGCTCAAATCAAAGTTATTCACGGTATCAAGGACCATCTGTTCGTTTCTTTTTAGAATAATTTCTGATAAATTATCTCCAAAAGATTTAAAGACATCAATCGTGGTTTTTGGAAGCATGTGTTTTATGGATTCAAAATTATTGTTAAAAACTCCTTCTCGTATTTTTGTTCCACTTATACCTTCAATTCTTTCGATAAATTTGAATTTAGGGTTCCATTTTGGGAAATTTTCTTTTAAACGGTACATCGTGTAGGACATTGAAGCAATAACATAGTTATCAATTTCCAATTTTTCTCCAAGTTTTTCGCAAGTTTCAATACACGAGATATTATATGGTTTTATTTTGATGTGATGCCCATTATTTATTGAATTAATTACCCGTTCCATCGTTTCTTCTTCAATATATCCTCTTGGAATAATATCTCCATTTAATGCAGAAAAAATCTTTATCAAACACTGCATGTATTGACCTGAACCCATAATTCCCATTGGGGGGCCTTCAACTACTAAATCTGCTCCAGCAAGCAGTGCCATTTCTGCACGAATATGTCGATTAACTAAATATGGAATTCCCCGTCCACTTCTTTCAAGGGGTCCTGGAATAACACTTATAAACAAACCTTCACTTTTTCCAAAATCCATGCAGTATTTGTGCCCGTTATGGAGTGGATTATATTCGGTAAAGTCTACAACAATGTTTTTTAGGTTTTTTTCATCTTTCAATGCTTCAATGAGTTTTTGAACTTCAAAAATGTTATTTTTTGAATTTTTCGAGTCTTCAATTATCAACTTTCTATCTTTTTCAAATGATTTTATTTCGTCTTCCATTCTACCACAAATCCAATGTTTTCAAAGCTTACCGAAAAATTTATATATTATGAATGCAATGTTTATTTTGCTCTCAGAACGAGAGCCAAGAGAAGCAAAAAGGACCTATGGTCTAGTTGGCTATGACATCGCCCTTACAAGGCGAGGGTCGCCGGTTCGAATCCGGCTAGGTCCACCATTTTTATTTTAGGCATATATATTGATAAATTCAAATATATTGTAATGTTTGAAATGTAACTTTTTTGAATAGATTATTTTAATATGTATTTTAAAATTTAATTTAAAAGTTAAAAATTAGTCAAAATTAGTTTGTTTTAGGATTCATTTGAGCGCTTCTCTGTTCAATTGCAGCAGCTCTTTTTTCAAGTTCAGATCTTAATTTTACAATTTCCTGACTTGTTTTTTGGATTTGAGAATTTACGAGTTCTTTTGTTTTTTCGAGTTCTTCAATACTTTTTTGGAAATCTATTATTACATCATCTACATTCTTTTCAAGTAAAACGTCTACTCCGACTGAAAGAACGATTTTTTCAGGGTTTTGAGCTTCTGCTTTTACAAATGCACCAGCACCTAGAGGTAATAAAATTTCTTTGGATGTTTTCATACTTTCCATGGATTCAATGGATCTCAAAAGTTCCATTATCATCATATCAATGTTTGAAAGTTCTTCTTTAAGTTTATCAACCTGTTGGTTGTAAACGTCAAGTGCCATAAATTGATTTTGAAGTTCTTCGTTCATTCTTATCACCCTTAATAACTATTTTGGATTAGAATTAGGACACCATAAACTCTAAAAGTAAATCGTGTTTTGTTTTCAGATATTTAAAACAATAAGCCTTATTTTCAATATTTTTATAGTTACGATAATTATATATAGCTATTTATCATTATTGATAATTAAGAATTGTTCCTCTATGGACAAAGGTGTTATAAATGAAGCTTTTTGGATTTTTCGGGTATTCAATCGTTTTTTTAAAGGCTTTAGCCGAAGCATGGATTGATGTAGTTAAAAGAAGTTTTGACGGCAAAATCGATCCAGAAGTTATTGAAATAAACACGGATATAAACAGTTTAATGGGCCAGGTTTTGCTTGCATCGAGCATTACTTTGACTCCTGGAACCCTTACAATTGATCTGGATTCAGAAAATAAAATTTTAAAAGTAGCTTCAATAAGTCCGAGAACAAAAGATGAGATAGTGCCTTTTGAGCCATACATAAAAAAGATTTTTGATTAAATTAATTTTTTTAAAATATTATTTTTTATTTTTTCTAAAGATTTAGTTGGTATTATGGATGATTTTAAACGTATTTTAATTACAAAAATATTAAAAAACGAAGTAACAGAAGCTTTAGGCTGTACTGAAGTCGGATTGATTGGTTATGCAGTTTCACTATGTAATATTTCAGACCCATTTTCAATTGATAAAATCGAACTTACACTAAATAACGGCTCTTTTAAAAACGTATACGCTGTCGGAGTTCCAAATACTAAAAAATATGGAATATTGCCTGCAGTTGTTGGCGGACTTTTGGGAAATTATAAAAACAAACTATTGGTTTTTAATGGTATAAATTACAGCCAAAAGTTAGAGGATTTTATTAAAGAACGACTTAAAATAAGCGTAACTAATGGCCCACTTTATTGTGCTGTAAAACTTAAAGATAATTCTGGGAATACTTTTGAATCGTTAATTAAAGACAATCATTTAAACGTTTTAATTCCAAAAATTAACAATGAACCTATGAATTCTGAGATAACTGGTTCTGAAAAAGAAAAATACAAAAATCTTGAACTGTTAGATTTTTTAGACTATCTTGATGAAATTCCAGAAGAAATTATTCAATTGATTGAAAAAACAATTTATACAAATAATAATTTAATCAAAGGCGATTTTTTAAATTATGGAAACGATTGTCTGTCAAATATGGTAAATAAAACAACTTCTGCATGCAACACCCGAATGATTGGTGAAAATATGCCTGCAATGAGTGTTGCAAAAAGTGGTAATATGGGCATAATGGCGACACTTCCAATAATTGCTTATGATTGTTCAAACGAACAAAATCAGGAAAAATTAATAAAATCTATCCTTCTTTCAGTTCTTGTAACAATTTATGCAACATATAAATCGTCTTATCTTTCATCGATGTGTGGCTGTGTAAGTAAAGGTGGAATGGGGGCAGTAATTGGACTCTGCTACTATAAAAACGGTAAAAACCTTAAAAAACTTGATAGTGCAGCAAGAACATTTACTGCAAATTTGCCCGGAATAATATGTGACGGCGGAAAAGTGGGATGTGCATTAAAGCTTGCATCAGGATGCTTTGCAGCGCATTCTTCTCTTTTTTTGGATATATCTTATGAAAATGGGATTGTTGGTAAAGATTTTAAAGAATGCATTGAAAATATTTCAGAGATCAGTAAAGTAATGGGGGATCTCGATTCTGACATTGTAAAAATCATGTCCAAAAAAGAAAGTTAATATTTTTTCTATTTTATTCTTCGTTTAAAAACCAGTCCGGGGTTTCTAATAATTTATATCCTCCAAGCGGCCCAGGCTTGGTTTCAATAGTAAATTCCAGTTTTCTTAAATCATTGATTCTGTTGTGAACTGCAACCCTGCTGTCTCTATCAATATGTTTTTTTAAATATTCTCCTGAAATGTATTCTGAATTTTTAGAAAAGATTCCTTCCTTTTCAAGCGTTTTCCTCGCTTCTTTTTTAGATGTATCTTTACTCAAACTTTCGTAGATATCCATAACATCAAGAAACATGCAGATGATTTTAAAGTGTCCAAGGTCGATTTTAACATTTTTTTCAAATGCTTTTTCAAGGAAAGTCCAGAAATCAATTTTCCTACTGTATTTAGGAATATTTATAAGATTAGACATTCAGACACCCGATTATTGATTATTTTTTTATGACATTTTTACAGCTTACTTTTCTTGCAAGTGCAACTTCACCGATTTTTATGAGTCCTGTAAAGAATTTTTCAAGTCCTCCGCAAGCCCATATTGCCTGTCCGAATGTAGAACCTTTTATTCTTCTTTCGTATTCTTCACCTGTAATTTTTTCTCCGGTAGTCTGTTTTGTAACAATTGCGGCGGCATTCATTAATTCTTCCCATGAAATTCCTTTCAATTCACCCATTAATGATTTAAAGATGCTGTGTACGGGAATATCGTATAATTTGGAAAGAGTTTTTGTAATATCGCAGTTTCTAACTATTCCAACAACCTGGCCATCATCGTTTAAAACAGGAATGCTTATGACTTTGTATTCTACAATTTTGGTAACGGCTTCTCTTGCAGGTTCGTTTTTATTTACAACGATTACGTCTTCAATGGGACTCATAATGTCTTTTATTGGAATATTTTTATCAGAAACGATCATTAAATCAATGGCAGTTGTCCAACCAACCATTTTGCCGTCATTATCAATAATTGGTGTACTGAATTTCTTATTTTTATACATTAAGTCAATAACGGTCTGTACAGTAAAATCAGGATATATTTTAATAAATTTTTTATCCATCAAGCTTTTTACTTTCATATTACCCCTCCCCGACTACATATCTTTTTGTTTAATCGCTATCGCAGTTACAGGACAATTTTTCTCACATTTTCCGCAGAATATGCACATTTTATCATCCAATTTCATTAATCCATCCTCGTAAACTATCGCACCAACGGGACATATTTCACTGCATACCATACAGTTAATGCAGGTGTCATTATTTAAAGATATTTCATTTTCAGCCGTTATTTCGCCCATTTCGTTTTCAACTTTTATCGCCGATTTTGGACATACTTTTTCGCAAGCAGTACACCCCATGCAGAGGTCTAGATTTATGTCAATGCTGTTTCTTTTTTCAACGGTTATTGCAGAAGTTGGACAGAATCTTTCGCAAATTCCGCATTTTATGCATGATTCTTCATCGAGTTCGTGTTTTACCAACCTTATTTTTCTATGGGTTACGTCAATTTCTTTTAATTCGTAAACTACGGTATCCTCTTCTAATTTTGCACGACCTTCTAATACATTGATTGCACCAACGGGACATGTTTTGGCACATATTTCACATTTTACACATTTTTCAGGGATTATTTCAGCAGGGCTTTTAACGCTTGGTTCTTTTATCGCATCAACAGGACAAACTTCGTAGCAAAGCTCGCATCTAATACATTTGTTGGATTCTACGTATAAATTCCTTTCAACAGGCACCATTAAATCCTTTAATTTTTCTTTTACAAATTTTTCATCAATTCCAAGATTTTTTGAAATATCTGAGATGATTTTTTGGACTGGTTTTTTTACGGTTATCATCTAAAACACCTTTTTAGGTATTATTCAAGTTTAATCGCTTTTGCAGGGCATATCTCTTCGCAATGTCCGCAGAGTACGCATTTATCCATATCGAAAGAAATATTATCATCAGATTCAGATATTGCTCCAAACGGACAGTTTTTAGTACATACTAAACACATTACACATTTTTTTCGATTATAGTCTAATTTTTTACTTTTTAATCGATTTTCAATTATTAAATTGCCCTGTTCTACCCTTACTCTAGTTTTAGTAATTTTTATCGCATCAACAGGACATGTTTCAACGCATGTGTTGCAGTAGACACATTTATTATCAATATCTGGAACTTCTGGAAAGTTCGAGCTGATTGCAGTTACCGGACACACTTCAAGGCATCTATTGCACAATATGCAGAGTTCTGGATTTATCTCGATTTTGTTACTGATGTACTGGCTGTCAAGTTCAAATTTGATATCCAAATTATCAAAATATTTTTTAAGAATTTTCGATACCATATCAATCATCCTTCCTCTTTTCACCAATATTTTCCTCTGAAATCGACTGTTTTCCAAGATTTTTAACTTCTTCTTTTAACAATACATAATTTTTGGTGAATTCTTCAAGGTCGCTGTGCAGGATACTTTCAAATTCGTCTCTTATTTTTCGTTTAGAGTACAAATCTTCAGATGTTTCTGTTTTAAGATAATCAATTGCATCAACAGGACATGCATTTTGACATAATCCGCATCTTACACAGTATTCCGGATTAATGTACGGTAAATTGGTTTCTTTAGATATTAAAATTGCTTCAGGAACATTACATGCCCTATAACAAATTCTACAGCCGATACATTTTTCTTCATCAACAATGTAGCACTCAGCAGTTCTTTTCGTAATTTTTTCAGGAACTCCGATCCTTATCGCGGTTGTTGGACACACTTCAAGACATTTTCCGGATTTTATGCAGGATGTAACTTTAAGTCTTTCAAGGTCTATTGAACCAGGACAAACATCAACACAGTTTCCGCAACCAATACATAAACTTGGAACGATCCTAGGAATTTCGGCTATTACGTCGCTTTCTTCTTTAAAATCACTTCCAAGTCTTTCCCGGTCAAATTTAGTATTTTGTGCAATTTCTATTTTTTCAGAAAGTCCCGGTTCATCGTATGTAACAATTGCATTTTCCACAGGGCATACTTTAAGGCAATTTTTACAGCTTACACAAATGTTAACGTCTATTTCATAGAGTCCAGTATTGTTGTGAGAAATTGCATCAACTGGGCACGCATTTTCACAAGTTCCACAGCTTACGCAGATTTCCTCATCAATTAATAAGTTGATGATTTTTGGAACATTCCACAAAAGTTCTTTTGCTTCTTTTCGAAGGGTTCCCATCTCTAAAACATTTGTTGGGCAAGATTCAACGCAGTTTCCACAGTTTATACATGAACCTGCATCAAATACGGGCATTTCTTTTTTAAATTCTTCGTTAAATTCCATTGAAATTGCATCAGAAGGGCAGGATTCTTTACATGCACTGCAACTTATACATTTCTCGGGTAAATCAAAAATTACCGGAATTTTTCTAAATCTTTCTGGTGGAATAAAACTTTCTTTTTCAGATTTGGCGTTCGTAAATCTCATAAACCATTTTTTTCTTACGAACTCGTAAAGGTACCAAATGGATGATGACATAAGTATCACCTGCAATCAGGTTTATTTATTAGATTTTGTAGTCGCTAAGTTTTCCAGTATTTAAGTCTTTTAATTGGATAGTTCTTTCAGTACATGATACACAAGGGTCTATTGAGGTATATGTTGCAACTGCATCCGCAATTGTTGGGCAGTCTTTTATCATGTATTTATAAGCTTCAAGGTTCATTACAGTTGGAGTTCTTATAATAATTCTTTTTATGAGTCCGCCATCGGTAATTGCAATTTTATAGTAAACTTCGCCCCTGTGAGCTTCGTTATACCATTCTCCTTCAGTAGCTCTAATTTCAGCCTTATTTCTAACGATTCCTGAAGATTCCGCATAGTGTTCAAGTGCTCTTCTTATAAGTTCGACACTCGTGAGAACTTCATCATGTCTTACCATCATTCGCGCGTAGTTGTCCCCTTCATTTCTCCAATCGGGTTTGAAATTCAGTGCTTTGTAAGTTTCATGCCTTAGTCTCCAGTCACTTTCAGGAATTCCTGAAGCTCTTGCAACAGGTCCTGCTGCACGTGTTTTCATGATTTCTTTGTAGCCAATTTTTCCAATATGTTTACTTCTCATTCCAATTAATGGGCCGGTTTCGAATACTTCAATTATATTTTTAACATCTTCTTCAAATTCATCAATTTTTTTGTGAATTTTATCTAAAATTTCCTTGTTTAAATCGAGTCTCACTCCACCAACAACGTTAAATCCCATGTTTACCCTATTTCCTGTAATTAATTCGAGTAAATCCATGATAGATTCCCTTACATTTAACATCCATATTCCAAGAGTTTCATGTTCAATTGTAAGATTGTAAACTGCTGCTGCGATCAGGTGGCTGTGAATTCTCTCAAGTTCACAGGTAATTACTCTTAAATATTTTGCTTTTTCAGGAACTTCAATATCACACATATTTTCAATGCATTCTGCAAAAGACTGGGTGTGGATATATGAACAGATTCCGCAAACTCTTTCTGAAAGGTGTATACATTTTAAATAATGTTTTCCTTCCATAATACGTTCTATACCCCTGTGAACGTAACCCATGTCTATTTCAGCACCTTTTACGTTTTCTCCTTCAACAAGGAGTTTTATTCGCAAGGGTTCTTTTAGTATCGGGTGAATGGGTCCAATCGGTACTACATTCATAATATCATCTCAATCATGCTTTGGCTTTATTTTTTTCTTCTTTTAATTTTTGATTAAGCAGTTTTTCTTTAGCCGCAAGTGCATCTGGGGCAATTGATACAACTGCAGATATAATTTCTGAAGGTCTTGGCGGGCATCCTGGAAGTTTTGCATCAACTGGAATTACTTTATCAACGGGCCCATGAATATGTCCTTCTTTAAATATTCCGCCACTCAGTGCGCATGCACCAACTGCGATAACTATTTTTGGTTCGGGAGTTTTTTCGTAAATTTCAAGAAGTCTTTTTTCCCAAGCTCCCGTTACTGGGCCAGTTACAACTAAAACATCGGCTTCTCTTGGATTGTTATGCACATAAATTCCGTACTGTTCAATATCGTACCTTGGGGCAAGGCATGATACTATTTCAATATCGCAACCGTTGCAACCACCGGTGTTTACAAGACAGACGTTAATTGATCGTTTTCTTACAAAATCTTTAATCATCAAGATCATCTCCAAATTAACTCTATTCCTCACCCTTCAGGATTCTAATTGTAAGGAGTCTGCCGTTCTCAAGTGCTTCTTTGTAGGGTATTTTTTTGATAATTGTGTCTTCAACGACCTTTCTTCTTATTAAATCAGCATCTTTTTTAGAAATTAATCCAAAAAAATCTGCTATCCAACATAATCCTAAGTCAATGTCGACTCTTCTTCCAAGGCATCCCATTTTAGCCTGTTCAACATATGCATGGGATTCGTAAAGCGCTACTCCATCGCATGTTTTTACGAATACATCAACAACTTCATCCATGGACATTTTGAGGGCTTTTGAAATTGGAACGATCGCTTCTTCCATTATGTAACGATTACCCTTTATTATGTTGTATTTTTGTTCTAAACTTGATTTTTTGTAATTTTTGTCGATTTCTTCTAGCATATTTTCACCTTTTTGCTAGACTATTCCAATTGTTAGTAAAATGTAGCCGATAAGTGCAATTAAAACTCCAAGACAGAATTCGGAATGTCCATATCCGGGCCTCATTCCAAGTGGAAATGCAAGGAATAATACTGAAATTGGGGCGTTTACTGTAAACGCGAGTCCCCCGATAATGGCTGAAATAAGTGCTGTACTGTCAAGGGTTTTTTCCACGTAAGGTTTAGCATATTTTTTGTAGCTGTATGAAAGGCCCAACATTGATCCAATAACGAATGTAATTGCACAATAAAGTAGTATGAATGGAACTTCGTTCATAAAATCACCCTGCGATAAATGCGAAATATCCAAGATAGATAAATGCAATTAATACAGCCAGCATCATTAAATGCTCTGTAGTTTCTATTAAATGGGTTATTTTTTTATTCTGAATAAGTAATGCCAATATTCCTACAAGAAGGACTACGAAAAGACCTAAAATTGGGGTTATTGGGTATTGAAGCATGTTAATAAGTACTATCATTCCCAAAACCACAAATCCTGCAATCGAAAGTAACTGGATGTACTGTTTCATGATAACACCTAATGGATGATTCTGTATGCCAGATCAATTAACGTAAGTGACGCAATTGTAATTTGGAGCATTACTGAGTGATTTGGAGCAAGTAGTGGAGTTAATGCACAGATAAATGAAATAATTATCGTTAAGACAAACATTCCAAGCAACGTCAAAACTGGGCTTGCTACGATTAATGGGCCTAAAAACAACGCCATAAAGAGCCATAGTAATACAAACCATGCTATTGCGTCTCCAATCATTATAATCGCTTCAAGAGGTCCGTAATGTTCTGTAAGATATCCGCTTATGATATCTTTTCCTTTCACTATTGCAAATGGACTGAAAGGTGCTTTTGAAAGAACAAGGACAAATACTGCAAAAGCACATATTGGGAGTTGGAATATTAATGGACCATTTACAGCCTGATAATTTATTATATCTCCAATAATCAATGAATGTGTTACCGTATAGACTATTCCAGCAGCGGCAAAGAGTGGAACTTCTGCAGCAGCGGAGAAAACACTTCTAACACCACCAACTTTTCCATATGGGGAGCCACTACTCAGTCCACAGCCATGTTCAACTATTTTTTGTAATATATAGAGTCCGATCAATATCAGTAGGGATGATTCAAAGACAACTGCAATTGATAATGCACTCATCCAGACCATGACATCCATCAATGCTACAAAGACGTACAGTGGATTTCCTGCTGAAATTGGGAATGTTAATTCTTTAAAGTAAAATTTGAATGTATGGATTAAATACTGAATAATTGGGGGCCCGGGTCGACACTGAATTCTTGCCATAATTTTTCTGTGGAATCCGAGCAAAATTCCGCCAACTAAAAAGGCATACAATGCATACATAAGTCCGTTAAACATACTGAATGCTGCGTTCAAATTACCACCCTCTGAACGGAATTTGACCTATTTTTTCTCTTCTTGATTTCGGATTAAGGAACATTGCAATGCCAAATATCAAAAATGGGGTAAATACTGCGGTTAAGAGGTATGTTACCATTTCGTTTTGAGAATTTAAGTAAATTGTTCCCATGTATCCCAAGATTCCAATTATAAGTGCTATATAGCCACTTTTCGTTTCTGGACTCATTTTTTCACCTTAAGATATTGTAAGCAGGATTTCTACAGTCCTTACGATAACCAAAAGGGATGACAGGTGTATCATCAGAATGTAAGGAGCTCCTGGAGCCCTGAACATTTCCGCTTTTGCTGCATAAAACGGAGCAACGCCTGTTTCTCCAATCATTCCAACTGCGTAGAGTAGTTTTTGATAGAATAATTCATTACCATTTTTTGCAAGTTCAAATATGGAAAGAGTTCCTGTTTTTCCTAAAATCAGTGCAGCGGCACCAAATAATGGAAGTGATGAAATTATCGTGATAAGTCCGTAGTGGAATGCTGCATTCAACACCCATTCCTTTTTAACTGCTGCAACAATTCCAATGTTTGAGATACCAATTACGGCAAGAAATAGTGCAAAGTCGAATAAGTCCCCAGTTAACATTGAAAATGCAGTCGCAATACCACATACTACCGACATAAATCTCCTTATTTTAAGTTCTTCAACTGTCACGTAATTAAATTTATCACCAAATTCATGAACCTGGGCTTCCAGTTGTTTTTCTGGTTTTGTAAAGTACACGATAACTGTGAAAAGCATCGCCACAATGAATGCTATGAGCGAAAAGTCTGTTACATAAAATACGATATCTCCCAAAGGAATTATTCCGTGAAAGTTTCCTGCGATATATTCAACGAGCATTTTAATCACCTTTGGTCGAAATTATTCGAATAACTCTCCAATTAGTCCGAGTTTAGAACCTACTTTTATTGCAAGTCCAAATCCGGCTATAATCAAGAAATATGGCCATTTTGAAGGGAATAAGAAGAATCCAATAAACCCAAGTATCCAAATTGCCCATGCAATTCCTGAAAACGCTGAAATTCCTTCCCAAGATACTTTTAACTCTTCTGGAAGTATTTTTCTACCGAGAACTCTTTTCGAAAGTACATAGAACAAAAGACCGCTGGCCATAACTGCTCCGCCAGTAAATCCACTTAAAATTGCCCCGTAAATTACGAGTATAACTGCGAGGAATTTTGGAGTGGTGTACAATACTTCCATTTTACTAAAGTTTATATCCATTTTAGGGGTTTCTTTAATCATAAACTCTTCTAAAAGCTTTGATTTTTTTGGTTTACCCTCTTTTCTTAAGTCATTTCTTGAAACAAATATTTCTGCAACTGCCAAGAGTTCTGCCATACCTACAACCAATCCTGGAAGTATGAGTGCTTCTGCAAGGTCTGATCCAATTGCTGCAATAATTACGAGCATTCCGTATTCTATAAGGTCAGTTAACAATATCATGTTAAGGTCTGATTTTTGGCGGGAAATTGAATAAAGTGAAATTATTCCAACTATAAATCCGACAGCAACTGTTTTACTAAACAATAAACTCACGTAGTCCATTATTTCACCTTATTATTCCGATTTAGGAATAACCATCCAAATATCGTGAACGAGAGGAGCAAAGTCAGTGATTCTAAAACTGTATCAAATCCTCTTGTATAGTATAATATTTCGTCCAGTATTCCCCCAGGGGTTGAAACGATTGTTGTACCAAAGTACATTGTATTTTCACTTATTGCAATAGCAACAGGGGATAAATAAGCTGTAATTTGGCCTCTAATGCTTTGGTATTCTGGGTACTGGGATTTAATATCTGCAGGTTCCGATAATACAACTCCACCCCTGTCGTATGGTGCAAGAGGTGTTTTTAAAACCTGGCCCTGTATTGCATTTTTTGGATAAAGCTGGTCGCTTGTAAATTCCGTAGGTAAGAATATACCAATGAATAAAACTATGCAGACAAACCCTGCAAACAATCTGGAGACGGCACTGGGTTTTGAAATATAATTCCAGGCTTCGTTTAGCTTTTTCATATTATTCCTCCAGTTCCTCATTTTTGATAATCGCTCTCACGAGTACAAGTGTAAGGATAGCATTTACGCCGAGGAACGTCATAAGTGCAAGAGTCTGGTTGTACGCTAGAAATATTAAACAAACTCCAATGGCCGGAACTTCAATGTTTAAAAATCTTTTAAATGGATCTTTTGTTAATGGCCCAATAACTGCACCGACTGTACCGATTATAAGTAAGAAGTAGCCCACGTACAACGTCAAGGTAATTAAATCCATTTTATCACCTATTTAGTAAGCACAGGGACTTCTGCACTGTATTTTTTCTTAGTTCTTAATATGTATTCATATTTTAACACGCCTAAAAGCAGTATCAGCGTAGAAATTGGTTCTAAAACGGATGAAACAATCGCAACATCAAGGTAGTAAAATGAAGCAATAAAGCCGATAAGTCCGCTTTCAAGAAGTGCAAACATGATTATCTTGTTAATATTGTGCGTATGAATGATGGTACCTATTCCTCCAAGAATACAGCACCCTGCAGCAACGATAGGTAGTATTTCCATCAAAATCACCTTTTCTTCTCAAATTCATCCATTTTGTCGATTTCTCCAAGAGTATGGGCTATCGCATTACTGGATACTGTTGATAATGCAAAGTAAACAACTGCTGCAATTGCACCCATCGGGCTTTTTATGTAGAGTGCAATCAATGCTGCAATACAGAAGTTAATACAACAAATAATAGGGAGTTTTAAAGCTCTGCTTTTTGTCAGAAATACTTTTATAACGGAAATTATCCCTATAAGTCCAATTGTAACGGTTACAAGAGATTCCATTTATATCCTCCCCATTTTTCTTGCAATACTGCCGAGAAGTTGTGATGCAGCGCTGTGATGTACGCCTTGAATTGAGAATATTGCTAGAACCATTCCTGCAATAAAATATTCAGCGCTTATAAATCCGCTAAATAAGTAAATTAATACTGTTGCAGTAATTGTTCCAATTGTTCCTGCACAACCTGTATCATTACATAATCTGTTTCCAATGTAGATGAAAAGTGCAGCAATTAATCCACCTTCAAAGCCCATCAGGTAGTAAAATATTGAAGCCATTAACGTTCCTGCCGATGCATCAGGGGAACATACAATGTTTCCCATGAAATAGCCACCATTGATATTTCCACCGACATTTTCTATCTTTTTACCGATTACTTTGGCACCGAGAACTCCTGGTTTTTTTGGAAGTCCAAAGTAGGTGTCAACAATAACAAAATTTAACCAGCAAATTGCAAACGCGGCCAATATTTTTCCAGTTTCAATTAATATCATTATTAACACCAGGGAATATTTTGTTTGTAAATTTCGAGAAAACACTCGCAAAAATTCCTATTATTATACTGGAAACCAGGTCTAAAGTTATTAAATAGCCAATTAATGCAGTTAAACCAATTGCTACAAATGGGGTTGGGAAAAGTACGGATCCTTCAAAAGAATCCATATCAAATGACAGTTTCATTCCAATAACTGCCCCAACTACAATTGCAGAAACCAAAGATACTGCGTAGTTAATTAATAAAACCATGAAAATCACCAGCAGTGTACAATCATGCAGTCTTTTTTTATAGAATATATTGGGGGAACTTCCTCTTTGGGAAATATTTGAAGTACTGTTTTATTATTTAGTACTTTAGATACCTTATTTTCGAGCCTTCGAATGTCTGAACAGTCTAATTGTATAAGTACGGTTTTTTTATCGAGGTGTAATCCCCTAATATTCATTCTACCTCTAAAAAAATCAACTTCTTCAATGTCCATGACACTGAGTCGTTTTTTAATTTCTTCAGTAAAATATTTTATATCTATAATGTATACAGGATGTCCTTCGATATATCTTTTACAGAAGATATCGCTTTTTGACGTTAAATCCTGGATAAATTCGACAATAGCACTTTCAAGTTTTGTGAGTGAAAGTACGTCTAATAAATATAAAATAGGATTTTCTTTATCCCAAAAATTAGTACATTTAAGCATTCCAAGTGTTATTGCGGCAGCATGTGCTTCCCCAATTTCTCTTTTCCCTTTTTCAAGCATACTCAAGTGAGATTGGCTAACCCCACTTTCTTCAGCAAGTTTGGACTGGGTTATCTTGAGTTTTTCACGAAATACTTTTATATTTTCGGGATTGAGCAGAATAGCTCGTTCTATGATTTTTAATTTATCGTACATTCTACCACTTTTTGAGGCAATCGGATCGAAAAATTATTTCCTATGAATAACATTATTCTGGGCGGATTTTGTATATATAATTTTTTACTTGAATCAAGCCAAAAATTATTACGTATTTTATCAGAATATTTTTTTATCCTATAAGCGAGTAAATGTAAAAAATATTAAAATCAGGTGAGAAACATGGAAAAACAATGCAATGTAATGGACTGCCCGATATGCGGAAAAGAGGATTCATTAAAATTAATCACTCAGGAACTCGAAATCCCTTATTTTGGAAAGGTTATTGAAACAACCATATTATGCGAGGCTTGCAAATACAAAAAAAGCGATATTTTCCCGGTAGATGTAAAAGAGCCTAAAAGATATACCTTAACGGTTGAAGATGAATACGATTTAAATAAACGGGTTATAAGAGGTTCATCAGGTCACATTTCAATACCTGAATTTGGATTTGAAGTGTCCCCTGGTCCTGCATCCGAAGCATACGTTTCAAATGTTGAAGGCGTGTTGACAAGAATGGAAGATGCGATTAAAACATTGAAGTCTTGGGTTGAAAATGAAGATGAAAGGAAAAAAGCAGATGAGTTAATTGAAAAATTAGAAGAAGTAAAACTTGGAAAAGAAAAAATAACATTAATTATTGAAGACCCGCTTGGACACAGCGCAATAATCGGAGATGGGGTAAAAGAAGAGCTTTTAACAGAAGACGAGATAGCACTGTTAAGTGACAATACTATAATTATGGATAAATAATTTTAAAAAAATAAAACTTTTTTTATTTAATTAACTAATTTATTCTTTAAATTCAAATCCACATTTTTTACAGAAGTTTTTCAAAATAATGTCACCATATTCGGTGTGTGACACTTCAGGGTGGAATTGAACACCATAAATTGATTTTTCTTTGTGTTTTATTGATTCTACTCCGCAAATGTCAGAGTATGCTAAAACTTCAAAGCAGTCAGGTGTTACTTTAACTTCATCCATGTGGGAAGCCCATGCAGTAAATTCACTGGGGACTCCTTTGAAGAGGTCGTTTTCTTCTTTTACATAAATTTTAATACTTGCATATTCTTCTGAATCTGCTCTTGAAACCGCTCCACCATATGCTTTTGAAATTAACTGGTGTCCGAGGCAAATTCCAAGAACTGGAAGTTCTGAATTTAATGCAATATTTTCGCAGTTTGTAGCTTTTGTAATATCTGGGCCACCGCTTAATATTATTCCTTTTATTTCGGGATTTGCAGCAATTTCTTCAAGAGTGGTTGAATTTGGAACTATTTTTGCAGGTACATCAAGGTACTTTAAACTTCTCTGTATCCTGTGTACGTACTGCCCACCGTTGTTTAAAATGACGATCATAACTCCACCTTTCATTTAATTATTTTGTAGTGATTTCAACACCATTCTCGGTAACTAAGACTGTATGTTCACACTGGGAAACCATTCCATGTTCTCTTTCAACCAGTGTTGGGTATCCATATAGAACTCCTGCCATCATTAAGCCTTTTAAGCCGGTTTTATAATGTTTATCGATTTTTGCCATGTCTCTTTCTGAAAATGGTAGATATGCATGGTTTTGTTCGATATCTCTTAATAAGTTTCTTGCAGCCGGAAGTCTTGTTGGTCTTGATCTTAGATATTTAAAGATATATACGTCTTTTCCATCTACAACCTGCCCAAACCCATCTGTTGCAAACGGTTCAATTGCAACGAGGTCGCCAACATCGATGGTATCTCTTGTATTTTCGGAAACATTTGGAATACTTACTCCAGAGTGGAGTGAATATTGGTGCATTACATGTCCTGAAAGATTTGAAACTGGCTTGTAGCCGTAACTTTCAATTACTTCCTGAATTATTTTTCCCATTTCCCCAACATTCATTTCAGGCATGATTTCTTTAATTACAGTATTTAGCGCATCTTCTGAAGCTTTTTTTAAGTCAGAATATTTTCCAGATAAATCTATAGTTACTGCAGTGTCTGCAATAAATCCATCTACGTGTGATCCAAGGTCTAATTTTACAACGTCTTCCTCGGAAAAAACCGATTCATCGCCATATGAAGGGCTGTAGTGTGCTGCAATGTCGTTCAATGAAATATTGCATGGAAATCCAATACCTGCACCGAGTTCTCTTGTCCTGTTTTCTACAAATTCTGCAACATCGTAGAGTTTTGCGCCAGGTTTTACTAATTTTACTGCTTCTTCTTTAACTTGGGATGCAATTTTTCCAGCTTCAATAATTTTACTGTATTCTTTATCATTCATTTTATCTACCTTAAAGTGATCTTCTAACAACGATCGTCAATATATCTCCGTCTTTTAGCACGTGGTCTAATCCTACTCTTTGACCAGGGTGTTTTGCAGATTCTCCCCATACAAGTGCATATCTGAAATTTTTAACAAAATCCCTGTGAAGCCTGTTACAAACATCTTCAACAGTTGAGTTTTTGAGAATAATTAATGGTTCATCAAGGTCTGCTTTTCCGCCCTGAGGTTTTAAGTATAATTTGATAAATCCTAAAGTTTCAAAGATTTTGTCTTTTAATTCTTCAAGATTTATTTCTTTATGCCCTGAAACAAATACGTGTGGCCTATCTCCAATTGCAGCTTCTGTTTTTTTCAGATTTTCTTCGTCTGCAAGGTCGATTTTGTTCACAATAACAAGTGTTGGAATGTAGGATCTGCTGTCTAGCACTACATCGATTAACTGGTCAGCATCAATGTCTTCTCTTATTAGAATAGCTGCATTGTGGATTCTGTGTTCTCCAACTATCGCAGTTATTGTGCCTTCATCTATTTTTGTTAAGTTAACGGTTTTGTTGATTGCAAGTCCACCACGATCGTGTTTTTCAATTTTTACGTCTGGTTTTTCCTGGTCAAGCCTTATACCTACATTTCCAAGCTCTTTTTCAAGTATAGGTATATGCTCTGGTGAAAATACATCCACAACGAGCATTACAAGGTCCACGTTTCTAACGGCTGCTAAAACCTCGCTACCCCTACCTCTACCAAAAGAAGCTCCAGAAATAATACCTGGTGCATCCAACACTTGAATTTTAGCACCTTTATGTTCCATTAACCCAGGAATAATTGTAAGAGTGGTAAATGCGTAAGCTCCAACTTCTGAATTTGCATTTGTAAGTTTATTCAAAAGTGTTGACTTACCAACTGATGGAAATCCAACGAAAGCAACTGTCGCGTCCCCTGTTTTTCTAATTGCATATGAAGGTCCACTGGATCCACCTGATCCTTTTGGGTTTTGCTGTTCGTCCCTTAATTTAGCAAGTTTTGCTTTTAATATACCCACGTGTTTTTGGGTGGCTTTATTATACTGGGTATGTAATAGTTCATCTTCTAATTTCTTGATATCTTCCTGTATTCCCATAATCTCACAACGCATAAAGCTGTAAATTGGATAAATCGATGAAAAATGTTTTAATTACAAAATTAAAAAAGAAAATTGTGTTTTATTTGTTTTCAAGTCTCAAAATATCACTTTAGTTATTCACTAATAGTGATATAAGGTATATAAAATTAACTATAGTGGCTTTTGACCAATTTATTTCGTTTAGTATAATGATTAATCTACAATTCCGCCCATAATAGATATCATTTCCCTTACTTTAGGATTTACAATATAGTAGTGGTTCCAAGTTCCTTCTTTTCTAGCTTTAATGATTCCTGACTTCTTTAATATGTTTAAGTGGTGGGAAATTGTTGGTTGAGGTTTTTTCAATTCATCAATAATTTTACAAACGCACATACTTTCATTATCACTTAAAAGCTCCAAAATCATCAATCTAGTAGGATCAGCAAACGCCTTAAAAACTTCAGCCATATATTCGTATTTGTATTCTTCTATAGCCATGATATCACCAAGTAACCATAATATAGTCTATTTATTGCAATATTTAAATATTTTGAGATACGAAAAAAGTCCATAATGCACGGTATGGGTCTTTATTCAAAAAATAAGAGTTATTTTTTTTCAATTTTGATTGAAATTGTTTCAGGGTTTTCCGTACCCTTCAGTGTTCCTACAATCCCTTTTATAGTGTTTTTTATAACGTCGGAAACAAATGGATTTACCGGGATTGTTTTGCCATCGACTATCAATGTTAGTGCTGTTGACATAACACATTTGTTCCATTTAACTTCGCCTGAGGCCAACAGGTTTGCAAAACCTTTGCAGTTGTATCCGCAGTGACCGCAGTTTAGATTATACGATGGAACTATAGCTTTTTCAAGAACTTGGGCTGTAACTTCATTTATATCGTATTTGAAGTCATCAATTACCATTATCGTCTGATTATCCTTTAATTCAGCGCCCCGTCCCCCTTCAGTTACAAGTATTTTTGGAATATTTAATTCGATCAAATCTTCCTTAAAGCCTTCTACGATAACCAGGTCGCAGTCGAGCTTTGCAAGGATGTCTTTCAAATGCATCCTGTCATAATAAAAGGCCGAACCTTTATTTGTAACAAAAATAGACGTATCTGCAAGCTGTTTTAGTTTATATGAATCAGTATCTGGGGAATCAACGTCTAAATCCATATGTGAATTTTTAACTGTCGCAACAGACATGCCAGTCAAGTTCTTGAGGATATTGGCTATTAGACCTGTTTTTCCAGTATCCTTTCTTCCGATTACACCTATTACTCTTATCATACCTTATCTATAATAGAATCTCATATATTTAAATGTTGCCATATAGAACGCATAGCTTAAAAGTTATAAATAGTAATTAAACAATGCTTGAGTATAAGGTGATAATTATGATTCCTGAACAAATACACAATATTTTGAGAAAACAGCGCTATCAAATAAAAGAACACAGTGGCGTAAAACTCTGCGGATGGGTTAGAAAATCTTTTTTAGAAGGAAAAGAATGTTATAAATCAAAGTTTTATGGAATAAACACTCATCGATGTGTTCAGAGTACTCCTTCTGTTGCATGGTGCCAGCAATCTTGTATTTTCTGCTGGAGAGTTCTTCCAAAAGATTTAGGATTGGATTCTTTCGAATCTCCAAAATGGAAGGAACCTGAAACTGTTGCAGAAGATATCTTGGCTATGCACAAAACTGTTATAACAGGATACAAAGGAATTTTGGATAGAATTGGTGAAGAAAAATATCTTGAAGCAACAAAACCAAAACACGTTGCACTATCTCTTTCCGGAGAGCCTACAATGTATCCATACCTCGATGAATTAATCGAAGTTTTCCATAAAAAAGGAATGTCCACATTTTTGGTTTCAAACGGGATATTAACAGATGTAATTGAAAAGGTAAATCCAACACAGCTCTATATTTCACTTGATGCATACGATTTAGAAAGCTACAAGAAAATATGTGGTGGAACAAAAGAAGATTGGGATTCTATATTAAATACACTTGATATTTTGGAATCAAAAAAACGAACCTGTATTAGAACTACCGTTATTCGAAATATAAACGATAATATTTTGAAATTTAAGGAATTATTCGAGAGAGCAAATTCAAATTTCATCGAACTAAAATCTTACATGAATGTTGGATATTCAAGAAAAAGATTAAATTTGGATGACATGGTAAAACAGGTTGAACTTTTAGAGATGGGTAAAATTTTAGGTGAAAACAGCATATTTGAAATCGAAGACGATTCGCCTGAAAGCAGGGTTGTTTTACTTACCAATAAAAATAGAAAAATTAATCCAAAAATAGATTTTGGATTTTAATTTAAGCACCATATTTTTTTGCAAGGCCCATGAGGTCCATTAAAATAGGCATTACATGTACTCCTTTTATCCAGTTCAATCCGCCTTTGTAGGTTGAAAATTCATCGAATTTTTCGACATCGTCAACCCTAACACTTTTTCCCCAGAGAACAACTGGAAGAGGGTCTGCAGAGTGGTCCATTTCTTCAATAGGTGTTGAGTGGTCTCCTGAGAGTACGAAATAAACTTCATCTTTGCTAATATTTTTTGTAATGTAATCTAACATTTCATCGATTTTTTCGATAACCTGTTTTTTAAGTTCGTAATTTCCGTCATGTCCAGCTTCATCTGCGCCTTTTACATTTACAAGTATAAATTCGTAATTTTCAAGGGTTTTTACAATTGCACAGGCTTTTGCCATAAAGTCAGAATCTGGGGTTCCATCGCATCCTTCAACATCAATTACGTCCAAACCAACCATTTTTGCAATTCCCTTGATAAGTCCGGTTCCTGCAATGCATGCTCCTTTGAGTCCAGTTTTTTCAGTAAACTGCATAATTTCTGGAACCTGTCCAACCCCTCTTGGAACTATCATGTTTGCAACAGGTAAATTCTGCTTTCTTCTTTCTTCATTTACAGGGTGTTTATCTAATTTTTCGTAAGCAATTTTTAACAAGTTATTTACTATTTCGGCAGTTTTTTTAGCTTCTTTTGAATCATCAAGAGGATGTATCTCTTTTACCTTTTTTCCTTCTTTTTTAGGGTCTGCATCGGTGATTTTATCACTTAATCCAGGTCCCCTCAAAACAAGTGCTGCTCTATATCCACCGGACTCTTTAAAAATAATTTCTACATCATCAATTTTTAGCCCGTCAAGTTCTTTTTCGAGTTCTGATGTATTTTCAATTCTTCCAGCTCTTCTGTCAGTTACGATAAAGTTTTCGTCAACTGATGAAAAATTGCACCTAAATGCAATGTCTCCGGATTTTACTGTAACACCAACACCACACGCTTCAAAAGGTCCCCTTCCGGTGTATGTTGTGTACGGGTCGTATCCTAAAAGAGCAAGGTGTGCAGTGTCACTTCCAGGCCTCACCCCAATATCAACGGAATTCATAAGTCCACAAATTCCTTCTTTAGCCATTCTGTCCATTACTGGAGTTTTAGCTTCTTTTAATGGAGTATTTCCATTCTTGTCGGGCCTATCTCCAAGTCCATCTACAACAAAAATAACCGCTTTCATAGATTCACCAATCCGATAATTTTAGATGATATCTGCTATTGTTTAGTTTTTATTAATATTTTTGGGTTTTAAATTCAAGAAAAATTGATAAATGGGCAATAGCTTTAAATTTCGGTTGAAAAAAATAAAAAAAGATAGATTTGTAGGTTAATTAGTAGAAATTTTGTGTTGCAATATAATACGTACCATCAAATGCAACGCCAATACCTATATTGGTGTATTGAGAGTTTAGAATGTTTGCTCTGTGGCCATCGCTGTCCATCCATGCATCCACGATAGCTTTTGCAATACTTTCAGCATCATCTGAAACATATCCAATTCCAATTACATTTCCGGTAGGCATTTTTGCAATATTTTCGCCAATTCCTGTGGAGTAATATCCATCTCCGAGGTATTTTACAACGTTGTAGTCTGCTGCAATGGCCCTATCGGTAGGAGTTTCCCCGTCCAAGTTTACATGGGAGAAATAATCATTTTCTGCCATGTCGTCACTGTGATCTTGTGAAATCTGGCTTAATGCACTATCAAGTACTAACGCTTCAAGACCATATGAAGAGCGTTCCATGTTAGTATATTCAAGTATATATTGTTCAATCTGAGCGTTTTTATATACTACTGGTTCTTCTACTACTGGTTCTTCTACTACTGGTTCTTCTACTACTGGTTCTTCTACTACTGGTTCTTCTACTACTGGTTCTTCTACTACTGGTTCTTCTACTACTGGTTCTTCTACTACTGGTTCTTCTACTACTGGTTCTTCTACTACTGGTTCTTCTACTACTGGTTCTTCTACTACTGGTTCTTCTACTACTGGTTCTTCTACTACTGGTTCTTCTACTACTGGTTCTTCTACTACTGGTTCTTCTACTACTGGTTCGGGGGTAGTTTTAATGATATATAGCGATGTTTTTGGAGATTGCGTTATTTTTGAAGGTAAATAAACGTAATCTTCAGAAGAAGTGTCAGTATTATCTTCAGAAGAAGTGTCAGTATTATCTTCAGAAGAAGTGTCAGTATTATCTTCAGAAGAAGTGTCAGTATTATCTTCAGAAGAAGTGTCAGTATTATCTTCAGAAGAAGTGTCAGTATTATCTTCAGAAGAAGTGTCAGTATTATCTTCAGAAGAAGTGTCAGTATTATCTTCAGAAGAAGTGTCAGTATTATCTTCAGAAGAAGTGTCAGTATTATCTTCAGAAGAAGTGTCAGTATTATCTTCAGAAGAAGTGTCAGTATTATCTTCAGAAGAAGTGTCAGTATTATCTTCAGAAGAAGTGTCAGTATTATCTTCAGAAGTGTCTACTGTAGTTACTGGGACATATCTTGATTCAAGCAAATCTATTTTTGAAGACGTTTTCTTTAATGGAGCATATGCTTTAACTTCAAAAGTTTTGTACCCCATATTATTTTTAAAAGGGCTGTTTAATTCGAAGAATAGATTGTGGTTATTATCAAATAAATTAGAATAGTTTTCGTTAAAATTTTGGTAAGTTACGTTTGAAAAAGTTGATTCACATCCATCAAAGCCACAATTTGCGCTAGTGACTGCCAATAAGGATAGTGTAATTAACGTTAATGTAAAAGCTTTAAACGGCCAATCCATTGTTTAGTCTCCATTATATATTTTTGAATATTGGGGGATTACCCGTTATTGAATATATAGGATCAATTTATATGGTTTTCTATAATTTTGACTTAATATCGGCCGATTTTATCGTAATAAAAGAAAAATAGTTTTAGGATATTGTTTTTGATCCCAGATTGCTGAGATACTGTAATTATATTTAGATTAATTATGGGAGCCATGTACTCGAGTCTTCAACTTTTGCAGGCAAGTATTCTTCAACAACATACTTTAAACCGTATTTTGCTAAAGACTGCTGTTCTGCCCTTACTTTACTGTCTGCCATTTGAACAAGCGCATTTTGCCATTGAGGGAATGATTTAACGAAATCATCGTTTTTCAAACCATCTTTTAATCTTTTTATGTCGTGATCTTTTAGGGGGTGCGTTGGAAGTTCGTAGTCAACAATATCCTGAGGCGTTACTCCAATAAGTCTGGCTTCAGGCACTGCCAATTTGTCTGCTAAGTGAACTGCCTTACCACTTCCTACCTTTAACGTCCTGTAGATGTTTAAGTATCCGTAAGGGTCACCATCCGTGAATACTAAAATCGGTAATTTATATTCTTCATTTAATCTTTTGATAAACCTTCTAGTTGCCCTTGCAGGAACCCCTTTTAAAGAGATTAAAATACAGTTGTGTTTTTTCCAGAATCCTTCTGCATTTAACCTTGCAAACATACCCGCAGTTTCGATTGCCAAAATAAAATCTGCTTTTGTTTCAAATTCCAATTTCGTAACATCATTAGGGATGCTGTATGCACCACTTCCAAGTTTTGTACAGTCAATTTTAATTTCGTCTCCTTCAGCAGTCCTGTCAACAATTCTTAACGGTCCGATAACTGCTGCACCATCTTCTTCAGGAATAAATCCTAAATCTTCTCTTAAAAATTCTGAAGCAGCTTCAATATCTTCAATAACTCCGTTTGAAGGTTGCTGGTCATCAAATCTTGCTTCACCCCAGTTTTTGGAAACATAATATGCTTCTCTCAGAGTTGAGAAATCGTTTGTATCAAGCAGTCCTTTTGAAAATTCCATCATTTTGATAGTCTGAGCAAATATTTTTGCCTGATTTACCGTTAACATCCTATCTTTTTCTTTTCCAAGTATCGCAAAAGTTCCTTTTTCGACATCAAATTTTGCATTGGCAAGGCTTCTTATTGGGAAGGTGAGTTTTGGTCTTTTTCCTCGTATGATATCTTCATACATGCCATTAGCAAGTTTTAGTAATTTTTTGGCCGCTAAATTTCTCTCTTCTGAGGTTATCACAGTTTCACCGCATTTTAATAGAAAATAATATAAATATGAATTAAATAAATGAAAGCTATAATCGGCTTTTATATTCCGAATATAAGTATTTTTATTTATAACTATATTTTTGGTATTGGTCCTAATCAAAAGATATAAATCTTGTAACTTATATATTTCCAATGATTATTTAAAACCCACACAATCAGGGCTTTGAGGGCATGCACTATTTCATGAGGAGGTAATAATCTTGAAATTCTTAAAAAACATAGCACAAACAGATTTTTTGGAACCTGCTTCAGAACAGCTTTCAGATATCGATAGAGAACTACTGGAATTAATCGAACAGTCAAAAGCAAGGATAACTGTTGTAGGTTGTGGTGGTGCAGGAAACAACGCAATAAATAGATTAATTGCGGAAAGCATCGATGGAGCAAGAATCGTTGCAATAAACACAGATGCACAGCAACTTGTAAAAACTCACGCGGATCATAAAGTTTTAATTGGTAAAAATCTCACAAAAGGACTCGGTGCAGGTGGAAACCCAGTTAAAGGTGAAGAATCTGCAAAAGAAAATTCAGAAGAAGTTAAAAAAGCAGTTCAAGATTCCGACCTCGTATTTGTAACATGCGGACTTGGCGGTGGAACAGGAACAGGTTCTGCTCCAGTAGTTGCAGAAATTTCTAAAAAAGTTGGTGCTTTAACAGTTGCAGTTGTTACATTACCATTCTCAATGGAAGGAAAAGTAAGGATGTCAAATGCAATTGAAGGTCTTAACAAATTAAAAGAAGTTGCAGATACTATTGTTATTATTCCTAACGATAAATTGTTAGAGATTGTTCAAAACGTTCCATTAAGAACAGCTTTCAAGGTTGCAGACGAAGTTTTAATGAATTCAGTCAGAGGAATGGTTGAACTCGTAAACAACGCTGGAGACATTCACGTGGACTTTGCTGACGTTAGAGCAGTAATGAACAACGGCGGAATTGCAATGATGGGTATTGGTGAGAGCGACTCTGAAAAAAGAGCAAGGGAAGCAATACAAATCGCATTAAACAGCCCACTTCTCTGTGTGGATGTTGATGGTGCAACCGGTGCATTAATCCACATAACTGGCCCTGAAGACATGAGCCTTGAAGAAGCAAAAGAAATTGTTTCAACTGTCTCAGATAGATTAGACGAAAAAGCAACGATTATTTGGGGAACCACAATCGATGAAACACTCGAAAATTCATTAAGAGTTTTACTCATCGTTACAGGTACAAAATCAACTGGCGATTACACTGTTGATGTAACGAAAAAGAGATATTTAATAGATATCCCAAAAATCTAAGTTTAATTTTTTAACGTAATGCCGAGGGATACTATGGCAAAAGAAAAAACTATGAATACTGAAGTGCAGAAATCAAAGTTAAATACGACATTAAATGGATTAAAAGACTTTTTACAACAGTGTAAAAGAGTTTTAATGATTTCAAGAAAGCCAACAAGACAGGAATATATAACAATTTCAAAAGTAACTGGTCTTGGGATATGCCTTCTTGGTTTTGTCGGGTTTGTAATACACGTGCCTATAACTTATTTAAAAGCATTAATAAAGCCTTAAAACACGAAACATACTTTCATATTTTTCAATTTATGAATAGATATATATAGTATAAATCGATAATTCTTTTCAATTATTTTGAGATCTATTTTTAAAATTATTTATTTTCAAATTTTATTCCGTTTTGGTGATATTATGATTTTTGCAGTAAGGACCACTACAGGTCAGGAAAAAAACGTTGCAGAATCTCTGGCGTCAAGAGCTGAAAAAGAGAATTTGGAAGTATTCTCAATCTTGGCAACCGAAGATTTGAAAGGATACATCCTTATTGAAGCTGCTAACAAAGGGGCTTTAGACGAACTTGTTAGAAAAAGTTTTAAAGTAAAAGGAATTGTACCTGGTGAAACCAGTGTAAATGAACTCGATCATTTGTTAACTCCAACAAAAATTATCGAACATATTGATAAAGGGGATGTTGTTGAATTGGTCGGAGGTCCATTTAAAGGTGAACGGGCAAGAGTTACAAGGGTGGACAAACATAAAGAAGAAATTACGCTCGAATTAATTGATGCAGCAGTGCCTATTCCAATAACTGTTGGTATTGAACAGGTTAAAATTATATCCAAACAGGATTAATTTGTATTTTATAATGTCATGGTAAATTTTAAATAGGATACACATAAATAAGAATAAGGAACTTATGATAGTATTATTGCGATACTAAACACGATTCATTTAGAGGTGAATATATGGCAGAACAAGTAGTAGAGATACTCGTATCTGGTGGGAAAGCAACAGCAGGACCTCCTTTAGGTCCAGCAATCGGTCCTTTGGGCGTAAACATCATGCAAGTTGTTCAAAAAATTAACAACATGACAAAAGACTACGAAGGAATGAGCGTTCCTGTTAAAGTTATTGTTGATACCGATAAAAGGACATTTGAAGTTGAAGTAGGTATTCCTCCTGCATCAGCATTAATTAAAAAAGAAATTGGAATTGAAAAAGGATCACAGGAACCAAAACACCAGGTTGCAGGAAATATAACAATGGAACAAATTGTTAAAATTGCAAAAATGAAACAAGATGCAATGTTAGCTTACAACTTGAAAAATGCTTCAAAAGAAGTTGTTGGAACGTGTGTGTCAGTTGGAATAAGTGTGGAAGGAATGACTCCAAGTGAAGCACAAAAAGCAATTGATGCAGGACAATTTGACAGCTACTTTAACTAATTGAATTTCACATTCTTTTTTTTCTGGAAATTCGTATTTATTAATTCAAATATTTATTGGATATGAACTCCTCCGAGTATGCTTGAGGATTTGAATGGAGGTTCTGTACATGACATGTACCATAGTAGTTGGTGGCCAATGGGGCGACGAAGGAAAGGGAAAGATAATAAGTTACCTCTGTAAAAAAGACAACCCTTCAATTATTGCAAGAGGCGGAGTAGGCCCTAACGCAGGACATACTGTCGAAGTAGACGGAGAAAAATACGGAATCAGAATGGTTCCAACCGGTTTTCCAAATGTTAACGCAAAACTTGCAGTCGGTGCTGGAGTTTTAACTGATCCTGAAGTTTTAATTAAAGAAATCAAAATGCTCGAAAAGTTCAATGTAGGGGAAAGAATTCTCGTTGACTACAGGTGCGGTATTATTGAAGAAGTTCACAAAGAACTTGATAAATCTAACGAACACCTTTCAAAAGAAATTGGATCAACGGGAACAGGATGTGGTCCTGCAAATGTTGATAGGGCAATGAGAACGTTGAAACAAGGAAAAGACGTAGAATCAATTTCCAACTATCTTGGAGATGTTTCAGAAGCGGTAAATGACGCTTTGGAAGCAGGAGATAATGTATTAATCGAAGGAACACAAGGGTCCCTATTATCATTATTTTACGGAAGTTACCCTTACGTTACTTCAAAAGATACAAATGCAGCATCTTTTGCAGCAGATGTAGGTATAGGCCCTACAAAAATTGATGAAGTCGTTGCAGTATTCAAATCTTACCCTACGAGGGTTGGTGAAGGACCCTTCCCAACAGAAATGTCATTACAAGAAGCTGAAAATCTTGGAGTGGTTGAATACGGAACAGTTACTGGACGGAGAAGAAGAGTCGGTTATTTCGATCATGAACTTGCTAAAAAAGTATGCAGGCTAAACGGAGCAACCCAAATAGCAATAACATGCCTTGATAAATATGATTCAGACTGTTATGGCATAACTGATTACGAAAAATTGTCCGAAAAAGGAAAGGCATTCATAAAAGAAGTTGAAGAAAAAGTTGGTGTTAAGGTAACTCTTATATCAACAGGTCCAAAACTCGAACAGACAATTGATGTTAGAAATGAATAATTATAAAAATTTTAATTAACTACTTTTTTTATGATTATTATATATTATTATCCAAGTTTTATTTTTTAGATTGGTAGGGATATGATGACGTTTGATGATAATATTAGAATTTTAGTAAAAGATAAAGAGTATGATATGCCCTTTTCAAAGGGTCTTTTAGCGAGATCGTTAACTGCTGCGGGAATGAAACCCAGTGCATCATATACTTTAGCACGCGATATTGAGCGAGAACTAAATGAACAAAACGTATTAAAGATTTCAAAAGATGAATTAAGACGAAGAGTATATTACACACTTATTAATCGAGATTACGAAGCAATTGCGGAAAAATACCTATTATGGCGAAGAATATTAAAGAAACATTCTATAATTATTCTTGTAGGTGGATCCAGTGGTGTTGGAACATCCACAATTGCATTTGAGCTTGCTTCAAGGCTCGGTATTCCAAGTGTTATAGGGACCGATTCAATAAGAGAAGTAATGAGAAGGAGTATTTCAAAAGATTTAGTACCGATGCTCTACGAATCTTCATATACTGCTTGGACTGCGCTTAGAAAGTCCTCATGGGAAGAGCAAGACTCAAAAGAAATGCATTTACTCGGTTTTGAAAGGCACGTTGAGCCTGTTTTATTGGGCATTGAAAGTATTATAGATAGGAGTCTAACTGAAGGAACCAGCGTTATAATTGAAGGAACACACATAGTTCCCGGTTTAATGGCTGAAAAATATCAGGAAATGCCAAACGTTATATTTTTAAACCTAACATTAAGTTCCGAAGAAACCCATAAAAAAAGATTTATCGCAAGAGCAAAGGTAAGCGATAGACCCCTTGAAAGATACTTAGAGAATTTTGAAATAATAAAAGAGATTAATCAGTATATTGTTGAAAAATCAAAAGAAAACAACCTTCCAGTTATAGAAAACGTTTCAATCAGTGATACCGTTCAAAAATGTCTGGAAATTGTTACAGAAAGGTTTAGCAACTTAAATGATGAGCCGATAATTGATTCAGATTTTTACTAATTCATTTAATTTTGGGGTATTATGAAAATTTTTAAAAAAAGCGATATTTCAGGAATTTTTCATGAATTGGGGATTTTAATATCAACTATCGGTTTCATCATGCTGTTGCCGTCGTTTATTGGGATTTATTTTCATGAACCGTTTTTTTATTTTTTATTCCCCTCACTTTTTTTCATGATACTCGGGTTATTAATTAATAAAATTACCAAGCCTATTTCAGTAAAATTAAAGCATGCAATGGTTATTTCCGCATTAGCATGGCTCATGGCTTCATTAATTGGGGCAATTCCATTTTATATCGGTATTGAGTATTTCAGTTATCTTGACGGTGTTTTTGAAAGCATGTCTGCATGGACCACAACAGGATTTAGTATTGTCAGTGATGTAGAATCATTACCAAGAACTCTTCAATTTTGGAGAAGTTTTGAACAGTGGATTGGCGGAGTTGGGGTGCTTGCAATGGTTATCACAATTCTTTCAAAAGCAGGGGCATCTGCATACTACCGTGCAGAAGCAAGGGAAGAAAAAATCATGCCAAGTACAATTGGAACGATTAAAAAAATATGGCAAATATACTTGTTATATACAACCATTGGGATCTGTCTGCTTTATTTAAGTGGCTTAAATTTGTGGAGTGCATTAAACATCTGTATGTGTGGTATTTCAACAGGCGGTATGAGTATAAGTAATCAAAGTTTTCCATTTAATAACTTCGCAAAGATTATAATGACTTTAATTATGTATATCGGTGGTGTTGTTTCATTTTCGGTACACCACAATGTTTTAACCGGAAGGCGGGTTGATGATATACAGACAAAAACTTCAATTCCAATACTATTCTTTGCCGCATTTGTAATTACCCTAACTTCAGGAATAGATCCATTAGATTCGCTATTTACCGTAGTTTCTGCAATGACGAGCACGGGATTTTCAAGCGTACAGATATCTTCGCTAACAAACATATCAATTGCAGTTTTGATATTTGTAATGGCGATTGGAGGGGCCACTGGGACTACAACGGGTGGTATTAAGCTTATAAGGCTTGTAATTATGGCTAAAGGATTTTATTACAGGTTAAAAGAAGTTGTTAGTCCTGGAAACGCAATAATATACAAAAAAATAGGTAAAAACCAATTGTCTGATTTTTTAATTCTGGATGCATTTATAATAGCTTTTGCATATATTATCCATTATTTATTTGGAACGCTTGTTTTAATAAGCCTTGGTTATGATCCATTTTTATCAGTATTTGAGTCAGTTTCGCTAGTTGCAAACATGGGGCTTTCTGTTGATATAGTAAACCACTCACTACACCCCGTTGCAAAAATTTTAGGTGTATTTTCAATGTGGGTTGGAAGGCTTGAAATTATTCCGATATACGTTTTAATAATCCTTCCTCTGTACTTAAAACTAAAAGATGTGGGTAAAAACAAAATAAGTAAAAATCGAAAGTTATAAATAGTAATTTAACCTCTTTAAGTTGAATTATGAAGATATATCCTTTATAACCGAATTACAAGGTGGGATTTATGGTCGAATTTTGTCCTAAATGTAACAATATCATGCTCCCAAAAGGTGGAGTTTTAAAGTGCGTGGTCTGTAAACACGAAGAAGAACTTGGTGATGCAAATCAAGAATACGCTTTAAAAGAAAAAATAGAATCCAAAAAACAGGACGTTACTGTTATTGAAAACGTAGATACCCTCCCAACAACAAGAATAGAATGCCCAAATTGTGGAAATATGGAAGCATTCTGGTGGTTACAGCAGACAAGATGTGCTGATGAACCTGAAACCAGATTTTACAAATGTAAAAAATGCAGTCATACGTGGAGAGAATACGATTAATTAAGATTTAAATTAATATTAAAAATTCAAAAAAAACTTATTTTATTTTTTTAATTAAATTAAAATTCCGTAGTTTAAAACAGCTTCAATGATTATAATTGACACGGTTAAGCCTAAAACTTTTTCCGGAGCTATTTTTATTTTTGAAACATCTTCATCCATATATCTTACAAGTCCTGCACTTGTGCTCAGTCCTGCATCCTGATTTTTAGCCATTTTATCACCTTATCTAAAAAGTATATGTTTTAAAAGTTTATAAACTTTCCTAAAAATTTTTAAGTATTGATTTTAATTTGTAAGGGATTGAATTGGTGCAGGTATTCTTCCGCCCCTTTCGATAAGTTCTTCGGAAGAAAATTCGCTAACAGGCATGATTGGAGCTGTTCCAAGGAGTCCACCATATTCTACATGGTCTCCAACATCTTTTCCAGGAACTGGAATGATTCTAACTGCTGTGGTTTTTTTGTTTATCATTCCAATTGCCATTTCGTCGGCCATAATTGCAGATAATGTTGAAGCAGGTGTTTTTCCCGGAACTGCAATCATGTCAAGACCTACTGAACAAACACAGGTCATTGCTTCAAGTTTTTCTAGTCTCAAAGCTCCAACCTCAACTGCTTCAATCATTCCTGCATCTTCACTTACTGGAATAAATGCACCACTAAGCCCTCCAACGTTACTTGAAGCCATTGCTCCTCCTTTTTTGACTGCATCGTTTAACATTGCAAGTGCTGCTGTAGTTCCGTGGGTTCCGCATCTTTCAAGACCAACAGCTTCTAAAATGTTTGCAATACTGTCTCCAATTGCAGGTGTTGGTGCTAAAGATAAATCAACTATACCAAAGTTTACGCCAAGTTCATTCGCAACTTCTTTTCCGACGAGTTCGCCCATTCTCGTGATTTTAAATGCTGTCTTTTTAATTTCATCACTAACTGTTCCAATATCTTTTCCTTTCAACTGTTCTACAACTGCTCTAACAACACCAGGTCCAGAAACTCCTGCATTAATTACTGCATCTCCTTCTCCAGGTCCGTGGAATGCTCCTGCCATGAATGGGTTGTCTTCAGGAGCATTACAAAATACAACAATTTTTGCACATCCAATTGCATCTTTTGTAATCTCTGAAGTTTCTTTAACTATTTCCCCCATTTTTTTAACAGCGTACATGTTAATTCCAGCTTTTGTTGTAGCAACATTAACTGATGCACATACTTTGTCAGTTTTAGTCATTAATTTTGGAATTGACCTGATAAGCATTTTTTCTTCGTAGGTAGCTCTTTTTTGAACTAATGCAGAATATCCTCCAATAAAGTCTACTCCAACTTCTTTTGCAATTTTGTCAAGTGTTATTCCAACTTCAACGCATGCATCAACTGCTTCTTCATCACTCAATCCTTTTACGGTACTTCCCATAATCAATCCGATCGGAGTTACTGAAATTCTCTTGTTTACTATTGGAATACCATACTTTTGAGAAACTTTGTTTGCAGTTTCGACTAAATTTCCGCCAAGTGATGTTATTTTGTCGTATATGTTTTCTTTTAACAGGTCTAAATCTTTATCAGCACAGTCTTTTAGGTTGATCCCAAGTGTGGTAGTTCTTATATCTAAATTTTGGTATTCAATCATTTTTATTGTTTCAATAATTTCCTCTGGAACGAACATGTTTTATTCCTCCTCATTAGTTTCAAAGTCTTTTTTAATAAGTGATGCCATTACTGACGTCTGTCCTGCATATTTTGAGCATTTTCTATCTGAATATCCAATATCTGCTGGTGAAAGTGTTTTACTAAATATTAACTGTCCTACTCTCTGGTTTTTATAGAGAATTACAGGCTTATCATAAGCTACAATTTCTAACGTTATTTTTCCCTTAAATCCTGAATCAATCCATCCTGCGGTCTGGTGTGTTTGTAAAAATACCCTTCCAAAACTGCTTCTACCCTGGTACTGTGCACAAACGTCATTTGGAAGTTCTACGTATTCATTGGTGGTTCCTAAAAGTCCTCCACTCACAACACAGTCGACACTGTATTTTTCTTTATAATTTTTAATTATTGTTTCATCCAAGTGGTGGTTTAGGGGGCATACCATAACGGAATTTTCAATTTCGAATTTACTGTGATTTAGAGTTTTTTTAACGTCGTAAACGTCTTCGTTGTATTTTATAAATTCGCTTCCAAGGGTAACATCATAAGAACAAGGTCCAACGAATTTTGAGTTAAATGGCTCAATTAAAACTCTTTTCGAAGTAACATAATTAAAAATGTCTTTATCACTTAATATCATCTATTTCACCAGAGAGATTTAGATTAGTCCTTTTCTACAAAAACACACTTTTCAGATTTTGAAGGTGTTACTTTTATTTTGGCATCATTATACTCAGAATAAAGAGTTTTTCCTTCGGTAAATCGGTCTAGGAATATTGCAAGTGCCGCAACTTCAGAATGGGGCTGGTTTCCAACTGAAAGGTTGTAGTCTGCAAGATCGTAAGCTTCTCTTGGAACTTTTTCAGCACCAATTATCAAAAGCAAGTTTTTATTCGTTTTTGAAATATCTTCTCTAATCTCTGTCATAATTTTATTAATATTTTCCCCATACATTGTAAGATGTACTACTATCCCGTTATCTTTAAACCTTTTTGCATAAGATCTCCAGGATTTGACGACTTCAAATTTAAATTCTCCGCCCCATGCGTCAACAATTCTTTCAACGCTTTCTTTAACGTGTTTATCCTCTTCAGTAAATATTATCTTTTCAGCCCCAAGTGCTCTTGAAGTTAGTGCAACGTGGGTGGATATTCGTTTGTCTCTCTCGCCTCGATGGCCCAACCTCAATATCTCAATAGCCATAAAATCACCAAATTAATCAAATAAAATTCGAGTTAAATTAAAAGTTTTCAAAAAATATTAAAAAAGTTAATATTTAAAATTAATTGAAATGGTAAAAAAATTAAATCTCAAAATTAATTGAGATAGTCTGTTCCGTAATCTACGCTGTAAACTTTAAATCCTGGCTGTATGCCGTAGGATGTTGGATCTACTGATTCTTTTTCAAGACTAATTTTTTCAAGTCCATATCCGTCAAGGAAATGTAGTTTTGTATATATACTGTCTTCAAGGTTTTTACTTGAAACCCAAGCATATACTTGGTATGTTCCATCTGATAATTTTTCTAGCCTTACGATTTCAGAGTAGTCTCCATTTTCGTTTGTTTCCTGTTCGTAGACATTTCCATTCACTTTTAAAATTAGTTTGTGGAAATTTGGACTCTGCATGGATGTCTGGTTGTTGCTGTCAATAACTGCATTTGCCGATTTTATTTCAGAATCTGTAATTTCAAGAATATTTATAACACGGTATGAATCAGTTTCTTGTAGTGGTATGTATACTACAGTAGTTCCGTTAACATCCTGTGCACTACCGCCCAATTGCTGGTAGTAGCCCATTTCTCTATCGCTATTTTCAGTGTTTGCCGGTAAACTAAAGTTCCAGTTTCCAAACATGCTCCATACTGATGCAATACTTGTCATCCTGTTGTAAGTAATTAAATAATCAGGATTTGTAACTTTTGGATGTGTTAAATCAATTACTTCTTCTGCTTCTGCATTTGTCAGGTCGTAGTTATTTACTAAACTAGCTTTAGCTTCTGTTCTTGTCAATGGAAGTATTTCATTTAAAATATCTACAGTATCTTTAATCGATCCTGTTTTTTTAATTAAAATACTGTCATCATCATAAGCGCTGTCTCCACTAGTTGCAAGCATTCTCAAAATTCCAACTGATAAATTTTCATCAGATGTTGAAAATGCATGTCCGACCCAGTAAGCTCTAGGGGTGTTTTGTGATCCTCCATCAAAGGTTACCATTTTTCTTGTAGCCCATGTGTAGATGTGTCCGTTATCCCACCAGCAGGTAACAACTGAGTTTTCAGGAGTTTCTGATTTTATCCAGCTTAAACTATCCATCCAGCCGTTATTCATTGTAGGTGCAGTATAAAATGGTACTGCGGCAGCCATTGATGGGAAAACAAGCATAACTGCAAGAAGTACTCCAAATACTTTTTTAACAGCTTGCTCCTTTTCAGAAATTATATCAATGATTTTGTATACTGCCAATACAAGCATTGCAATTATTGATAAATAAAATGCAATTGGAACATAGGTGGTTGGAATGATTATATTGAATAATTCCCCATTGTATTTGATCAAACTAATTACCGAGAGAATTCCAATTACTGGATATAATATATATTCCACTTTTTTTTCGTATCTTTTAATTATATTTTCAATCTGGCCTGCAAAGATTCCTATACCTATTGCAAGTGCAGGAGTCATCAATGCAACGAACCTGATACCTTTTGTCGCAGCATAAACTGTAGCCATAAGCCAGAGTGTTAAATAAAGTGCATATTTAATATCAATTTTTTGTTTATCGTGTCTGAATGACACAAATGATAATAATATTCCAGAAATTCCTGCAATTAATAACCAAACATTTCCAACCGAATTTTCAATTATGTCAGTTACGGTTGGAATTGCAAGTTCTGAAACTGTCGTATAAACATTTGGCCAACCTGTTATTTTTGTAGCTTCATTTATTGCAGTAAATCCGATTGGGGATAATATCCCGTTAATAAATCCACTTAATCCTGTTGAAAGCGAAACAAGAATTGCTCCACCAACCAATGTAATCAATGAGGTTGTAATCACATTTTTTAGATTTTTAGATTTTGTTAAATATTCGTATGCTAAATATAAAACTAAAAATCCTGCTGTGATATCAAATGCATACCACCAACCCATCCACATCATTGGATATAATCCAATCAAAATGGCAGCAATTCCCCCAAATATACCCGATTTTTTAGAATTTTCCTGTTCGTGAATTGCTTCCATTACCATCCAGACTATGAATAGTAATGGCAGTATCTCAAATATCGGTGTATCTGAAAATCCAGCAGATGTTTTATATAATAAACTTGGACTTGAAATCAAAAGCAGCGCTCCAACAAGTCCCCCTATGTTTGAGCCCGTATTTCTCCTTACAATAAAAAATACAGGAATTCCAAGGAAAATACTCATAATTGCAGGAACCCAGAATGCTGCATTCATTATTGTAACTGTTGAATCAATCGAATTCCAAACTGAATATACTAAAACTGTTGCAATAGAAAGTGCAGAAACTGAACCTGATTTATGTCCCGGAGGTGCGTACTGTATTGTATCATATGGGATATTTTCCCCATTTATTTCAACGGTAGTTTCTCCAACATGTGAATAATCACTATTTACATAATTTTCAGTCATTCTAAGGTAGTAATAAGGGTCGAGTGCAGTTAAATACATCCTGCCGTTATCGTCTGAGAACATGTCTTGCAAATATGAATTATCTGTAAACGCCATGTCCGCAGTTTGGGCACGGATTTGAAAGCTCATCATTCCTATAAACAATAATATTAGGATGATCTTTATTTTTTCATTCTTTTTGAAAAAATCTGAGACTTTATTTAAAAATTCACCCATAATCCTCCTCCAAAATTTTTATCAAAAATAATCAATAATGTATATATAAATAGTTTATCAATTGAATTATGTTTTAATAGTATAAATGGTGATGTTATGGATTTATATTTTGTTTTATCTGCTTTATTTTCTTTTGTAATTTCTCTGATATTCACAAAGTTCATGATTAAAAAAATGGTTAATTACAAGTATGGTTATGACCTTCATAAGGCCGATAAAATCAAGGTGGCAGAAATGGGTGGGTTATCACCCGTAGTTGTATCGTCTGTTGTAATGTTATTTTTCAACCCGGCAATTTCTCTAAGTATATTTTTACCGGGATTTGTTGGGGTAATCGACGACATTTCAAGATTAAATTCAAAAGAAAAGATAGTTTTAACATTTTTAATCGGCTTTCCAGTCGCATTTTTTTTAAAGTTGGGTTTTTTACCATCCATTCTTTTAATCCTTGGAATTTTTATCTCATCAAATTTAACAAACATGCTTGCAGGTTTCAACGGTCTTGAAATTGGAATGGGGATACTTCTCTGTTTATTTATGGCGGCAGTATGCTTGATGAATGGAGATATATTTGGATTTAAAGTTTTGATTTTATTTTCAGCAGCGTATCTCGGACTTTTATACTACAACCGATACCCTGCAAAGGTATTTCCTGGGGACACTGGAACCCTTCCAATCGGTGCATTTTTAGCAACTATTGCAGTATGGAGAGGATTTATTCCGGAATTATTTATACTAATGATTCCATTCGTGGTTGATGCACTTTTAAAGCAGTTTACTGCAGGAGTTACAAAAAAAGATACTGTATTTACACCTACTAAATTAAAAAATGGAAAGTTATGTGTTGAAGGCGGATATCTGTCATTGCCAAGAATGATTTTAATGAAAAAAGCAATGGAAGAATATAAAATAGTACTTGTGTTATGGGCAATCGAAGCCTTTTTTGGAATTTTGAGTATTTTATATACAAAATACATCGGATTTAATATTTTTTAAAAAAGTAAAAATTTTTTATTTTAGTTATTTTTTTAAGTTTTATTTTCTTATGAACTTCGCAATTGATGGGTGAAGTTCAGAGAGTTGTTCTTGAACGAGCTGTTCGTATAATCTGTATACAATTGATACTGTAAGCAATACTCCAGTACCTCCTCCAAGTGCACCAGTAAAGTCAGCAGCTGCGGCCAAAAATCCAACAAATGCTGAACCCATTACTGTAATTGGTGTTATGTATCTTTTTAAACGTTGTTCAATTGATTTTTGGCTTTTTCTAAATCCTTTAATCGCCATATCGAGATTCCCAAGTTTTTTAGCCATTGATTTTGCGTCAAGTCCTGAGGTTTCAACCCAGAAAAGACCAAACAAGATACAGAATATTACCATCATTACAGTGTAAAATACTGCATGAAGCGGATCTGCAGTCAGGCTAGAAATTCCATACGGTGTTGAGAAGTAGTATGCAAGTCCATCAACTGCCCTACCACTCGTATAGTGCCCGAGAATTGGGAAACCCATTTTTTCTAAAAACATTCCCCAAAGCTGTATGTTTGCAAACAATGCTGCAGCAAGGATAACTGGCAGGTTTGAAACATAAATGAATTTTATTGGGTATTTTCCAACAGCACCTTTTACTCTTCCGTGTGCTAGTGGAATTTCTACTCTGATACTTTCAACGTAAACTACAACTAAGAATACAAGTATTGTACCTAAAATCGGTAAAATATATTCCAATGCAGTCCATAAACTTCCTGCAGTCATTGCAGTGAAGAATTTCCATAAATATCCTTCTGCACCAAAGGTTCCTACAAATATTGTTTGTGAGACTCCTGCTGCAATGAAAAGACCGATACCTGATCCGATACCGTATCTTGAAACAATTTCATCCAAATAAATAATTAATATCGCACCAAGTGCAAGCTGGAATACTAACACTGCAGTCATTAGTGGGGTTAATGCACCAAATGCCCCTGCTCCAACAAACATCAAAGCTTCGAGGAAACATAATGCTATACCAAATAACTTTTGTAAACCCTGAAATAGTGCCCTATTCATTGGTTTTGATAGATCCAGACTTATAAGTTCGGATCCGACCAATAGCTGCATAATAATTCCTGCAGTTACAATTGGCCCGATACCAAGCGTAATTAAAGTACCCATTTTAGAAGCAGTAACGGTCTGCCAAAAATCAAATATTGCAGGCATTTCTGAACCGCCCGTGTAAATATCGATTGTACCCAAAATAAAGTAGAGTACAAGCACAAGTGCAGTCCATTGTAATTTTTCTTTAAATGAAATTTCTCTTAGCGGTCTTTTTACTTCAGGTATTAATTCAAGTATAGGTTTTATTTTTAATAGAAAACTTTCCAAATTTTCACCTTGGAATAAACATGATAAATTTCAATAAACGAGAAAATTTACAAATTTGTTATCAAATAGTGTAATTGTGATAATCTTTGGAAAATGTATTAAATATCGGTTTCACAACATTAAAAGATATTAAAAAATGAGTATTTAAATGATTGGGATATTCATAGTATCCACTATCAAAAATAAGAAAAAGCAGAATTAAATGGAATAAGTGATTCTTAATTGAATTACAATTCAACAAATTCTCCACCGGCAGCCTCAATTTTTTCTTTAGCTCCTTCAGAGAATTCAACTGCTTTTACAACCATTGCGGTTGAGATTCTTCCTTTTCCGAGAACTTTTTCGAATCCGATTTCGGTAGCGTTAACTACAACTTTACCTTCTTCTACTTGGAATGCATCTTTGTATTTTAAGATGTATTCTTCTAATTCTCCAATGTTGATAGTTTCTAACTGTTTTATAAGGCAAGGGTTTCTGTTGAATCCGTATTTACCAAAGTAGTCAGGATTGAATTTACAGACGGACAACCATTTATGTTTTTGGTGACCAGCGTTACCCCTACCACCTCTGTGGCCAGCGCCTCTGTGTTTTTTAGCTTCTCCATATCCGCAGGTTCTGGAGCCTCTTTTTTTCGTGATTTTTTTGCTTTTTCTAATCATTAAATCACCTTAAATTACATCATTTTGTTCAATAAATCGTTGATTTTACCAGATCTGTAACCTAAGGCACCACCAATTGAGAATCCTTTTTTAACTCCTGCTCTATCATATCCTTTTCTTGGAGGATGTAATCTGAATACAGGTTTTATTGGTGTGTCTTTTATTTTAATTTCGCCAGCAATTACTTTTTCAGCTAACTCTTCAACTGGAAGTTCTGTTAACTCTTTTACGAGTTCTTCAGATAATCTTTTGTTTCCAGGAAGTCTTCCTCTTTTTAAAATTAAAGCTACAAGTGTATCTTTATCGATTTCACCGTAGGTTACATAGTCTTTAACTTTTTTTATCATTCCAGTGTAGTGTTCTGTATCTGGAATTATAACACAGTGGTTTACACGGTGTAGTCTTAACATCTTCATGGTATCTGCGATGTCTCCTCTAACACCTACGCTTCCTCTGACTCTTACAACTGCGTAAGCCATGTTTTAATCACCTTTTTTAAAAAGTAATAAATTAGAGTACTCTTCCTTCTGTAAGACCTAATTTTTCCTTTTGGTTAGGCAAGCATCTTACGAAGTTTAAGTTGTTTAATGCATCGAATGTAGCTTCAGCAAAGTTGTATGTGGTTCTTGTGTCACCAAATGTTTTAGTCCATGCATCTTTTACACCTGCAAGACCTAAAACAGCTTTTGCAACGTTACCAGCAACTAAACCAACACCTCTTGGTGCAGGGAGTAATTCTACTTTAACGCTACCACAAGCTCCTTTAGCTGTGAAAGGGATTGAGTGAGGTGATCCGCAACCGCATTCCCATGAACCGCAGCCAACTCTAACTTTGATTAATGATAATTTTGCGTGAGCAATTGCTTTTCTGATAGCAGGGCCAACTTCTTTTGATTTACCCATGCCTACTCCAACGTAACCGTTTTTGTTACCAACAACAACAGTTGCTCTGTATCTTGCTCTTCTTCCAGATTTGTGCATTCTTTGAACTAATTTAACGTCCAAAACTTGCTCTTCCAAATCAGGTAAAAGTGCATCAACAATTTCAGGTTCTAATAATGGAAGACCTTTATCCATAATGTAGCTAATGTCTGAAATTGTTCCTTCCTTAACCATTCTACCAATTTGGGTTTTTGGCTCCCAAGCTTCGGTATTGAATTTTCTTTTTTCAGCTCTTTTTTCAGCCATTTATATCACCTTATAAGTTAAGGATTTTTTCTTTCAGTTCTTCAACGTGTTCTGGCAAGTCTTCTGGGTTTAATCCTTTTTCTAAGTATTTTGAGAACTGTTTTTTGTACGCATCTGCATCTTCTTTTAAGCTTTCAGCGTAATTTTTAACGTGAGTTCCGTTTAATCTTTCTTCATCTGCGATGATTTTATCACCGTGAGGTATATCCATACCTGCATCAAGTGCACCTTTTAAAACAGCGAAAATTGCAGCTCCTTTGGTAGCTCTGTGAAGACCTTTGTCCAAAACTGCTTCTTTTACATCTTCTTTAACTGCTTTTGCACCTAACAATAAACCTGTTAAGTATGCAGCAGGTAAGTTTCCGCAGTGGCCTTTGTAGCCCATTTTAACGAGTTCTTTGGAGTGTGCTGAAACTAAGACAACGTCTCCTTTTTCATCGTATGCCATAAGCTGAGCGGTCACATTGTTTAAGGATTTTCTCGCAACTAATCTTGGTTTACCAGACAATAATAATCCTAATCTTTGTCTGAAATCTGTTTTTCCTTCTCTTCTTCTTCTAAAAGGAACTCTGAATTTGGCGTTCATTGCCATAGTCATTCCTCCTTAAATTTGAATTATTCAGCTAAAATTCCATGTTCTTTCATGTATAATTTCATGTGATTTCTACTTCTGAATGCTCCACCTTTAGCCATTCTGTAGAGTTTTCTGTATGCTGATCTTTCGATTTTTTCATTTTCTCTTAATTCTTTCAGCATTTTTCTGAGCGGCCTAATTGTGTTCATCCATTTCTCTTTTTTAGGCGTTCTAGCACCTTTAGCCCCTTTTCTTGAACCAGGTCCTTTTCTCTTTCCTTTTCTCTTCTGTTCTTGAACTTCTTTTTTCCTAGCGCTGCTGATTCCTTTTTCCTGTTTTTTAACAATGATTCCATCGTTAATCAAGAGTCTAATGTCATCTTTGGTGATTGCCATTTTGACTTTTTCCAGGTTTTCCGGATCAATCCATACCCTGTCGATACCGCAATCCAAAACAGCTGCAGCAATTCTTCTCTGGGTTGATACATCCATAATATCACCTTATATCTTAAGCGAGATTATAAACTTAAGAATTCTTCCTGTTTTTGTTTGGATACGTTAAACACTCTAATTCCTAATTCATTAGCTTTTTTAACGATTTCTATTCTTTTTCTTTTACCAACGGTAGCTGCAATTCTTGCGCCTTGAACTTCAGGGTTTAATGCAACTAATTCTTTTACATTGTTAACAAGAATATCTTGTAAACCTGATGGGTGTAAACCTCTAACAAGAACAGGTCCTCTGTAGCCTGTGTTAACAACAGCAGCTCTGTGTGTCAATCCTATTCTCATACCGCTGTGTTTACCGAAAGGTCTTCTCCAGCTAGTTCCAATTCTTGAACACTTGAACCAGTCCTGTCTTTTAAATTCAGGTCTTTTTTGTTTCATTTTGAGTTTTAATCTCATTAATCTTTTGAATTCACTCATGAGACCACCTTATAATACTTTCCCTGCTTTTTCTACAATGTAGATGCCATCTTGGAATATTCTTGTGTCTCTTCCTTTAACTTTAGTAGCTTGTTCGATGTTTGCAGCGGTTTGACCAACAAATTCTTTGTTAGCTCCACTTACAACCACGTCTTCACCACTAACTTTTACAGTGACTCCATCCATGATTTTAGCAGTTCTAGTGTATTTTTCTCCTAAGAAGTTGTCAATCATTACAGTGTTTCCTTTAGCACTAACTTTCATTGGGAAGTGAGCGTATCTGATTACTAATTTGTATTCAAATCCGTCAGTAACACCTGTGATCATGTTTTGAATGTGTGATCTGTAGGTTCCAACAATTGCGGTTTGTGCTTTTCTTGGGAATGCACACTCAATAACAACTTTTCCGTCTTCTGTGCTTATTTCAATTCCTGGGTACATTAATTCTCTTTTAAGTTCTTTTGCACCAGATTTAACAACAACTGTGCTGCCGTTAATTTCAACGTTGACGTTTTCAGGAATTTCGATTTCTTCCCTTATTAAAGCTGCAACTGGCATAAGAATACCTCCATAATGTCCTTAGTATATGTAAGAAATTAATCTTCCACCTACTCCAGCGTTTCTAGCTTCGTCGTGTGTCATTAATCCTTTTGGGGTACTTACGATTAACAATCCGAAACCTTTAGCCGGTAAGTATCTTTTTTCGAATTTTTCGAAGTCGTGGTTTTTAACAGCGTATCTTGGTTTTACAGCCCCACATTTGTTGATTTGTCCGATTAAATCAACTTTGTAGACTCCTGCTTTTCCATCTTCAATGTATTCGAAGTTTCCAATGTATCCTTGATCCTGCATAACATTTAGAACTCTTCCAATTAATTTTGAAGCAGGTTTCAAGTAAGCTACGTTTTTACCCACACTTTCGCAGTTGGATACGTGGTTTAATGCGTTTGCAAGAGGGTCCATTAAACTCATATTGTTACCTCCTTGTCCTTAATCGTACTTTTTAAATCCTAGTTTTGGTGCTAATTCTCTGAAGCATTGTCTGCATAAATTTAATCCGTATTTTCTGATGATTCCTGGCCCTTTTCTTCCGCATCTTTTGCAAACTTTTGAACCTTGGCCGTATTTTGTCTTAAATGGTGTTTTTGTCATTCTTTCACCTTATTCCCTAACTACTTCAGTATCGAATTTAGCTTGGATGTATTCGATAGCTTCGTCTTTGGTAACTAAGTGTTTCTCTGGAATGTGGCTTCTTTTTACTTTTCTTGATTTTACTCTGTATCCTGATTTTTCAAAGGTTACACAGATATCCATACCATAGATTCCAACTGATGGGTCGTATTTTTGACCGGGGAAGTCAATATGTTCAGGAACACCAAATGAGAAGTTTCCAACCTGGTCAAATGATGACGCAAAGAGTGTTTTACCACATGCTTTGAAAGCAGTGAACGCATTTTTGAGGAATTCTTCAGCTTTTTTTCCTCTTAATGTTACTTTTAATCCAATTGGTAATTTTTTTCTGATACCAAATGCAGGGTTTGTCTGTTTAGCTAAAGTCCTTACTGGTGATTGGCCGGTGAGTTCTTCAATAACTTTTGCACCTATTGTTAACCTATCTCCAGCTTCACCTACACCGAAGTTTACGGTGACTTTTTGGATTCTTGGTTTTTTCATAGGTTCTTTTTCCCAAACTTCTTGGAATGACATGTTTCGTCCTCCTCTAATTTTATGGGCATTACATCGAAATTACTGGCTCGTCTTGACCTACGATGAATACGTAAGGCTTAACGGTTTTAAATTTCTCGCCATCTTTGTTTTCTAAAGTTACAATATCTGAGTACAATGCTCTGTTTTCAACTTCAACGATTTTAGCAAATTCTCCAACGTGTTTACCGCCAGTGATGTATGCTAATTTTCCTTCGCCAAATGCAACATGTCCAGCAATTGACTGTTCTGGAATTGAAATTAAAACACTGTCTCCAGTTTTGTAAACATCTTCTTCAGCTTTTGCAGCATCTGAAACTTTTACAATCTGGTTTCTACCATCGTGAAGGTTTAATTGAATGTTTCCGCCTTTAACGACAGTTTTGTTTACGATTTTGCACAATTTTACATCGGTTTTATCAGTTTTTTTCAAGCTGATTCTTCCGCTTTCGTCAAATAATACAAGGTAAGTTTCATCCATTTCAGGGATTGATAAAACATCCATTAATCCAGCAGGGTGTTTGTACTCTTTTCTTTTTAATCCATCGATTAAAATTTTTCCTGTTTGGATAATTTTTTTAGCTTCTCTTGCATTGTCAGCATATTTTAATACATCTCTTACAACTAACAATAATGGCAAGGATTTATCCATTGAATGTGGTCCAGGTGATGGTCTTACCGTAAATGTTTTCACTTTTCTAGGAAGTTGCCAATTTGCTGGAGCAGCCAATCTTTTAAGATGTTTTCTAGGTCCTTTAATTGCCATGCTCACACCTCTTAGTTACTTGAATTTTTAAATCTCTTTTCGTCTGATTCGTCCAATTTGGTAATCATAACATTTGATGGATGAATTGGATATGCTGTTTCATTTCCATCTTGTTTTTTGTTAACTACTCCTTCAACAATGATTTTGTATCCTGCGTAGTCAACTTTTGAAACTTCCCCTTCAATTCCTTTGAAATTTCCTCTGAGTACTTTTACAGTATCTCCTTTTTTCACAGGAAGGGAGTTTTTAGCGTATTTTTCTTTTAATTCTTTTGCTAGCATTGCAGACATAACGCTATTTCTTAAATGTAATGGTGCGTTGTAGAGTGCTTTTCTTTGTTTTCTTGGCTGTTTTGAGTTTGTCAAAACCATGATTTCACCACATGCCTAATTAGTGAATAATTTTAGCTAATCTTGAAACACCAGGCCATCTTTCAGCAGCTTCTTTTGAAACTGGACCTTTAATTTCTGAACCTTTTGGTGTTCCTTCTGGGGTAACAATAACAGCTGCGTTATCTTCGAATTTTACTCTTGTACCGTCAGCTCTTCTGTATTCTTTTTTCTGTCTGATGATAATTGCAGGTAAAACCTGTTTTCTCATTTCAGGAGTACCTTTTTTCACTGAAACGAAAACCATATGGCCTACACCACCTGCAGGTAACCTTCTTACAGTACCTACGTAGTTTTTAACTGCAATTACTTCGAGCTCTTTTGCACCTGTGTTATCTGCACAGACGAGTCTAGCTCCGTTAGGTAATGATCTTACGATGTTTGAACCTAGTCCTTTCATAATATTCACCTTTTAAAGGATTATTCCAGGTTTTCAGTTTTTTCAATTACAACAAATGATTTTGTTTTACTGATAGGCCTGCATTCCATAACTTTCACAGTGTCGCCAACTTTTGCTTTGATGCATGCAGGGTTGTGTGCAACCAATGAAGTTGTTCTTTTTTCGTATCTTTCGTACTTGGATATGTATCCAGTAACTTCTCTTTTGATTACGATTGTGTCGTGTCCTTTGTCACTTGTAACGATTCCTTCGAATATTTGTCCTCTTACGGATAAAGTTCCGTGGAATGGACAGTTAGGATCTTCACAAACGTTTTCAGGAGCTTTTACATCGATTCCAATGTTTGACATAATCATACCTCCTAATTATTTAGAGTGTTTAATGTCGATTTTAAAGTTCCAGATTTAATACGGGCTACAGGTATATAATGTTTTCACAAATACCACTAACGCCTGTTTAGAACTTAAATTTTAATTCTTATTTTCAATTTGGGACATTTAAAATAGCTGAGAAGCTTAGTACGAGTAGAGTTGTTTTATTTTTCTTTTTAACCTGTCTTCAGGTCGTCCAACAAGTAGTCTTCCATCGATATCGATTTTTACAACATTTTCAGACTCAAATTGAATTCTGAATGTTGAAATTTCTTTTACGAGGGTAATTTCCTTGCCGTTTTCTTTTTCAAGAACTAGCGTATTTCTAGTCTCGTTAATTACTCTACCTTTTGTTGAAATCAAACCAGAATCTGTAGATTTTACAACTTCAAGGTTTAATCCAATTAGTTCATGTCTCAATATATTTTGTGACAATTTCATGGGTGTCCCTACCCTTTGAGCATGGGGGTGTACATTTTTCAGTATCCACATACTCATGTGAATAGTTAATTATCTGACATCTATCATGTCTTTTGAGAATCCCATTTTGATTAGGGTTTCTTCAGCTTTTCTCCTGTGGTCTCCCTGTAACTCGATAGAATCTTTCTTTACAGTTCCGCCGCAGGCACATATATCTTTTAACTTTTTAGCCAAATCTTTTACATCAATCAAGTCCGCATCAAAGCCGTCGACGACTGTCATCAGCTTACCAAACCTTCTTTTAGTTACGTAAACTTTAATTTTCTGTTCTTCCTTTGCAATCTCTTCACAGACACACAAATCTTTTGGTAAACCACATATAGGACAAATCTCTGGCATCAATGCACCTCTCATCTTGATAGACTAATTTTGTTATAAGTATACTGGATATACATACTGATTGATGGTATTTAAAATTATGCTTAAGCATTTTCTGCTTGAGCTTCTTTTTCTTTCATGATTGTTAAGATTCTAGCGATTGTTCTTTTGGTTTCGCTGATCTTACCTGGATTTGAAGGTGCACCGCCTGTTGACTTGTTTACGCCTTCTTTCATTAATTCTCTTTTCAATTCTGCGATTTTTCCTTTCATTTCTTCAACTGAAAGTTCCCTTATTTCGCTAGCTTTTAAGATCGCCATTTACATCACCTTATTCTTGGGATACTTCACTAATTTCACTAACTTCTTTGATTTCGCCGGATGAAATTACAATTTCATCAGGTAATGATACGTCAGGTCTCATTATTTTTACAGTAACTCCAACAATACCGAGTTTTAATTTTGCTAATTGGTGTGACTTGTTTACAAGTGCTTCAGCAGGTTCACCGCAGTGTTTCATGTATCCGTCCATGAACTTTTCAGTTCTTGACCTTTCTCCGGATAATTTTCCAGAAACTATGATTGCAACACCTTTAGCGCCTGAACCCATAACTCTTCTTATTGCTGAGTGAGCTGTTTTTCTAAAGTGCATTCCTCTTTCTAATGAAGATGCGATCTTGTGTCCAACAACAGCAGGGTCTAAATCTGGGTTTTCAACCTGTTTAACTTCAATTTGTGGGTTTTTAACTGAGTATTCTGTTGCGAGTGTTTCAGTTAATTCTTTAACCATTTTTCCTTTTCTTCCGATAACGAAACCTGGTTTTTCAGCGAATACAGTTATTCTTGTTCCAATTGGTGTTTTTTTGAAATCGATGTGGCTGTATCCTGCTCTAACTAATTTAGTTTTAAAGTATTCGTCGATTAATGTTTCGGAAACATTTTCTCCAACAAATGTTCTTTCAATCATTGTTTCACCATTAGTAGAATTCTTCAAGGATTACTTGGATATGTATTGTTTCTTGGTTTTTAGGGCTTGCTCTACCAAATGCTCTTGGCATATATCTTTTAATTGTGAAGCCTCTGTTTGATGATATGTGTTTAATTCTTAATTTTTCTGTGTTTAATCCTTTTTGCTCAGCGTTTTTCTTAGCGTTATCTAAAACGTTTAAGATTTCTAACGAAGCTTTCTGTGGGAATCTACCTGAGTGTGTTCCAATTTTTCCTTTTCTGTGTGGTAAGTCTTTGTTGTGAACTTTGAATGGAACAGGAGTTTCTAATGCGATTACTCTGTTTAAGTATGCAACAGCAGCATCTAATTTCATTCCACTTAATTCTCTGCAAAGTTCAATAGCATGTTTTCTTGATATTCTTAAAGTTCTGCCCATAGCTCTTGCAGTGTTCTTTGGGTCAGCTTCAACTTTGTATTTTAGTTTAGCCATCGTCTTCACCTCAATCGGGTTAGTCTCTCATCTTTAACAGGAGTTTAGCTGTATTGATGTAGTGTACTTTCACGTTTCCAATCGTGTTTTTTATTATTGGATTGGTTTTTTTATTTCCAATCTCTATAACAGGATTATTTTCATGTTTTACATTGATAGAGTATCCCCTATCATCCATATAGTCAATAGCCTTTTTTATTTGCTTAAACTTATTTATATAGTTTATCATAACAATCCCATATTTTGAATTAAAGCTTAGAATGAGTGTTATTTTAAGTTAGGGCTATTTTTCGTTATTTAAAAAATTAGTATTGGTGAAATTAAACGAGTGAAAGTTCAACTACTTCAGCGCTTTCTACATTTTCTAAAGCGTTCATAGCTTCTTCGATAGGGTCCATTCCGCCTTCTTTTTCTTCCATTTCAACCATTACATACACAGTGTAGAGTCCAAATGCGAGTGGTTCGTCAGTTACTCCTCTGCATTTTGCATCGTTTTGTTCAACGAGTTCTTTTAAAGATTCTTTTAAAGATTCTTTTTCTACTTCTGGGCTTGTAGGCATTACTTTTACTTTTGCGATAACTGTAGCCATATTTTCACCTAAGTTTCGTTTTTAGATTAATTTAAGGACCTTCGTATCCACATACTGGGCAACTGTATCCGTTGCTTAATTTTCTGCATTTTTCGCATCTTATGATTTCTGCTTTTCCACAGTTAGGGCACAAGAATTTTGTAGCATTTTCTCTAGCTGCAATTTCTGCATTGCAAGAAGTACATTTTTGTTTCATGTTTCTCACCATAGTGTTTTATTTCAAGGTTATTTTCGTATACGTATCTACTACGCCTTTAAAAATGTTATTTATTCTCTCAGGATGATTTCCGTTAACAACAAAGCACTTAATGCCGTATTCGGATATAAGTTTTGGTAGGTGTTTATCCACAGACGTAAAACCTTTAATCGTTTTTGTATTTATTGTATTTAATAGTTTTCCCTCAGGATATTTATCATAAATTCCGTCGACGTCGGTGGCTATAATTAGTGTTTTAGAGTTTAATAATTTTGCTATATATGCTGCAAATGAATCCGAAGTAACTTCCCAAGAATAGGGCAGTTCATCAGTACTAAGTATAATATTTGATGGAAGTATTATAACTATACTTTCATCTCTCAGGATTTTTTTTGCATCAAACAGATTATCTGCTGTTTTTATCCCCGAAATTTCGGAAAAATAGGTTCCAGTTATATCCGTACACATTGTTGCAAGTTTATGTGCAGAAATATCATTAATTTTTTCATTTTCATGAAGATTTCGAACCACATTTGCGAAATTTCCCCCGCCAGGCATAATTACAACTTTTTCTCCCGATTTTTTAAGATTTTCAAGAATATTCACTGCGTTATTCGTTAAACTTCCGCCAATTTTTACAACGTACACGACTACCACTTATTTTAATATATCAAGATACACTTCTGCCATTTTTATTAAATTTTCTATTTTCACGTGTTCATTTGGCTGGTGTGCAGTTTCGTCTCCAATCCCCCAAACTGCAGTGTTGTATTCTTTTTCTCTTAAAAATGCGGCAACGGTTCCACCACCCATTCCACATAATATGGGTTCTTTATTTAACACGTTTTTAATTGCAGAACCTAGTTTTTTAACAACTTCTGAATCTTTTTTTGTTTCTTCTGCTTTTTCAAGTTTTAAAATCTCGTAAGTTATCGAAATATTTTCTTTTTCAGAAATATCAAAATGGAGAATATGTTTTTCAATTTCATTTTTAAAAACTTCAATATAATTTTCAATATCGTTTAGGATTTCTTTTGGATCGTATTTTGGAATAATTCTGCAGTCAAAGTTTAATTCAACGTATCCCGGAATTGTATTTATGTTTTCAATGTTATTTTTCAAAATTGTGGGTTCAAACGTTGAAAATGCGGGGTTGAATATTGGATTTATGCCAGTATATTTACCGTAGAGTTTATCGTAAAGTCCTTTTCCAAATGAAAATGCGATTAAATCTGCGTTTATTCCATTTTCAGGAACACTTCCATGGCACTGTTTTCCAGTAATTTTAAACTTTATCCATAGTATGTTTTTTTCAGCAATTTCAATAAATTCTCCTTCAGGCATTCCAAAATCTGGAACAATTATTAAATCTTTTGAGCCGAAAAGTTCATCTTCAAAATTATTTACAAGGTAAGATAGACCGTATTTACTGCCGTCTTCTTCGTCAGCTACAAAAATTAGATTTAGATTATATTTTGGATCGATTTTTTCTTCAAAAATCATCTTTAAAAGCAAAAACGATGAAACTATTCCTTTATGGTTGTCTTCACTGCCTCTCCCATAAATTATTCCGTCTTTTATTTCGGCTTTGAATGGGTTGGAGTTCCAGAGGCTAAGGTCCCCTTCAGGAACTATGTCCATGTGTGAAATTATTGTTAAGGTATCCTTTTTTCCAAAATCGTATTTTGAAACGATATTTGGCCTTTCAATTCCGTCTGAATCAACTGAATTGTATTCGATTATTTCGCAATTTTTTATCGAATACATATAACGGTATTCTTTTAGCTTATTTTTTATGTAAATTGACTTTTCTTTTTCCCCAATTCCACCAAAAGTTGGATTTACTGAGTTTATAGATATTAAATCAGAAGAAAGTTCAATAGTTTCATCCAAAATACTTTTCATGAGATTCACCGAAAATTATTTTATATTAAATATCTTAAATTTTTAATCCGACTAATTTACTGAGTCCATTTTCCATACATACTCCATACATAACGTCAGACTTACTTATCATCTGTTCACGGTGAGATATTACAATGAACTGTGAATCTTTCGATGCATTTTTAATCATTTCACCGATTAATCCCGCATTCTTTGTATCAAGTGCAGCATCAACTTCGTCAAGCACGTAGAACGGAGCAGGATTTAGGTGCTGGATCGCAAATAAAAATGCAAGTGCAGTAAGCGACTTTTCACCACCGCTCATTACATCCAGGCTCTGTAATTTTTTGTTCATTGGGGATGCATCAATTAATAAACCGCCTGAAAATGGATCTTCTGGATTTTCCAGACTTAATTTTCCACTTCCCCCAATTTCAGTATATATCTTTTCATAGTTTTCAGCAACTTTTAAGTAAACATCCATAAATACTTCTTTTTTCCTTTTGCTGACTTCTTCAATTAAATGGAGATATTTTTTTTCTTCGTTTTCGTAATCAGTTCTTTTTTCAAAGAGTTCGTCGTATCTATCTACAATATATTGATAATCATCAATAGCACGCATGTTTACAGGTTCTAATTTTTTGATATGTCCTTCAAGGTCGATCTGGTGACTTTCAAGAGCATCTACATCAAACTCTTTTATTTTGGAAGTAATATCTTCAGATATTTGTTCGATATTTTCACAAACGTATAATTTTCTATCTTCTTCTTCAAGCCTAGTTTCATATTTTGCCTTATCAATCGAAAGGCTGTTGATCTGACTTTCGTTCTGGTTAATTCTTCCGTAAACTCTTCTTTTTTCGCCATTTAATATTTCCAGTTCTTTTTCAAACGCTTCTTTCTTTTCAGTAAGTTCTCTTAAATCTTTTGTAAGGTCTTCGTAGCGTTCTTTTTTGGTTTTCAAAATTTCAAAGTTCTTTTCAACATTGTTTTTGTAGAATTGAATGTTTTGTTCAAGAATTGTCTTTTTTTCACTTAATTCTTTGATATTGCTATTTAATTCGCTTATTTTTGGGATTAAAACTTCTTTAATAAGCACTGCATCCCTTTTTATTTCGTTTTCAAATTCATTTTTTTTCTTTTCAAAATTAAGAATAGTTTCATCTATTACCTTGATTCTTTTGGAATGCTCTGAATTTTCAAAAGATGCTATTTCTTCAGAAATCCTTTCCCTTTGGGTTGTAAATCCACTAATTTTTTTAGTAAATTCTTCGATTTTTCTTTCGAGTTCTTCTTTTGAACCTTCTAAATAATCTAGTTCTTCTTCGAGCTTTCGGGATTCCAATTCAAGTTCTTTAATTTTTACTCCATTGTTTGTGAGTATTCCTTCTTTTTTATGTTCCAAATCTTTAATAATCTTTAATCTGCTTTCAAGTTCCATCTTTCTTGTTGAATATGTTGCATTTTTATTTTGAAGGCGTTCAATTTCATCTTTAGTTTCAGATAATGTACCGTCGAGTTCTGAAATCTGCTCTGCAAGTTTTTCAAGTTTGGATGTGTCTATATCAACTTTAATAACTGATTTTTTTCTTGAACGTCCACCAATCATCGCACCGGATGGCTCGATGACCTCACCTTCAAGAGTTACAAATCGTGCTTTGTGATCTTTTGATAAGGTTTTTGCGTAATCTAAATTTTCAACAATGATCGTATTTCCAAAAACATATCTGAATAAGTTTTCATATTCCGGTTTAAATTCAACAAGATCAATCGCCCTTCCAACGATCCCTTCATCATATAGATAAAGAGCTTCTGGTCCATTGATCCTATCAAGTGGTAAAAATGTGGTTCTACCAAGATTATTCTTTTTTAAATACTGAATTGCTCTTGCACCATCATCCATTCTTTTTACAACGATGTAATTTAGCCTGTTTCCACCTGCATTTTCAATTGCAGTTTTGTATTCTGCATCAGTTTTTCCTAAATTTCCTGCAATATCCACTACTCCAGGTAATTTTGCTTCAAGAACACTTTTTACGGCCCTATCAAGGCTGAAATCTTCCATATCTTTCATTGCCTTAATTTTAGCATTTTCTTTTATGTAATCGGCATGAGATTTATCCAATTTTTCCTGGTACTCTTTTTTATTTTCTAAAAGTGTTACAACTTTCTTTTTAGAGTATTCAAGTTCAACCGCAACATCCTCAAGTTCTTTGTACAGGCTTTTAGTATCTTCATGTTCTGAACGTATTTCTTCAAGTTCTTTTTGCAGGGTTTCGATAGTTTCTTTATTTTTTGTTAAATTAAATGATTTTTTGTTAATTTCATTTTCAAGAGCATTAAATTCATTTTTGAAATTGTAAAGTTCGTTCTGACTTTCATTTATTCTTTCAGATAATTTTCGCTCCTGCTGTTTCAATATTTCAGTCTGAGTTTCACTTTCTTCAACCTTTGACTTCAACTTCTTCTTTTCAGTTTCAAGATTTTCCATTTCAGTTTTTAAAGTGTTAATTTCCGCTTCTTTTTGGAGTGTTTCGGTCCTTATGGTTTCTATTTTTTGTCTAGTTTCTACTAAATCCTGTCCTTTTTTTTCGGATTGCGAATTTACATTTTTCAAGTCATCGAGAGCTCCGTTTAAGGACTTTTTGTCGTTATCAACGGTTACTTCCATTTCTTTAATGGACTTGTGAAGTTCCATTATCTCTTCATTTCCTTTTTCATTTAGCTCGTTTATCAAATTTTGAAGCCTATTTCTAATATCGTTTGATTTTGCATCGTATTCAGAAATTTCCTTTAAGAAACAGACTTTCATTTCTTTGAGTGCTTCAATTTCTTCTTTAGTTTTTTCCAAAATTCCGTTTAAAAATTCAATTTTTTTAGAAGTTAAAATGTATTTTGTTGCTTTTAATTCTTCTGTTAATTTAACATGAGTTTCAGCATCTTCTTTTTCTTTTTTAAGTTTTTCCAGATTGTTTTTTACTTCATTAATTCTGATATCAATTTTTTCAATGAATTCCCTTGCTTTTTCAAGTTCTTTTTTTGCTTTTTCCCCTTTTTCATCGAATTCTGCGACACCACTTATTTCATCGATAATCTTTCTTCTTTCATTTGGTGTGGTATCTATAATTTTTATCAGGTCTCCTTGGAGGATAATGTTAAATCCATCAGCACTAAGGGATATTTTTCCAATGACATCTAAAATTTCAGATTTTTTTACTTTCTTTCGTTTTTCTTCCTTTACGGTTTTTATTTCCCCATTTTCCTTAACTTCCTTTTCTTCATTCCAAATCAGGTAGTAGTTGTTATCGCCGTTTATCTTAACTTTTCGCGATATCCCAACCTTATCTGAATCTACAGGCATTTTTCTATCTTTATTATCAAAAATAAGCGTAACTTCTGCGAAATTTTCCCTTTTTCCATTATGATAAGTAATAAGCTGGTTAAATTTACCTGCACGAAGCGATTTTGCCGAAGTTTTTCCAAGAACAAAACATATGCCATCAATGGTATTTGATTTTCCTGATCCATTGGGCCCCAGTATTGCAGTGAAGCCATCGGGAATTTTTAATTTTGAATTTTTGAATGATTTGAAGTTTTTCATGTGGATTTCTGATAATGATGCCATTGTATTCACCAAGAACCTGCGGAAAAATTTATAAAATACTATTTGGATAATAATTGCTTATATTTCTTAATTAACTGATATATTATGTTGTTGATTTTATATTTGGTTTTTATTCCTGAACTTTTAATTTTAAAATCTAATTAATATCACACTTTAATGGTTAATTATTCTCTTCATATTTTATTTATATACTTTATAAATAATAGGGCTCTATTAAAAAATCACTCGATAGTTATCTTTATATATTAAAAAATAAAAAGGGAACAGTTAGACGTTATTGGAAAATAATAACAACTATAATAGAACCCTATTAAAAAGCTTTCAAAATAAAATTTCAAAAGTTAAACAATACAGCAAACACGATGGAGGTGGAAGCAATGAGAACCGATATTGTCAGTTCAGGAGTAGGGGAGTTGTCCTATGAAATCAGAGAAATTGTAAAGGTGGCTAAAAAAGCCGAAAGTTCGGGATTAGAAGTTGTATGGGAAAATATTGGTGATCCTATTGCCAAAGGAGAAAAGCTTCCCCTCTGGATAAAAGAAATAGTTTCAGAAACCACAATGGATGACAGTTCTTATGGATATTGTCCTACAAGGGGTCTTTTAGAAACGAGGGAGTTTTTAACTGATTTAAACAACAGCAGAAATGGGGCACAAATTACGCCTGATGAAATCGTGTTTTTTAACGGTTTAGGGGACGCTATCACAAATATTTACGGTTTGATGAGAAAAGAGTGTAGGGTAATTGGCCCAACACCCGCATATTCCACACATTCTTCTGCAGAAGGACTTTATTCAAACTGTAGGCCTGTAATGTATGAATTGGATAAGGATGACGGATGGAATCCAGATATTGATGATTTGAGAAATAAAGTAAAATATAATCCATCAATTGCATCGATATTATTAATAAATCCTGGAAATCCAACCGGTGCAGTTTATTCAAAGAAAATATTAAGCGAAGTTGTAGACATTGCAAATGAATACGACCTTTTCATTTTAGCGGATGAAATATATTCTAACCTTGTTTATAATGGAAAAAAACACAACTACTTATCAGAAGTTTTAGATGACGTTCCAGGGATTTCTTTAAAGGGAATTTCTAAGGATCTGCCATGGCCTGGTTCAAGGTGTGGTTGGACAGAGTTTTACAATACTCAAAGTGATGAATTATTCAAGAAATACACTGAAAACATCTGCAAGTTTAAAATGATTGAAGTATGTTCGACAACACTTCCTCAAAAAGTAATTCCAAAGATAATGTCTGATAAACGATATAATAAGTACCTTGAAGAAAGGAAAAGCTACTACGAAACGGCTTCAAAGTACGTATACAATAAAATGAAAAATATCGATGGACTAAATGTAAACAGAACTGATGGTGCATTCTATAACACCATAGTTTTAGAAAAAGAATATTTAAATGAAAACCAATCTTTGAAAATTCAAGATAGTGGACTTAAAAATTATGTTGAATCGATTTCAAAAGGAATCCCTGAAGATAAAAGATTTGTATATTACTTACTTGCATCTACTGGAATTTGCGGTGTTCCTTTAACATCATTCTGTTCAGAACACAATGGAATGAGATTCACGCTTCTTGAAAGAGACGAAGAAAAGAGAAATTGGGTTTTTGAAACAATCGCAGAAAAAGTTGAAGAATATTTTAACAGCAGTAACTAATTTAAACACTTTTTTCATATTTTTTAAAATCAGATTTACTTAAGATTACTTTTGATTTAGGTTTATTTTTAAGTTTTAAGTAGTAGTTATATATTTTATAATAATATAAAGTTAATAAACTTGGATTTTTAATGCAAGGCCAAATAATGGTGTTTTAATGCATGTAACTCATCCTTTGATAAAACCAGAAACTATTGAAGCTAGAATTTACCAGCAACTCGTTGTAGCAAGTGCACTAAAGCAAAATACGTTATGTGTTCTTGGAACAGGACTTGGTAAAACTGCAATTGCGGCCCTTACAATAGCTGGAATTTTATCTAAACAAGATGGAAAAGTTTTAATCATTGCACCATCAAGGCCGCTTGTAGACCAGCACTTTAAGAGCATGAATCAATTTTTAAACATCGATTCAGAAAAGATTGTCATTTTAAACGGTAAAATCTCACCAAAAAAACGAGAAGCAATGTGGGAATCTGGTAAAATCTTTATAGCAACACCTCAGGTTGCAGAAAACGATATTATTTCTAAAATTTTAAAACCATCTCAATTTTCACTTTTAATTGCTGATGAGGCACATCACACAACTGGAAACCACTCTTACACGTTTGTTGCAAACAAGTTTAAGAAAAAATCGCATGTTTTAGGATTAACAGCATCCCCTGGTTCAAACATTGATAGAATATTTGAAATCTGTGGGAATTTGGGAATCGAACACGTTGAAATAAAAACGGAGGAAGACCCAGATGTTGCACCATACGTTGCAAAAGTTAAAATGCGGCCAAAACGTGTCGAACTTCCCGAAGAGTTTGAAGTAAATTTAACTCTTTTAAAAAATGCATTAAAGGATCGTTTAAGAGATTTAAAAGAAAATAGGGTAATTCATTCTATAACTGTAAATAAATCCGAATTACTCGGGTTAAACAAAAAAATAATGGCAATGGATGATAATATAAAGTATGAAATGCTTCGAATTTCATCTGAAGCTGTAAAATTAGAGCATGCAATTGAAATGCTTGAAACACAAGGCAAAAGCACGTTTTTAAATTATTACCAGAAACTTTTAACTCAAAATACAAAGTCTGCAAAGGAAATTACAAATGATCCAAGATTTATTCAGGCGGTTAAAAATTTAAACGAAATCGATATAGAGCATCCAAAATATGAAAAGATGCTTGAAATTGTAAAAGAAATTTTAAAAGAAAACGAAAAAATAATTATTTTTGCACAGTATAGGGATACAGTTCAAAAAATTGTGGATTTACTTTCTGAAAATGGAATTGAAGCAATAATGTTTGTTGGGCAATCCAATAAAGATGGAAAAGGGATGAATCAGAAAGAACAGGCAAAAGCAATTGAACGATTTAAAAATGAGGCAAATGTGCTTGTTTCAACGAGTGTTTCAGAAGAGGGAATTGATATTTCAAGTGTAAATTATGTTTTATTTTACGAACCAGTTCCTTCAGAAATCAGAATGATTCAAAGAAGAGGTCGTGCTGCAAGGGGCGAAGGCGGACAGGTAATCGTTTTAATTGCACAAAAAACTCGGGATGAAGGATATTATCGAGCAGGGCTTGCAAAAGAAAAGAACATGAAAAATATCCTAAAAAACATGCAAACTACATTAAATAAAAAATTAAAAGAATTAACGGAAGAAGAAAGTGGAAACAAAGAGAATTTTGATGATACAAATAATAAAGATCACTACATGGATTTAAGATCGGTTGTAAGTTCTAAAACATCTGATAACTTAGAAGAAAAGAAACCGACAAAACATGATAAAAAAAGTAAAAGTGGACTGCCAAACAAGGCAACCATAATAGTGGATTCAAGAGAACGTCATATTGGAAGATACCTTTCAGAAAAAGCAGAAGTTGAATTTAAAACCCTTGAAATCGGGGATTATATTTTAAGTGACAGGGTTGCAGTTGAGAGAAAAACTGCAGAGGACTTTGAAAACTCAATCATTGATAAAAGGCTGTTTAATCAGGTAATGGACTTAAAAAAATATGAAAGACCTTTAATGATTATCGAAGGAAATGAATTTGTTAGAATTCACGAAAACGCGATACGCGGTATGATGTTTTCAATAATGATCGATTACCAGATACCAGTAATGTTTTCAAGGGATATTGAAGATACAGCAGATATCTTGGTAAAACTTGCAGAAAGGGAGCAGATAAAAGAAAAACGAGAAATATCTATAAGATATGGAAAAAGGCCAATGTCTTTAAAAGAACGTCAAAAATTTTTGGTAGAAGGTCTTCCTGATGTTGGGCCAGTAATGGCTGAAAATCTTTTGGATAACTTTAATTCGGTTGAAGATATATTTACTGCATCAGAAGCAGAATTGAAGGCTGTTGAAGGAGTTGGGCCGATAACTGCTAAAAAGATTAGGGAAGTTGTATCTAAAAAGTATAGAGAATAGGTGTTATATATGATCTGTATTCCTGTAATTGATGAAGATGTGTCTGATGCAATAAATTCCGCAAAAGAAGCTTTAAAATACGGAGATATTGTGGAATTTAGAATTGATTTATTAAATGATGTAAATTTTGAAGATATCGAAGAGTTTTCAAAAATTCCGTCCATAATTACAATAAGAGCAGAATGGGAAGGTGGAGCTTGGAAAAAGTCAAACGATGAAAGAATCGAGCTTTTAAAACACGCGATAAAAAATAATGTGAAATTTGTGGACATTGAACTAAAAGAAGAAAAAAACTTAGAATTGGTTAAATATAGAAATGAAATTGGATCAACTACGAAAATTATCGTTTCATACCACGATTTTGAAAAAACCCCTGAAATTGACGAATTAATTGATGTAGTTGAAAAAGAGTTAAAAATTGGAGACATTGCAAAATTTGCAACGTTTGCGCATTCAAAAGAAGATACTTTAAAAATATTAAATTTGATGAACAGGTATGCTGGAAAAATAATTGCAATTGGCATGGGCGAATCTGGAAAACTTACAAGGATTTTGGGTTTGGATTTTGGATCAATACTCACCTTTGCATCAATGGAAGGAAAAGCATCTGCCCCAGGTCAGGTCGACGTTAAAAAACTAAAAGAAATTTTAGAATTGCTAAAATAAATTTATTCAACAATTATTTTAAACTTCAAATCTGCTCCTTTTTTTAATTTTTTAACAATTTCGCGGTTTATGTCTTTTGAAGCCTTATCTGAATTAACCATTAACGTCCTACTACATGAAAAGTCGCTCGTTCTAATTACAATATCTGTTTTATGGTCAAGTGTTAATTTTGAGTTACCTTTTCCAGTAATTACTTCTTTTAATCCATCAACTTCAATTTCAACAGTAATTTTATCCGAATTTCTTAAATTTTCTTTAAAACTTTCCGAAAAATCGAGCATAGATTTGTCTGCAGAAATTCCAATGATGCAGTCGCCAGTGCACGTCACGTGGTTTTCTTTTGTAATTTCAAGTGTACTTTTGTGATTTGCGCTGATATTTTCGTGTCCTTTTGCGTAAATTGTAAATTCAAAAGCCATTATTTTCACCCAAATACCAAAAACGGTAAAGATTAATACTTTGGAGTAATAAAGTTTTTAATTAAATAAACTTATTCTTTTATTTAAGTATAAAATACGAATTATCGATTTTAAAATCATTTCTTTACCGGTGAAATTATGAAATCTACGGTTACTAAAATCGCTGAAAAAACGTACCAGCTTCCAGTAAGTTATAAAGACTGCATGAGGGTTCCCGGAAACGTTTACCTTGATGAATTATTGTTTGAACATCTTGAAGCGGATGTATTTAAACAGATTGCAAATGTTGCATGTCTTCCAGGTATTCAAAAGTACTCACTTGCAATGCCCGACTGCCACTACGGATACGGTTTTTGTATCGGGGGAGTTGCCGCATTTGACGAAGTTACAGGAGTAATTAGTCCTGGCGGAGTTGGTTTTGATATCAACTGTGGTGTGAGACTAGTTAAAACAAATTTAACGAAAAACGATGTTACTCCAAAATTAAAGGAACTTTTATCAGAAATTTTTAAAAATGTTCCTTCAGGACTTGGAAGCAAAGGAAAAATAAGAATTACAAAAGATGAAATTGATAGTGTCCTTGAAGAAGGGGTTTCATGGGCAGTTGAAGAAGGATATGGTTGGGAAAAAGATATAAACCATATTGAAGAACATGGAAAAATGAAAGAAGCAGATCCAACGCTTGTTTCAGACAATGCTAAAAAACGAGGACTTCCACAACTTGGATCTTTAGGTAGTGGTAACCACTTTTTAGAAGTTCAGTATGTTGATGAAATATTTGATGAAGATGCTGCAAAAACGTTTGGAGTGTCACCTGATCAGGTAGTTTTAATGATACACACGGGTTCAAGAGGTCTTGGACACCAGATATGTGCAGATTACTTAAGATACATGGAAAACGCTGCAAAAAAATATAATATTAAATTACCCGACAGACAGCTTGCATGTGCACCGATAAATTCGGAAGAAGGTCAAAAGTACTTTAAAGCAATGTCTTGCGGTGCAAACTATGCATGGGCGAACAGACAGTTAATTACGCATTGGATAAGGGAAAGTTTTGAAACGATATTTAAAACGAGTGCGGAAGATTTAGAAATGGATATAATATATGATGTAGCACATAACATTGCTAAAAAAGAGCAGCATTTAATTGATGGAGTGTTGAAAAATGTCGTTGTTCACAGGAAAGGTGCTACAAGGGCATTTGGGCCAGGTCATGCTGAGATTCCATCAGATTACGTTAATATTGGACAGCCAGTAATAATTCCAGGTGATATGGGCACTGCGTCTTATTTAATGCACGGAACAGAAAAAGCAATGGAACAAACATTTGGATCAACTGCACACGGTGCTGGAAGGGCCTTAAGTCGAGTAAAAGCACTTAAACTCTACACTGGAAATGAAGTTCAGGAAGCACTCCAAAAGAAAGGAATTTTGGTAATGGCAGATTCAAAAGGGGTCATTGCAGAAGAATGTCCTGAAGCTTACAAAGATATTGAAAATGTTGCAGATATATGCCATGATTCAGGGATATCTTTAAAAGTTGCAAAAATGAAACCGATGGGAGTTGTAAAAGGATAAATTCCTTTTAAATTATATTTACTAAAAAAATAGTGTTCTTAATCATTATTTCAATAATTTTTATCCAAAGGTGAAAGAATGAACATAAAAGTAGGTATTTTGGGAGCTACTGGAAACGTTGGACAGAGATTTATACAGATGCTTGAAAATCATCCCGTTTTTGAACTCGAAGCGCTTGGCGCATCACAGAGGAGTGCAGGAAAAACTTACAAGGATGCATGCTACTGGTACCAGACCGAACCAATTCCTGAAGAAATTGCAAATGCAACTGTTGTTTCAACCGACCCAAACGATAAAGCTTATGATGATGTTGATATTGTTTTTTCAGCGCTACCGGCAGATCTGGCAAAAACACTTGAGCCAGAATTTGCTAAAGCTGGAAAATATGTATTTTCAAACGCTTCAGCAATGAGAATGGAATCAGACGTTCCATTAATTGTTCCAGAAGTAAACCCTGAACACTTTGGAATGCTTGAAGCGCAAAAAAGCAACAGGTGCTCAGATGGTGCAGTAATTACAAATCCAAACTGTTCAACAATTGGGGCAGTAATTTCATTAAAACCGATAATGGATAAATTTGGAATTGATTTAGTAAATATCACCACAATGCAGGCAATAAGCGGTGCGGGATACAGTGGGGTTCCTTCAATGGCAATTTTAGACAATATGGTTCCATACATTGGCGGTGAAGAAGAAAAAATGCAGACAGAATCATTAAAAATTCTTGGAAGCATGGACGGAAACAATTTTAAAAACGGAAACTTTAAAATTGGCGTATCTTGCAACAGAGTTCCAGTAATTGATGGCCACACTGAAAGCATATTTGTAAAAACAACCGAAGAAGCAACGCCTGAGGAAGTTGCAAAAGCAATGAATGAATTTGATCCATTAAAAGGTTTAAATTTACCAAGCTACGCAAAACCAATTGTTTTAAGGGAAGAAAATGACAGACCTCAACCAAGACTTGACAGAAATACTGGAAAAGGAATGTCAATCGTTGTTGGAAGGGTTAGAAAAGACCCGATCTTCACTGTAAAATACACTGCACTTGAACACAACACAATAAGGGGAGCTGCAGGAGCAAGTGTTTTAAATGCTGAATTGTTCGTTCAAAAATACCTTTAAAATCCTTTTTTCTTTTTATTTTTTAAAATTTAATCCATGTATTCAGATGTTTTTTAAATATATTAAAATTAATCGATATATTGATAGTTATAAATATATCCTGTTTTGAATTATACTAGTATCAAGGTGATAGAATGCTCCAGTGGAATTTGCAGTGTCCAAACTGTAAAAAAAGAATTACTTATCGTGTAGATGTCTGTATATGTAAAGCCGCAGAAGTTGAAATTCCAAACTGCGAATCTTGCGGTACAAAAATGGAAATAGATGTTTCAGGACTCAAAGGTAGAAGAAGAGTAAAAAAATGAATAAAATTACAGTAATGCCGAAAACCCGAAAATTGTAATCCCTATAAATATTAAAACCTGAGAATAATTGTTTAAACTTAACTTAATTGTAAACAATCGGTGTATCGATGATAGAAATCAAAAAAAATCCAATGTACAATTACCTCTTTTTTCTAATAGTTGCAGCCGCAATTTCTCATCAGGTTTGGGGAACGCTTTTTAACAATTTTGCAGTGGACGTTGTCGGTATAAATGGATTTCAAATGGGTTTAATCCAGTCTATTCGAGAAATACCTGGTTTTTTAACGTTTCTTGTAATTTATGTACTTTTAGTGATAAAAGAACACAGGCTTTCAGCGCTTTCAACAATTTTAATGGGTTTTGGTGTTGCAATAACCGGATTATTCCCAACAGTTCAAGGTTTAATTATCACGACGTTTTTAATGTCTTTGGGATTTCACTATTTTGAAACAACCAATAAATCGCTTACACTCCAGCACTTTAATAAAAAAGAGGCGCCAGTAGTTTTTGGAAGATTTAGTAGCTACGGTGCAATCGCAAGTATTATTGCAGGATTTTTTATATGGTTAAGTGTTAAACTGTTGCCTATATGGACAAATTATCTAATTTATGGGATAGTTATAATGTTAATCGGGGTTTATTCACTTTTTAAAAATCCAATCTTTAAAGAAACGGTCCCACAAAGAAAAGGAATGGTTGTAAAGAAAAAATACTGGTTATACTACGTTTTAAACTTTTTAAGTGGTGCAAGAAGGCAGATCTTTATCGCATTTGCAGTATTTTTACTGGTTCAAAACTATGGATTTAGTGTTTCTGAAGTTGCAGTATTATTTGTTTTAAACAATTTATTGATCTATTTCACGGCTCCAAAGGTTGCAGAGGGAATAAATAATTTGGGGGAACGAAAGATGCTTACAATAGAATATGTGACGTTAACGTTCGTTTTCTTAGGTTATGCATTTATTGAAAACAGGAATATTGCAGTTTTACTCTACATAATCGACCATATCGTATTCAGCTTTGCTATCGGGATAAATACATACTTTCAAAAAACCGCAGATTCCGAAGATATCGCGCCGTCAATGGGTGTTGGATTTGCAATAAATCATATTTCGGCAGTTATAATTCCTGTGGTTGGCGGAATCTTGTGGATGGCAAACTGGAAGACTCCATTTATCATGGGTGCAGTATTTAGTGTAATTTCGCTATTTTTTGTCCAGAAAATTCCAAAACACATAAAAATTCTACAAAATTAATTATTAATTAAAAAATATAATTTGATTTATCAATAAAATTTCAAAGGTGGATTTATGAAAATAAGAGTATTTGGTATGGGATGTTCAAAATGCAATGAAACGTACGAAAACGTTAAAAAAGCAGTTTTGGAGATGAACATTGACGCAGAAATTGAAAAAGTAACGGATATAAAAGAAATTTCTGAATGGGTATTAATGGCTCCAGCAGTTGCATTTGATGAAGACATTATATTTGAAGGAACTGCTCCTTCAGTAAATGATTTAAAAAAAGAACTTAAAGATTATTTAAACTCGAACTAATTTTAGAAACTATTAATTTATTATTTTAGCTTATTTTAAACCTATTTTATTAGCAGTGAAGCATATCCAACGACTTCTGAATAATCTTTTGTAACATCACCAGAAGTTGAATAATAAAGTAAATATGAGGTCCTAGCACCCAAATCTTTCATTGCTTTGACCATTGCAATAACTGGCCCGTATCCGCACATGCTTATATTGTGTGTTACAACATCAGTGAATATTTCTTCATCATTTAATTTTAAAATGTCTTTTATAACAACTGCATCTTTTTTTGAAGCCTGTTCTTGGGGTTCGTAGTGTGAAAAGTCTGTAGAAGCAATTATTACAATTTTTCTGTTTAATTCCCTTGCAACTTTTGCAATAACATACCCTACATCAATACAAGAGTCATAATCCTGCATCATCATAGATATTGGGACAAATTTGAATTTTGCGATATTTAGGTCTTCAAGATGCTTTAAAAATGGTAGCTGTACTTCTATTGAGTGTTCTCTCAAATGTGAATTTTCATCCATATCTAAAATATCGCATTCTTTCCATAATCTGTCAGCAAATTCGTTATCGATTTCCATATCTCCAAAAGGCGTTTTCCATGTCCCTTTCATGGTGGCAATTCCAGAACCAAGTCCCGTATGGTTTGGACCAAGAATTATCGCGGTGATTTCTCCGCTGATGTTTTCAGATATTTTTTTGTACCCGTGTGCGGCAACAGGTCCAGAGTAGATATATCCTGCATGTGGCGATACGATTCCAAGCGGTTTTGTGTATTTTCCCCGTTTTGAAGGCAGTTCTTTAGGGCCCCTTGGGTTCAAATAGCAGTATTCGATCATTTCAAGTAATTCATGGTATTCAGCAGGATAAAACATCCCTGCAACAACAGGATTTCTGGTCATAATCTCATCCCCAAAGTTATCTACTCTAATTTATTTTTTTAAGGATTTATATTATTTTCAAATTTCCATTTCCAAATAGCATGATAATACCCGCAAGAATTAAGAGATTTGAGAACCAGAATATTATGGTAAATATTGATAATTTTCTTGCTTTTTCAATTTCCCACCATTTGTAAGGGGTTATGCCGTAAATATAAAACAATGATGCAGATGCAAAGTTAACTGAGATTATATTTACAATAAATAGTATCAGAATCGGGACTGATTCTAAGTAATATCCTGAACCAAGCATTAAACCAAATGCAACTAATGGTGGCATCAGGGCAACTGCAATCATAACTCCAACAACTGTTGACGAAATTTCAGGGATTAACATTGAAAGTGTACCAACAAACCCTGCTGAAAGTGCAATTACAATATTTTGCAAGCCTAAATTCATTCTGGATGCAACTTGGGGGCTTTCAGGACTTACGTGTATGAATGTTCCAATAAAGAATGAAAATACGAGTACTGTTAAAATTCCCAATATTAAATTTTTCAAAGATTTTTTTGCAAGGGATGTATCCATTACTGCAATTGAGAACGTGAATGAAATCATGGGACTTAAAAAAGGTGCAATTATCATGGAACCAATTATCAATGCAACATCATCTAACCATATTCCAATAGATGCAACAACCGCAGCTAAAAATAATAATGAGTAATATTCTTTTGAAAGGTTTGATATATCCCCTATTTTTCCAATTATTTCATGTCTTGAAACTCTTTTTGGGGTTTTATCTTCAACTTCTACTTTTTCTTCTTTTTTGATTTCCGGAATCGTTGCGGTGGGTTCAGTTACAAGTATTCTGAAATTCGATCCGCCGTATTTTGAGGAGAGTACATCGATTACTTTTTCAACGTGTTCTGTTTCGGTAAGTAACCTGATTACAGTATAATTTGATTCTTCGCAAATGCTGTGCCAGATAATGTTTTCAAGGTTATCTCCAAGCGATTCTTCGTATCCTGCAAATATCTTTTTTGGAACATAGCATTCGATAAGTCTCACGTTCACATAAATCCCTCAAAACCAGATTACACAATAAAAATAACTTATGAAAAAACTATATAATATAATTGTCGAAAATTTATTTAAAAATAGTAAAAAAGTTTAAAAGAAGTTAGTATGGAACAGGTAAGCCGATTTCTTTCCTGTGTTCCACTTCTTTTCCATTTTTCTCTTTTTTCGTGAGAGCGAGTTTTTCTACTAATCCTAAACCTGGTTTTACAGCGTCAATTTCTTTTGTTTCAAGAGCGCCTGCTTCAACCATTTTGTTTAAGTACTCTTCCCCTTTTGCAGTTCTAACAAAGATTGTACTCCATCCATCTGGGCTTCCAACGGAACCTGTTGAGATATCTGCAAGTTCTGCTGTATAGTCCATACATACGTGGCATGATCCTTGTTCGTATGGGTGGGTGTCTTTTAATGGGATTGTTTTTACGTCGCCCCATTTTGAGTATACCCAGAATTTACCTTTTCCGATGTCGGTTTTTACAACATCATCCATTTTGATACCGCAGTGTTCTTCAACAATTGCTTTCATACCATTATATGGGAAGTTTTCCATACAGAATATACCCATAATTAATGCAATTTTGTCTGGAACGTGTCTGTATCCAACAGGGTATTTTATAGCTTTTCTGATTGATCTAACCTGACAAGGAGTTCCAACAAATCCTAATTTGTCGCATCCGTATTCTCTTACAGCGCTTTTTACTACTGAAAGGTTAGGACATACTGTATATTTAGTTCCTGCAGCGTTTAAGATTTCTTCTCTTGTTGTAGCAACTTTTGGAGCTGCTGCAAATCCATCTTCTTTGTCTGCAATAATTACACCATCGAGGAGTCCGTTTTCTAAACCGTAAATGTATGCGGCAGAAACGATACCTCCATCTTGTGCTTTCTTAAGGATTTCTTTGTCTGCAGCCCTTGCGGAAACTGCTTTTATATATTTTCCAAAGGGATCCATCTAATCACCTTTTTTTATTTTCCATAATTGCAATTATTCTATTTTTTCAATTAATTCTGGGAATCTAATTCTTGGGCACTGAACTGAACATGCACCACATTTTATACAGATTTCCTTGTCAACTAATGGTCTTCCTGCATCCATAGATACTGCTCTTGTAGGGCATGCTGCAGCACATGAACCGCAACCCATACAGAGTGATTTGTTGATTACTTTTACAATCAAATCGCATCCACAAGCTTCTGATCCATATTTTGCAAGTTCTGCGTATGGTTCTAAGTATTCCATATCTCCGTTTAATGCCGCTAAAACAACTGCAACTATAGATTCTGGTGATGGCGGACATCCTGGGATTGCCAAGTCACATTTCACAACTTCAGTTAACGGTGCAAATGAATCGTGAACTGGTTTTGACATCTGATTTCCTTTTGAAAATCTTGTAATATTTCCGCTAGCAGCACAAGCTCCTAACGCAACTAATATTTTTCCTTTTTTTCTGGATTCAAGTGCAACTTCCATTGCGTGGTGGTCGCTTAAACAAACACTACCTTCGAGCAAGACTATGTCTACATCGTCAGGAATTTCTCTCACGTCAGCGAGAGTCTGGGAGTAAACTAAATCTATAGCTCCTAAAACATCTAAAAGCTGTTCATAGGTGTCTGCAAGGGAAACTAGACACCCACAGCAGCTACTTAATTGCACGTGGGCAACTTTTACCATGGTATTCTCCTCCCTTAGTTGATTGGTTTTCCCCTTAATTCGGAAAGTACAATGTCTACGGCTACGTCTACTGCATTTTGGACTTCTTCTGACAGTTCAAGTACTACATCAGGTTCTGAAACGTACTTCTTCTGACAACCGACAACTTTAAAGTCTATTTCACGAGGGGAGTCCCTAACTACTCTGTACATGGTAGTTGAGAGCGGCCAGTCATGACTGTCAACTTTTGTGTGGTCTGGTTTTGGAAGATCCTCCATAGTAAGTATCTTAATTTCTCCAGGTTCTAGTCCGTAATCGATGATATCCACGACTATTATTTTCTTAGTCTTGGATTCACTGTCGATTAAAGTGAGCACTTGTTGCGGAGCTCCTGCTCCTGCATCTACAAGTGCAATGTTTTCCTTTTCTTCTTCAGTTAGTATTTCCTGTAATTTTTCGATTACATGGACACTAAATCCATCGTCTGCAAATAGGATATTTCCGCATGCAAGAACCATATTTTCCTTTAAAAGGTATGAAGGGGTTAAACTGTATTCCATATCAATACCGTTGAAATGATTTTTTTATGATTACCGTAAGTTAATTTGTGTCTTTCAAGGTCCATTAAGGTTCCCTTTCCAAGACTTTCCTTTTCAGGAATTTAGAATTCTCTTATTTCAACAACTTTTTTAGTCTGTTCATCTTTTACGATGACGTGCGTAGCACATGAAGCTCATATGTCGTAAGCTCTCATAATTACTTCCGCATATTTATGGTGGTAACCTTCAATAGCTTTTTCAACAGCTGGGAAGTTCCATGTTGAAGCAGCAATGATGTTGTATTTTTCGATTCTACCGTCTTTGCCCATTTTAGCCATGTGGGTGTTGGTAGCTCTTGGTGCTTCGTGAACACCTATTCCGAATTCTTCTTTTGCATTATAGAAGTTAGGTACTTCTCTTACAGTTCCGTTAATGTTTAATTCATCGATAAGTTCCAATGATCGTTTAACAGCTTCGAAGTTTTCCATAGCTCTCGCAAGGTTAAGGTCCATTGCTCCGCCAGCAGGTTTGAAGTTTCCGTATTTAATCATTCTTGCTCTAGGTCCACCTTCTGCAGGGTTTCCTCTGTAGAATGGGATCTGGTTTGTTGCGGTTTGTGCAATATCTGGGAAGTCTGCATAGTATCTTTGTGCAGGTACTTCTGTTACATCTTTCCAGTTGATAGCATCTCTGTTACCAAATGTTGAGTCTGTAGCAATGTATGGGAGATTGTGTTTACCTAAATCTGGAATTCCGATTTCATCTAGGTATCTTTCCATTAACATTTCCAATACTTCTAACATTGCATTACAATCTTTTTCGTATTCTCTACAAGCATAGTAGAGTTTGGATTTTGCTCTTTCGGTGATGTTGGTTCTCATTCCACCAACCATCAAATTTGGAGGGTGAATTCCTTCTCCACCAGTAATGTCTACAACCATTTGTCCAGCTTTTCTCATTCTCTGGATCAATTTGATTCCTTCAACTCTTAAGGTTCCTGCTTCTTCAGGTTTTAAGAAGTCATCTACAATTAACAAATGGTGTAATGGGTGCGAATGCATCCTATTTCCTAAACCTAATAATTCTCTTAATATCATACCGTCTTTTGGTATTTCCATATCAATAGCATTTTCGATTGCCTCACATGAAGCAATACCGTGGGTTGCCTGACATATACCACAAATTCTCATAACTGCAATAGGTCCAAATGCTGCTGTTTTTCCTTGCAGCATGGTTTCGAAACCTCTTACAGGGGTTGTATTTGGATAAAATGCCTTAGTTACAATCCCTTCATCATCTACATTCAAAACTAGCTTAGCATGCCCTTCATGTCTAGTTGTAGGGCTGATAGTTACAGGTTCTGCCACTTTATTCACCTCCAAGGGTAATATGCATACATTAAACTTTCTTTCTCGGGGATAATATAAAGGAATACCTCTTTAAAAATGCAGATAAGGGATTATATATTATTAAATACTTAAAAGCCCGTTTAAATTACTTATTTTTGTAACATACATTAGAAAAGTAAATATTATATCGGTTATCAAAATTTAAAATATTAAAAAAGAGAGTATGTGGGATAATTAATCAAATAAAGGCAAAACACTGCCAATACTTGGAGCAAGTGCGGGAATTTTTAAGGTTTTCCAGATTGTCATTGCAAGGGATAGTGCCTGATATCTTTCCCCGTGCATTACAATTGCTTTATCTGGTTGCGGTATCTTTTTCATAAATCTAAGGAGTGAATTGTAATCAGCGTGGGCAGAAAACTCGATTTTCACTACTTTTCCATTTACCGGAATTGCTCTTTTAAAGGGTTTTACTTCTGTAGCTCCTTCTTCAAGGCTTCTTCCGATAGTTCCTTCAGCTTGGTATCCGGTTAATATAATTTTATTTCTTGGATTTTTCAATAATGAAAGGTATTGAAGTACTGGACCTCCCTGAACCATTCCAGATGTTGAAATAATGATACATGGTTCTCTACTGAAAACTTCATCCCCACCTTTTATTAGATTTCCAAATGGGTTGATCCTGTTTTCAATTGCATTTTTTATTTTTGGATTTAACCAGTCAGAATATCCCATGTACATTCCGGTAGTGTGTGTCAATGATCCGTTAATGTAAATTGGAACTTCTTTTAAAGCACCGCTTTTCATGTAGTTATTGATTACGACAATGATTTCTTGGGATCTTCCAACTGCAAAAACTGGAATAATTACTTTTCCGCCGTTGTCGATAGTTTCAGAGATTTCATCAATAAGCTGTTTTTCTAAAACTTTTCTTGCAGGCTTTATATCTAATGGTGAACCGTAGGTAGATTCAATAATTATTGTATCGATTTCATCAAAGTCGGTGTCAGCTGCACGAAGAGTTCTTGTTTCAATTTCGTTGATATCTCCAGTATATAATAATTTTTTTCCATCGATATCTAAATAAAGAGAAGAACTTCCTAAAATATGTCCTGCATCGTACATTTTCATCTTAATGTCTGAAGTAACCTGTTTTTCTTCTCTATAGTTTACAGTTTTGATTACATCCATTGATTTTTTGATATCTTCTTCTTTGTATGTTTTTGAAAGGCTTACTGTATCTTTCCATACATTGTACATTAAATCAGCAGTTGGAGGATTACAGAATATTTTTTTGAAGTTAAAGTAAGGTATTGCACCGCAGTGGTCCAAGTGTGCGTGTGAAACTACAACCGCATCAACGTCTGAGTCGTTAATATCTGGAAGACCGTTGTCTGAAGGATCCATTCCGCAGTCAATTAATATTTTTGATTTTTTAGTGTTTATCTCTACGCAAGATTTTCCGATTTGGTGGCATCCACCGTGAAACTTAGCAATTGTCATTATATCACATAAATTTAATATATTGCAGTTTTTTAAATTAAATAATAATTAAACATTAAATTAGCAAACTAAAAACTTTGAATCAACGTCTCCATTTTCCAATCTGGTTACAACTGATGCAGCAATGTTTTTAGAAGTTTTTAAAATATTTCCATTTTTTATAAATGTAAATGTCGGAATATATCCTTCTTTTATTAATCCAGTATTTTGAAGTCCAAGTATTTCAGCACCGTTTACTGTCGCCATTTTAAGAATTTCTTTTGGATCCACGTGGTAAATTTTGTAGATAAAGTCCATTTCTTTAAATATTGACGGAGAATTTGCCATAAAGTTATCTGTTCCAATTCCAAGTTTTAAATTATATTCTAACATTTTGGGAATATCCGGAAGTCCAACGTTAAACGAGGCATTTGCTCTTGGGCATACTACAACTGGTATTTTATTTTCATTTAACAGGGATAGATCGTCAGAACTTGAATGTGTCGCATGGATAAGAAAATCTGGTTTTATGTTTAGATTTATCAATCTTTCAATTTCAGAAATTCCATATTTTTCTTTTGAATACTGGACTGAGCCCTTATGTTCATTTGCATGAATTGAAAGTATTTTTTTGTTTACTAATTTACAAATAAACTTAAGTTCTTGGTCCGAATACTCATTTGAACCGCTTAATCCTAAACCATCACAATTATCCAAGATAATGGATATTTCATCTTTTAATAGGTTTTCTTCTCTTTGAGTGGGTCTTCCAAGAATTATGGGTTTAATAGATACATTTGAATCTTCAAATGCTGATTTAAGTGAATTTATTCCATTAAGTCCATTTTCACGGAAGTCACAAAAAGCTTTAATGCCATTATTTTCGAGATCATAAAGCCCTTCTGACATCCCCTGCACCAATTCTTTCTCGCTACAAGTATTTAAGAACTTGTGTTTAAGGCCGTTTGGTGGTTTGACAAGTTCGTCAAGTGACTTGCCAATACCAATATCTTTAATACTATTGTCTCCAATATGAGTATGGGAATTAATAAGGGGAGGAATGACCAACCCCTTGTAATTTAAAACATTTGAATGGTGTTCACTCGTAAATCCTTTTATGATTTCATCTTCAATAACCAAAGTTCCTTTTTTTGGTTCGAAGTCGTCGCCATATAAAAAATTAGAATTTAAATAAACCATAATTCGCACCTTTATTCTAACTACCTTAATTTATTGAAGTTTAAACATTAAATATTATCTGTTGGTGAAAATCATGCTCGCGCTGAAGAAAAAATCCGTTAAATCTGCATTCGAAGCACTTATACCAAAAATCATGGAAGAAGGAACTGAAATGATTACCGAAGATGGGCAGAAATGCAAAGAGATAATGAATACAATTATTGAAATTAACGATCCATCTGACAAATCAATCTCTGAAAAATATCCCCTTGGTGAAAGGGCTGTTAAATCTTACACAGAACAGTTATTACACGGATCAGGAGCAACGTTTGTCTACGACTATCACGAGAGAATTTTTGAATATCCTAATGAGAAAAAAGAATTAAAAAACGATCAAATTGAATATATCGTAAATAAATTAAAAGAACAGATTAATTCAAGACGGGCTGTTGCAATTACCTGGAATCCATATATTGACCAGACTGTAAAAGATGTTCCGTGTTTGCAGATTGTACAGTTTTTAGTAAGGGATAATAAATTATACCAAACAGTACTTTTCAGATCAAACGATGCATTTTTGGCATTTCACGCAAATGCAATAGGATTGATTGCTCTTGGTGAAATGGTTGCCGAAAAATTAGGAATTGAACTTGTAAAATACACGCATCACTCAGTATCCATGCACGTTTATTTTGAACGGGATAGTGATGCTTTAAAAAAGTTTTAAAATGAATTAAAAAAATATTTTTATTTATTTCCGCTTAACTGTTTTAACTTTTTACTGAGTTCTAAAAAGTCCATGCAGTCTTCAATGCATCTGTAGGACCCTCTGGATTTAAAACAATCAATTATTTCTTGAAGTTCCGTGCTTGGTTTTCCTCGTATCCCGCGCCATACATTTTTTATTGAATTTCCAACGCCCATAGTATCTACCTTCAATAAACTTTGTTATTTGTGCCTACAAAGCCTCTTTTTAAAATTAAAAACATTGTAATACAACAAAAATAAGTATTTTTTAATTATTATATTATTGTTACTATTCTAGAAAAATCGAAATACTTTTATTGTACAATATATGGAAATGCCCTAAACTAAAAGATATTATTATATAACGCCGAAAAAAAGTATTAAAGTTTTAAATAATTATTTTTTAGCCAGATTTATTATTAATTTAAGTTTTTCTCCATCGTATGAACTTCTAATCCAGATGGAACTGTATTCTGAAATATTATATTTACTTTCATTCGCATCGTTTTTAATGTAATCAAATGCCCATTTTGCATACTGTTTTTCAAAAATTGGTGTGTACCCTCCAAATTCAAAGAAATACTGAATTGTAATTCCTTTTTCATACGCTCTTGGAAGATATTCCATTGAATCTAAGTATTGTATATTGTAGTCACTTTTTATTTCGTAATTCTGTTCAAAATCTGTCATCAAATACCTTGAAAAACCTGCAATATCGCTGTATTTATTTGAAACTGCACTGTAACTTTCAACAGATTTAAAATCTTTATCATAAGAAACTGAATCATTTACAAGTTTAATTTTGTAAAATGTAATGTTATCGATATTATAATTTTCAACATCTTTTTTATAATCTAAATAGTTGTATAAATCCATAATTGGGGGCTGCTGGTCGATAATGTAGTAATCACCATTTATATCAACTGCCGCGGCTGCATGACCTGGATTTCCTGTTGATTCAAATGTTAAGATATATATCGAGGAATAATCCATTTCTAAAAGCAATGCAGAAGTTAATAGGGCATAATCTCCACAGATTCCAGATTTTAATTTAAGTGTTTCTGCAGGACTTTGTATTGTATTATTATATGAATCAGAAACTTCTGTTCTTCCGCCAACCCAGTATGTAACCTCAGGACTTGGGAGTTCTGCTTTTTCATGATTATATTCAATATTATCTTCTTCCCAAAGTACAATATTCCAGATGGAGTCTTCAATAGTATTACCACTTAATGATTTAGAAACGTTGGATACCTTTTCAAGTTCATTTGGGGATAAATATATTTCAATTGAATCTTCAAAGATATATTTTGGAATCTTTTCGTCAAATTCACCATTTTCAAGTATTTTTGATAAATTTAAACTTTCAAAATTATTTTGAACGATAAATAGTGTAGAAAATACTAAAATTCCAATGATTGTAATATAAATTATGTTTTTCAGTTTTAAATTCATAAAAACACCAAAAATAAAAAAATTTAAATTAGTTTATTCTTCAGATTCAGCTTTTATTTTTTCAGGCTCTTTAGAAAAATCGTACGAAACCCCTTCGGGTGCAATAGGGATAATTATTGCTGCAATAATATATACAATAATCATTAACGGGTTCATGAAAAATAATAGTACCCATAAAAGCCTGATGAGCGTTGGATCTACGTTGAAATAGATTGCAAGTCCCCCACATACTCCTGAAAGCATTTTTTCTTTGTCTGATCGGTATAATCTTTTCATAAATTATCCCTCAAAATAGATGATACTTGTGTTCGTTATAATAATTATGAAAAATAGTAGTATTTAAAAAAATGGTTAAGTGAAAATTTAATTTTCTTCAGACTGTTCTGCTGTCTCTTTTGGCTTTTTTGGAACGTATTCTACTATTTTTTCAGGGCAGACTCTCGCAGTTGTAATGTATCCGGTGTGTCCGATCATTCTAGTTGATGGCCTTACTCCTTTTTCTGAAATTTCAATGTCTCTTACAATACATTCAACAGTTCTAATGTCTAAAAAGCCGTGTTCTTTTAAAGCTTCAACACCTTTTTTAGCCTGTTCTACGTATGGTACATATATTGCAATTCTTCCCTTTGCTTTATTGAGTGATTTTTTAGCATGTTCCACAACATTCCAAGGGTCAGGCATATCCAAAACTAAAACATCGATATTTTCTTCTTCTATTTTTTCAGTAATATCTCCGATTTTTTGCGTAACGTTGTAAAGCCCGTTTTCTACAATTTCAATTTCTTCTTCGTCTTCGTCATCAATTCCAATGATTTTTTGGTTTTGTCTAACGGCTCCAACTATTTCAAGATTTTTTCTAGCAATTTTTGCAAATTCTGGCCTTTTTTCGTAAGTTATTATTTTTCCTTCTTTTCCAACAGCATTTGCTAAATAAATTGTAAGTGCCGCAGAACCAGTACCTGCTTCAACAACGGTTTCTCCATTTTCAATACCGCATTCAGCAATGATTAATCCGATATCTTTTGGAAGGAGTGTTGTAACACTTCTTTTCATTTTTTTAATAATGTCATGAATAGTTGGAGTTACAAAATAAAATTCTCCGCCTTTATTTGTAATTAAAATTGATCCTTCTTCTTTTCCAACTAAATCAACAACACCAAGGTCGTTTCCGAAATTATCGAGGTTTTTATTTAAAAGGTATTTTTTTCCACGATCATCTATAATTAGTTCTTTGTTAACCATTATTTCACCCACTGAAATATTTTTGATTCTTCGATTTCCTTTAAAAGATTTTTTGAAGTTGCCCAGCTCTTTCTAGCAATTTTTGGGAGAGTTCTGTTTTCATACACGTAATTTTTTAAAAATTTTTTAGTTTTTGGATCACTTGGATATCCGCTTCCAATTTCTCCAAAAGTTTCTTTATATTCTTCAATAACCCTATCACGAGTTACTTTAGCAATAATTGATGCAGCAGACACTATTTTGTAATTTTCATCAGCTTTGTGTTCAGCAATGATTTCAACGTTTTTATTAATAAGTTTTGCTTTAAATTGATTTGAAAATGACTGTTCACTGCTACTGCAGGCATCGATATAAATTGATATATTATCATTTTCCCTGATAAAATGATTTGAAAGCTTTGAAAAAGCGCTTAATTCTATTTTGTTTAAGTTTATAATTTCCATCTGTTTGTCAATTGTTTCAGGATCAATTACAATCTTTTCGACATCGCATATTTCGTTTATTTTTATATAAAGTTCTTCACGCTTTTTTTTGGAAAGTTGTTTACTGTCCTTTAATTCAAGATCATTTAACTTATGTAAATTTTTTTCATCAATTTTTACCGAAGCAATTACCATTGGTCCAAGTACGGGTCCACGGCCTGCTTCATCGAGTCCAACTATTATTTTTTCGTTAGATCCGTTTGAATTATCCGAATTATTTAAATTATTATTAATATCCTCACTCATTATATCACGTAATTTACTAAACAGGAAACATATAAAAAACAGTAACACGAATATACTTATGCGTTATTTCGGGTCTAAAAACTCTATTTTAAATACCATATAGAACAATGGTGGTAATATGATTCCAAAAGAAGAAATAATGGGGATTTTTGAAAAATATAACAAGGATGAAGTGACTATTGTTACGGTAGGAAGCCACACGTCTTTACACATCTTAAAAGGTGCGAAATTAGAGGGTTTTTCAACAGCAGTTATAACAACAAAAGATAGGGCTATACCATACAAAAGATTTGGTGTGGCAGACAAATTTATCTATGTTGATCAATTTTCAGATATTTCAAAAGAAGAAATTCAACAGCAATTAAGAGATATGAATGCAATTATCGTTCCTCACGGTTCATTCATTGCTTACTGCGGATTAGATAATGTGGAAGACACATTCAAAGTTCCAATGTTTGGAAACAGAGCTATTTTAAGATGGGAAGCTGAAAGGGATCTCGAAGGACGGCTTTTGGGCGGAAGCGGTCTTAGAATTCCAAAAAAATATGGCGGACCTGATGAAATAGATGGGCCAGTAATGGTTAAATTCCCTGGAGCAAGGGGCGGAAGAGGCTACTTCCCATGTTCAAGTGTTGAAGAGTTCTGGAGAAAAATAGGCGAGTTTAAAGCTAAAGGTGTTCTCACAGAAGACGATGTTTCAAAAGCACACATCGAAGAATATGTTGTTGGTGCAAACTACTGCATTCACTATTTCTATTCACCATTAAAAGATCAGGTTGAATTAATGGGAATTGATAGAAGATATGAAAGCAGCATTGATGGGCTCGTTAGAGTTCCTGCAAAAGACCAGCTTGAATTAAATATAGACCCTTCCTACGTTATCACCGGAAACTTCCCTGTTGTAATTAGGGAAAGTCTTTTACCTCAGGTATTTGACATGGGCGATAAATTAGTTGCAAAAGCAAAAGAAGAAGTAAATCCGGGAATGCTTGGACCATTCTGTTTACAGTCATTATGTAATGACAACCTAGAACTCGTTGTATTTGAAATGAGTGCAAGGGTTGATGGTGGAACAAACACGTTTATGAATGGAAGTCCATATTCATGCCTTTACACTGGCGAACCGTTAAGCATGGGTCAGAGAATTGCAAAAGAAATAAAATTAGCACTTGAACTTAACATGATTGACAAAGTTATATCTTAAATTAAATTTAATTTTTATTTTTTTTAAAAAAGTATTTTTGGAATTTTTAAAGTTATTTAATATTTAAGAATTTATTATCTCTTTTATTTCTGTTAATTTTTCATTCATTGTTTTTTCATCATCTGCTTCTAAATTTAACCTTAAAAGTGGTTCAGTATTTGATGATCTAACATTAAACCAAAAATCATTACAATAAAGCGAAATTCCATCTAATTTTTCGATTTTGCAGATGTTTTCATATTTTTTTTCAATGGATTCGATCGATTTTTTCTGGTTAGCCACTTTAAAGTTTATTTCACCACTGTGGAAATATTTTTTGTAATTTTTCGAAATTTCTGAGAGTGGTTTTCCTTCTCTTTCAAGTGCTTTCAAGATATAATTCAATGCTAATAACGGGCTTTCAAAGTAACCTGTTGATTTGAAGTAGAAGTGATTGCTAAACTCCCCTGCAAACTCTGCATCTATTTCATGCATTAATTTTTTTATGAAGTAGTGTCCAACTCTTGTTTTTACAGGAGTTCCCCCATTTTTTGAAATTGTTTCAGGAACCACTTTACTGCATCTTAAATCGTATACAATTTTTCCTTTAACTTCGTTTAAAATTTCATTTGAAATTATCGCAGTTAATATGTCCCCTGCTAAAATTTCTCCTTTTTCATCGACCATTCCGATTCTGTCGCCATCTCCATCAAAAATAAGGCCAAATTCGCAAAAGTTAGTTTTTACCGTGTTTATAATATCGATCAAACATTCTTTTTTAAGGGTGTCTGGTTCGTGTGCAGGGAAATTTCCGTCCGGAAAATCGTTAACAAATATTTTATTTTCTAAAACTTTTTCTAAAACTTTTTTTTCTGCATTGGTAGTTGCACCGTTTGCAAAGTCTACTGCAATTTTTCGATTTGTTTTTTCAAGTTTTTTGGTAAAAAAATTCAAATATTTACTTAAAATATCAACCTTTAAACTTTCTAAATCCAAATTTTCAATTTCTTCCTTTTGTTCTTCTGAAAGTTCAAACATTTCAAAATCCGGTTTTATTTCATCTACTGGTGAAAGTGGAATTGCATCGATGTCGCACATTTTAAATCCAGTATACTCTTTTGGATTGTGGGATGCAGTTAAGATTACTCCAAGATCAAATTTTTTAAGAGTTCCAAAGTACATCAGCGGGGTTGAGATTTCTCCAGCATAGTAAACTTTAGAATTTTCAAGTATCCCGTAAATAAATGGTTTTAAGAGTTTTTTGGAACCGATTCGAATATCGTTTCCAACCATTATTCTTTCATAGTTTTTTCCAACGAGTTTTCCTAAAGAATAAGCAAAATTATCATCTAAATCTTTTTCATAAATTCCCCTGATGTCGTATGCCTTAAATACCAATTTAAACCACCGTTCAATGTTCGAATAAAAAAATTTATGCGTTATATTATGTAAATTGGGATTAAATAACTTTTCAAAAAAATAAAAAATATTATACCATAATTACTCTGAACAATGGTCGAAAATAAAATTAAACCTCACACACTCTGGAATGAGGTATTATTTATTATATTAATATATTTATAAAAATGTTTTGATTTGATAATGTGAAAAAAAGAAGTTTTATTGCAATCCTCAACTCTCAGATTGCAATACGTCTGGCTTTTGCGATTTAAACGAATTAAAATTAGTTTCTCAATTCAATTTCGATTTGAACTGTGTCAGGAATTCTAACTTTCATGATGTGTTTCATGGTTCTTTCGTCAGCTTCAATGTCGATAACTCTTTTGTGAACTCTCATTGTCCATCTGTCGAATGATGAGGAACCTTCACCATCTGTTGATTTCCTTGTTGTAACTTTTAACGCTTTTGTTGGTAGTGGAATTGGACCTGACATGTCTACACCAGTTTTTTCAGCGATAGCTTTAATCTGGTCGCATACACCGTCTAATTCTGTGTGTTGTGTGCTTGATAATTTTATTCTTGCTTTTTGCATAATATGCCTCTTTTGCCGTGTTTAATAAGAAGAAAAAGTTAAGCTAAATTATTTGTTTTTAGCTGTAACTTGGATTGCCATACCTGCAGCAACGGTCATACCCATATCTCTGATTGCGAATCTACCGAGTTGTGGGATTTCTTTAACGCTTTCCATAACTAATGGTTTTGTAGGCATTAATTTAACGATTGCAGCGTCACCAGCTTTTAAGAAGTCTGGGTTTTCTTCTAAAACTTCACCAGTTGCAGGGTTTAATTTTTTCTGTAATTCCATGAATGTACATGCAATCTGTGCTGTGTGTGCGTGGAATACAGGTGTGTAACCTACTGTCATAACTGATGGGTGTTGTAAAACAACGATTTGTGCTGTGAAGTCTGCAGCAACTGTTGGAGGGTTTGTTGTATGTCCTAAAACGTCTCCTCTTTTAATGTCTTTTTTACCAACGCCTCTTACGTTGAAACCGATGTTGTCTCCAGGTTCAGCACTTGGTAATTGTTCGTGGTGCATTTCCACAGTTTTGATTTCTCCTACTGCTCCTGCAGGTTCGAAGACAACTTTGTCTCCTGGTTTGATGATACCTGTTTCAACTCTTCCTACTGGAACTGTACCTACACCAGTGATTGAGTAAACATCCTGGATAGGTAATCTTAATGGTAAGGTTGTTGGTTTTTCAGGTGGTTGGAATCCATCGATAACTTCTGCGAGTGTAGGTCCGTTGTACCATGGTGTTTTGTCGGATTTTTTGAATACGTTGTCACCAAGAAGTGAAGCAACTGGTATGAAGTTGATGTTGTCAGGGTTGAATCCAACCATTTTTAACAATTGGTCGCCTAACATCTTTTTCATTTCGTTGTAGTCAGCTTCTGAGAAGTTAACTGTGTCCATTTTGTTGATTGCAACAGCTAATTGGGTGATACCAAGTGTTCTTGATAAGAAAACGTGTTCTCTTGTTTGGGGTTGAATGCCTGATTTAGCATCGTCAACGTTTACAACTAAAACAGCTGCATCAGCTTGTGAAGCACCAGTGATCATGTTTTTAATGAAGTCTCTGTGGCCTGGGCAGTCTACGATTGTAACTTCGTATTTTGCGGTAGGGAATTTTTTGTGAGCTACGTCAATTGTAACTCCTCTTTCTCTTTCTTCCTTTAAACCGTCCATAACGTAAGCAAATTCGAATCCTGCTTTACCTTTTTCTTCAGCTTCTTTTCTTAATCTTACGATTAACTGTGGGTCGATAGCTCCACCATCTAATAATAATCTTCCTACTGTTGTTGATTTACCAGCATCTACGTGTCCGATAAATGCAACGTTAAGAATTGGTTTTTCTTTTGCCATAATCATTCCTCCATAAGAGTATATTTTTAGCGATTTTTGTAATATGATAGTGAAAAAGGGTATATATATTTTATGGTACTTGTTTATTCAGATTTTAACCCTTTTCTGTCCCTAATTTGTTTAGCAATCTTAGGTTGAAGCTCGTTTGGAACTCTTTCGAATCCTGAGAACTCAACGCTCCACAAACATCTACCTTGTGTAGCCCCCCTAATTGCACCAGCAAATCCGAACATTTCAGCAACAGGCACTGAAGATTTGATAATTGACATGTCTCCTTCTTGTTCCATGTCGAGAATCTGTCCTCTTCTGTTGTTGATCTCTTTCATACCGTCTCCCATGTAGTCTTGCGGGGTGTTGATGTAAACACTTTGCATAGGTTCGAGGAGAACTGGTTTTGCTTGGGCAACTGCATCCCTTACACCGAATCTTACAGCAGGGATAATTTGAGCAGGTCCTCTGTGGATTGCATCTTCGTGGAATGTTGCATCCACTAATCTGATTTTTACACCCTGAACTTTTTCAGCTGCGAGTGGACCGTTTCTTACACCTTCTTTGAAACCTTCGATAATTAATTCTCTAGCTTCATCGAGTTGCACGATACCTCTTGTCATGTTTACAATCATGTTTCCATTGTAAATTGACATTACTTTTTTCGCCTGATCTTTTTCAAGACCTGCTTCAACTAACCTTGCTTCACCATCAGCGGTAGTTTTCTTTTTGTAATCTTCATCGTGGAGTTTACCTTCAACGTATGCAGCGTAAACTGACTCTTCCATAGGTTCTGCAATCATGTAGAGTTTGTTGTGTTTGTTTGGTGATTTTCCTTCAATTTCTGGGGATGTGCCCATAATTGTTTCTCTGTAAACAACGATTGGTTCACCGACATCTACTTCAATTCCACCGTCTCTTCCGATTTTGGTGTTAGTGATAACTTCGATGTGGAGCTCACCCATACCGCTGATTAAGTGTTCACCGGTTTCTTCGTTGATTTCTACTCTTACTGTGTTGTCTTCTCTTGCAATCTGTCTTAAGATTTCAATTAATTTTGGTAAATCTTTAGTGTTTTTAGCTTCGATTGCAACAGTGATAACTGGTTCAGAGGTGTGGCTTAATGATTCAAATCCTGGTTCTAAGATTTCTGAAGGGCTGCATACTGTTTCACCAGCAGTAGCTTCTCTTAATCCTGTTAAAGCACAGATGTTACCTGCTGAAATGCTTGGTACCTGAACTCTTTCAGCACCCATGAAGATTGAAACTTGCTGAGCTCTTGCTTTCTGTTTTGAACCAACGAGGTAGAGGTCGTCTCCTTGTTTGATTCTTCCTGAAAACAATCTGCATGCAGAAATTGCACCAGCGTGTTTATCAACGATAATTTTTGTAACAACACCTGCAAGTGGTCCGTTAGGGTCACAAGCAACCATTGATTTACCGATGGTTGATTCAGCGTCTCCTTTCCAGATGTTTGGAATTCTGTATTTTTGAGCAGTCAATGGATTTGGTAAGTGTTTGATTGACATGTCAAGAACAACTTCGTGGAGTGGAGCTTTTTCAGCCAATTCTTTTTGGTTTTCTTGCTCACAGTAGTCAATAATATCTTTGAATGAAATTCCTGATCTTTGCATGTATGGAACTGAAATAGCCCAGTTGTTGTATGCTGAACCAAAAGCAACTTTTCCATTTGCAACATCACATAACCATTCTTTTTTGAATTCTTCAGGAGCCATTTTTTCGATTAACTTGTTAACTTCTGCAATGATTTTCATGAATCTTCCCTGTAATTCTTCAGGGGTTAATTTCAATTCATTGATCAATCTGTCAACTTTGTTAATGAATAAAACAGGTTTAACTTTTTCTTTTAATGCCTGTCTTAAAACAGTTTCCGTTTGTGGCATAACACCTTCAACAGCACAACATACAACAACAGCACCATCAATTGCTCTCATTGCTCTTGTAACGTCACCACCAAAGTCAACGTGACCAGGGGTATCGATTAAGTTGATTAAGTACTCTTTTCCGCTGTATTCGTGTACCATTGAAACGTTTGCAGCGTAGATTGTGATACCTCTTGCAGCTTCTTCTTCATCGAAGTCAAGTGCAAGCTGGTCTCCAGCTAATTCTTTGGAGATCATACCTGCTCCTGCAAGCAAGTTGTCTGATAATGTGGTTTTACCGTGGTCAATGTGAGCACAGATACCCATGTTTCTAATTTGTTCATGTGTTTCCATTAAGGTTTTGACCTTTTCAACCATTTTTGCTCTTCTTCCCATAATCTCACTCTTTTATTTTTTGAGAAGTTCATAATATACGAACTATTGTTACCCTTTTATGACATAGGGTCATGTATAAAGAGATATAAAAAGTATTTAATTTATCTTGCAGATTGTGCAACTCTCTCTTTTTCTTCTTTTTTCTTAACAGCAAAGCTTTTTTGCATGTCAGCTTTTGAAGCAAAGATGAGTTCGTCTGCTAAGCATTGAGCAACGGTTTTTTTATTTTTGTGTGCGCTTTCTGAAGCACCAAGTGCAATGTTTCTAAAAGCTGTGTCCAATCGTCTTGATGGTGAAACATCAACTGACTGTAAGAATGCAATTCCCCCGTAGGAGATTCTTGTTGTTTCTTCCCTAGGTCCTGAATTTTCTAAAGCATCAACTAAAACTTGAACAGGGTTTTCTTTAGTCCTGTTTTCAATGATTGACAAAGCTTCTTCGACAATTGCTAAAGTTTCGTGTTTTTTACCGGTGTTGTTTTGGTTAGCCATTAATTTGTTAGCTAATCTTTCTACAATGTTCATTTTTGATTTATCAAAACTTTTCTTTGAGTTTCTTCCTGCAGTATGTGGAACTAAAACTGGAGCTACACTAATGTAGGATTTTAAACTTGGGTCTTTAACTGCGACAGTTTCACTGTCCCATTTACCAAATAATTTGATTTCCAATTTTTCACCCTTTTTTCTTTTTTAGATCTTAATTTATCTTTTAACTTTTTCCTGTCTTCCTCTGACAAGCTCTCTGATTGAGTTTTTACCGACTAATACAACTTTGTATCTAACTCCTGGAATATCCCCTTTAGCCTGTCCTGATGGACCACCGATACCTTCGATAACAACTTCGTCGTGTTCATCAATGAAGTTGATAGCGTGGTTTCCAGGTGCAAATGCTGTAACTTGTCTACCGTTTTTGATTAACTGAACTCTAACACATTTTCTGATAGCAGAGTTTGGCTGTTTTGCTTCGAGACCTACTTTCTCAATAACAATTCCTCTTCCCATTGGAGCTCCTTCTAATGGGTCAGCTTTTAATTTTAAGCTTAGAGCTTTGTTAACGTATTTGTAGTGGTGCCATCTGCTTGCTTTTCTTTTTAAAAGTAATTTTCTTCCTGCGAATTCTCCTTTTGGAGATTTACTTCCTGCCATAAAATCACCTTATTGGTTTTCTTCAGCTTCAACATTTTTAGATGATTCTGCTGCTTTTTCAGGTACTTCTTCCTGTTTTGGTTTTTTATCGTTATCTTTTCTTAAACCAGCAACGACTTTGATATTTTTAACACCTGCAAGTCTTCCTGCAATGTCTACTGCTCTATCAATGTTTTTTCCTTTGTCTCCAATAATAGCTCTCCTAAATCTTGGATGAACTCTTATGTAAACTACTAAATCGTCACCAAATTTTTTAGTCCATACATCTTCTACTTCAATTGGAGCAAAGATGTTTTTAATGAACTGTTTTACATCTTCTGAGTATTCGATTAAGTCTATTTTTTTACCGAATTTTTCAGTTGCATTTCTCACATTTTCGCCGCCTTTTCCAATTGCAGCTCCAATGTCACCTTCTTTAACAACGAAAACAATTTTTTCATCATCAGAAGTGCTATCAATCACGTCAGCACCAGTCATCTTTTCGAAGAGACTGATTCTCATGATATCTTCTGTATTAAGTTTAATTCTCATCAACCATCACCCGCGGTTATTCTTCATTGTTAACGTTTAAAATAGCCGAGTTACCAGGTTCTAAAACCAACAATGCGGAAACAGGGAATGGTTTTCCACAAATAGCTCCAAGTTCAATTGAAGTTGCCTGGTGTGTGTAAACCGGGGTTTCTGAAAGTTGTGTGTAATAAAAAATGTCTTCTCTAACGTCTTTTGCGCAGTTGTCTGCAACAATTACTAACTGGCCTTCGCCGTGTTTTATGTTTTTAATAGCCTGTTTTGTACCTAAGACTACATTTCCAGTGTCCACTGCTACTCTTATAGCTCTGTTTATGTCCATATTAGACCTCCTTCTCATTATATTCTCCAGAGGGTTTTCCTATGCAATTTGGAAATTAATGTCCCTATGAATATACGAACTAGTTAATAGTTACATGTTATTTTTATACCTTTGCATCAACCAAAAACTCTCTAATTATAATTAACGGATCGAAGTGAGTGTTATAAACGGTATAAAAAAACGATTATCTTAAAAATAATTAAAAAAGTATTAAATTATAATTCTTTTCCTTCTTCGTAACTCTTGTCGATGCATATGTCGATACAGCCTGTACCCATTGAGATTGGTTTTCCAACAATAATGTTTTCAACAACTCCACCGAGTTCATCAACATATCCTCTCATGGATGCAGAGTAAAGGTGTTTTACAGTTTCCTCAAATGCTGCTCTTGCAAGAACTGATGCTTTTTCACCACCAATACCATGTCTACCGATTGGTTTTACAACTCCATCTGTACACATAAGGTCTGCTACCATCATCAAGTGTCTTTTGTCTACCGTAAGACCCTGATTTCCAAGGGTTGCATCCATCTCATAGATGATTGCATTTCTTGCAGCTTCGATACCCAAAACATCCTGAATTTCAACAATGTTGTTTGTCGTGGTTTTTGTGGTATCAACACCCTCGATATCAAAGACTTCTTTGATGTTTGAACCTTCACTGTAAAGGATGTATTCATCAACTTCTTTTCTGATGATAACCCTTTTGATGTTTTGAACACCTTTCAAGTGGATTGCCCTAACTTTTGGAAGTCTTTTTCTTAATGCTTTTAATGAAGGGGTTTTGATTTTTAAATTGAGAACATTTTCATGATCTTCAATTTTAAGTTTCATTTTGGATTTTATTGCATCGATTACATCAGGAACAGTTAGTCCCCTGCTTTCGAGCTGCTGGTTATTTAATATAATTGTAATACATTCATTTACCAAATCTACGCTGATATCTTCTGAAACAGATTCAACATTGGTACTTTCAATGTTTTTTGCAACCGTTGCAGCTTTTTCTCTATCGCCCTTAAATTCATCATTTAAGTAGATTGTCATTGTTGGGGTAGATGGTTCTTTTCTTGCATCTACAATTTCAATCATTCTTGGAAGACCAAGGGTAACGTTTAACTCCGCTACCCCCGCATAGTGGAACGTTCTCATTGTCATCTGCGTACCAGGTTCACCAATTGACTGTGCCGCAACAACACCAACAGCTTCTCCGGGTTCTACGAGAGTTCTTTCGTATGCTCTTGTAGTTTCGTTTATGATTTCATCAACGAGGTATTCTTCACTTATTTCTTCCCTTAAGATTTTTTCTGAAAGTTCCCTTTTTAACAATGGTGGTAGGACAGAATTTTCCAATTTCTTTTCTAAATCGGCCATTTGCATGTGTTTCACCTAGAAATAGTTTTAATTTAAGAAATTGAAAATAATTAATTTTCATATCTTGAATAACTTTTGTGAATATTTTATCTAAATCTACACCTTTTCCGTGGTCTGCTTTTGCAGGGTCTACTAAGTCTTCCCCGTATTCAAACTGAACAACGAGTCCTCTTGAATCCCTTACTGTTCCATCGTATTCTGCTCTAATATCCTGTAAAGCGTTTACTAGTCTTCTCTGCATGTAACCAGATTGTGCAGTCCTGACCGCCTGATCCACAAGACCTTCTCTACCACCCATCGCGTGGAAGAAATATTCTGTTGGGGCCAATCCTTTTTTGTAACAGCTTCTAACGAATCCGTGTGATTTTGCATCTAAACTTCCTTTTCCAAAGTGCGGAAGGGTTCTTTCTCTGTAACCTCTAAAGACCCTACCACCTCTAACGGACTGCTGACCAACACTTGCAGCCATCATCGTGATGTTAAGGAGTGAACCTCTCGCACCAGTTCTTGCCATCAACGCTGCGTGATTTTCTTTACTTAAGTATTTTTCAGCAACGTTACCTGCCTGGTCCCTTGCTTTACCCAAAATCTGCATGATATATGCTTCTCTGGATTCTTCAACGCCCCTTCCTGGTAAGGATTCTAAAGTTCCGTTTTCGTATTTTTCAACAATATCTTCAACGTCCTGTTCAGCTTTATTTAATAAATCTTGGATTTCCTGAATCGCTTCAGCAGGGATGTCTTCATCGTCAATACCTGTTGTAAATCCTTTCAAAACCATTGCTTTTATTGACATTTTGGTTGCAGCATCGAGGAATAATCTTGCATCTTCTGAACCGAAGTCTTTTACAAGCGTGTTTAATACAATTCCAGCTTCTGAACCAAATCCGTTTTTATCGATTACTCCACGTAAGAGTTTACCGTTTCTAATTACAACGTAAGCATCGTGTTCACATTCTTCTTTTGTACACGTGTCACATTTTTTACAGATTTTTGCTCTGTACTGTAAACTCAATCCTTCTGGAAGTGTTTTACTGAATAATGATTTTCCGCTGTAATATTCTATGTTATTTTCAATAACGTCTGGTTCTCCAAGTTCAACATTAAGTCCAGAGCTTTTTAATAATGTTAAAGCTTCGTCTTTTGTAAATAATGAACTTGTAAGGACGTAAGCTCCTGAAATAAAGTCGTGAATTGCACCGATGATTGGACCACCAAATCTTGGAGAAACAATGTGTTTTTCAACGAGCATTAATTTTTCAGCTTCAGCTCTTGCTTCTTCGGATTGTGGGACGTGAACGTTCATCTCGTCACCATCGAAATCCGCGTTGTATGGTGGACATACACACAAGTTGTGTCTGAATGTCCTGTATGGAAGAACTTTTACTTTGTGTGCCATGATAGACATTCTGTGTAATGAAGGCTGTCTGTTGTACAATACAATGTCTCCGTCTGAAAGGTGTCTTTCGATAACCATTCCGTCGGTTATATTCTCAACCCACATGTCTTTGTTGGCATCGGTAATTTTAATCTTGTATTCTTCTTCTTTTCCATCTTTAGTTCTTACTTTCTTAACCACGTAGTTTACACCAGGGTGGGTGTCAGATCCGTTTCTTAAGAGTGCCCTTACTTTTTCAATGTTGTATGGGGTAACTTTTTCAGGAACAGTTAATTCTTTTGCGATTAATTTTGGAATACCAACTTCATTAATACTGAGTCTTGGATCAGGTGAAATAACCGTCCTTGCAGAGAAGTTTACCCTTTTACCTGCTAAGTTGTGTCTGAACCTTCCTTCTTTACCCTTTAACCTTTGAGCGAGTGTCCTGAGTGGCCTTCCACTTCTGTGTCTTGCTGGAGGAATTCCTGGAGCTTCATTATCAAAGTACGTGTTTATGTGGTACTGTAATAAATCCCATAAATCTTCAATAATTAAGTTTGGAGCCCCACCGTTGATATTTTCTTCTAACCTCTGGTTAATCCTGATAATATCAACTAATTTGTGCGTTAAGTCATCTTCACTTCTTTCTCCACTTTCAAGTGTGATTGAAGGTCTAACTGTTACTGGAGGAACTGGTAAAACTGTTAAAACCATAAATTCTGGTCTTGCAACTTTTGCATTGATTCCGAGGAGTTTACAGTCTTCAGCAGGAATTTTTTCTAAAATTTCCCTAACTTCTGAGGATGTTAACTGTTTTTGAGCTTTTCCGTCTAACTGGTGGTATGCAGTAGGTTTATCGTATTTTACATCTGCTTTTACTTCACCGCATGAAGGACAGACGCTACCTTTTGCAGCTTCTTTTAATAAATCATCACAGAGTGTCCAAGGGTCTCCACCATCCTCTTCGAGTTTGGCCATTTTCTCTAAGTATTCATCCCTTTTGATCTCTGTAATTGTAACTTTTCCACAGTGTGGGCACACTGCTTTTAAAATTTTGTAAATATCTTTTGCAAATCCAATATGGACTACTGGTTTTGAAAGTTCAATATGTCCGAAGTGTCCTGGACAAGTTCCTACTCTTCCACTGCAGCTTTTACATACTAATCCCGGGTCAATAACACCGAGTCTAGTATCCATCAATCCACCGTCAATTGGGTATCCGTCGTCATCGTACGTGTCTGCGGTAACGATTTTTGCAACTGACATGGTTCTTATCTGTTCAGGGGAGAGCAATCCAAATGTAATATCTCCGATTTCCTTTGGAACATCAAATCTATCCATATGTTTCACCGTGGTTTTAGACCTTTTTAATAAAAAATAAATAATTTAAGTTATGCTCTGTCTTTTAATTCTAATTTTGGATCGATTCCCATACTTTTAAGCTCATCCAACAATAATTTGAATGCATAAGCAATTTTTACAGGTGGAATCTTTCTGTTATCTTGAATGTCTTCTGATTCACCACAAACTGGACAGAATTTCATGCCTCTCTTGTAATCGAAGATTGCAATTTCACCACATTTAGCACAGACGTAGTCTTCGTGAGGGTCTGATTCATCGAGAAGTCTTTCCTTAAGGAGCATTGCAGCACCGTGGGCAACTAACACATCTCTTTCCATTTCCCCAAACCTAAGACCTCCTTCTCTTGCCCTACCTTCTGTAGGCTGTCTTGTAAGAACTTGGATTGGTCCTCTGCTTCTTGCGTGGATTTTTCCAGCAACCAAGTGGTGTAATTTCTGGTAGTATGCAACTCCAACGAAAATATCGCACTCTAATTTTCTACCGGATTTTCCATCATACATTGCTTCTTTTGCATGGTGTTCAAAGCCGTATTTTTCAAGGCCTTCTCTTAATTTCCATTCGCTTTCGCCGCTGAAAATTGTTCCGTCGATTCTTCTGCATTCCAATGAACCAACTTTACCACCAATCATTTCAAGAACCTGTCCGATAGTCATCCTTGAAGGGATCGCGTGCGGGTTGATAATTAAATCAGGAATTACTCCATCTTCAGTATAGGGTAAGTCTTCTTGTGGAACAATGAGTCCAATAACCCCTTTCTGACCGTGTCTTGATGCAAATTTGTCACCAAACTCAGGAATTCTTAAATCTCTAACTCTAACTTTTCCAAGTCTGTTTCCTTCTTTTGTTTCACTCAAAATTACGAGGTCAACGATTCCTTCTTCGCCATGTCGAATCGTAACTGAAGTGTCTCTTCTCTGTGATTTTGTTTGAAGGGTGATTTCCTGTTCTTCTAAAAATCTTGGAGGTGACGTTTTTCCTAAAATTACATCTCCCGATTTTACTGAGGATTCAAGGTCGATTAAACCATCGTCACCTAAGTTTCTGTAGGCTTCTTCAGCTCTGTAACCCCTAACTCCTTTTTCAGGAACTTCGAATTTATCGAGTTGTCCTCCAGGGTATCTTTTTTCAAAGCTTTCGTAGCTTCTAAAGAATGAACTTCTACCAAGACCTCTTTCAAGAGATGCTTTGTTGATAATGAACGCATCCTCCATGTTATAGCCTTCGTAACTCATAACTGCTACAACGAAGTTCTGTCCAGCAGGTCTTTTATCAAATCCTAAGATTTCCTGGTGTTTTGTTCTTACAAGTGGAACTTGGGGGTAGTGGAGTAAGTGTCCTCTTGTATCCATTCTCCATTTTATGTTTGCCATGGGAATTCCAAGTGACTGTTTACTCATCGCAGCAGCCATTGTAATCCTTGGAGCTGAATTGTGTTCTGGATATGGGGCAACACCTGCACCGATACCTAAAATAACAAGAGGGTCAATTTCAACGTGCGTGTTTTCCTCGGTTATTTCATCTTCATACATCGCAATTCTTGCGTTTTCTTCTTCTTCAGCATCTAAATATTCAATAATTCCTGAATTTACTAAATCTAAAAAAGTTAATTCTTTAGATTCCATTTTTTCGAGTATTTCTTCTGTTACTTTTGAAGCACCGTTTTCAACAACAATCAATGGTCTTACAGCCCTTCCACCATCGGTTGAAATGTGGACATCGTTACTTTCTTCATTGAACGAAATTGACGTGCTTGGCGATAATTTTCCACTTCTTCTGTTTTCCCTTAAGTTTTTAACAAGTGTTTCAGGGTCTTGTGTGGTATCGATCAATTTCCCGTTAACATATACATTTGTCTGCTTTTCCAAGGTATCCACCTTCTTAATTGACTAAATTCGATCAATATTAAATTTAGTTTTCCTTTGTGAGCCCGAGTTCTTTTAATAATTCGATTACGCTATCGTCGCCTTCGTCAGTAGTTACTTTGCACATTACAGCAAGGTTTTTTACCAGACCACAGTTTGGACCTTCTGGTGTTTCGGATGGACATATTTTACCCCATTGGGTTGCGTGCAAGTCTCTCGCTTCGAAGTGAGGCTGTGATCTTGAAAGTGGAGATACAACTCTTCTTAATTGCGATACTGTTGCAAGGTAACTGGTTCTATCGAGAAGCTGGGATACCCCTGTTCTTCCACCTACCCAGTTTCCAGTAGCCATTGCATGTCTCATTCTTTCAGTTAAAACATCGCTTCTAACTGCAGCTTGAATTGAAGGCTCTTTGTTTCTAATTGCCTGTCTTTCGAGCTGGTATTTGATATCTTTAATTAACTGGTTGAATGAATGTCTGAATAAGTCTTCCATTAAGTCTCCAGCTAATTTTAATCTTTTATTTGAATAATGGTCCTTATCATCTTCAACCCTTAATCCTAAGTAAAGTTCGATTGAATTTTTAGCCATTCTTCCAAGATATTTACATTTAGCGCCTAATTTTTCAGATTCTACGCCCATGTGTGGCAATAGGTAGTTACAAAGAATTGTTTCTGCTCTTTTTAACTTGTACTCTTTAGGCTGTCCTGGAGCTACTCTTTTTCCAATATGTTCGAGTGCATCTTCAGTCGTGTTTATTGCATGCTCTTCTCTTGCTTCCTGTAAGTTTGCAATTAACTGCATGACAACTGTTGGTTCGTCCGAAATTAATTCGATAATTTCTCTATCTGATTCTGCACCGAGTGCTCTCATTAATATAACTAATGGAATTGTGCTAGGCATTCCTGGGAATGAAACATTTAATAATCCATCAGGATTTCTTTCAACAGTACAAAGTGCCCTAAATCCATGTCTGGTTGAAAATACTTTTGCGATATCTACAACTTTGTTGTTTTTTTCTACCTTTTCACATATAATTCTGTTAGGAATAAGGTCTTCTTGAGCAACAACTGCTTTTTCTGAACCATTAACAATAAAATAACCTAAAGGATCTTGTGTATCTTCGCCGTATTTTATCAATTCTTCTGCAGATTTTCCGCACAAATGGCAGATTTCTGAACCAAGCATTACTGGAAGTTCTCCAATGTAAACTTCAACAGGGGATAATACTTTTTCTTCTTCACCTTCACCGACAGTTGGTATCATTTCAAGGTAAAGCGGTGCAGAGTATGCAAGGTTTCTGATTCTTGCTTCCATAGGTGTTATTGGTTTTACAGAACCGTCAGCTTCCTTATTTATTGGTTTTGTAACTCTCACGTTTCCAAAGGATACTTTGTATCCTCCTTTAATTTCTGTTTCAACACCAGTTACCTCATCAATGATTCGTTGAATTTTATTCTTAACAAAATCATCGTAGGAATCGATGTGGTGTTTTACTAAACTGTTTTCTTTAAAAAATGCATCAACAACGACACGGGATTCCATGATTTTCCCCCATAGATTTTAGATAAAGGACTAATAGCTTATTTTAAATTTTAAAAATATTTAGCAGGTATTAACCAGCAGTTAGAGTGAAGTTGCTATTACTAATCTGTAATAGGTAGATTCGCCTGCGGTAGGGCTCATTCTGGTTATTTTTACAACGTCTCCAGGTGTTGCTCCAATTTCAAGCACGAGGGGATCGGTATCGAGCAATTTTGGGAATTGCTGCATTTTTATACTGTATTTTTCGAGTAAAAGGGGTATTTCTTCTCTTGGAATAATCTCATGTGTCGGAACCATTTCATGTGACGATATTTTCACAATTTGGCCTCCATTTGTTTAAAATAGTTATAAAAATAAACTTATGCGTATAATATTAATATCATGAAAAATAGTGGTAACTCATATATATTATTTTCTATCTTTAAATACATTTCTAAATTGTTTCAAGTTAACAAAATAATGATATGGTTATATAATATGGGGTATATATACTATAGAACTAACCCAATGGATTTATTGTCCAGATATTATACATTCACTGCTTTAAATATATAAAATTAAGGTTGATATTTTGAAAACCGTTCACGAAATTAACGAGAAGATACGAAATGGCGATGCAGTTGTAGTCACTGCAGAAGAGATGATCGATATAGTCGACGAACTGGGTGCAGAAAAAGCGGCAGTTGAAATAGATGTAGTTACAACAGGTACATTTGGAGCAATGTGTTCAAGCGGAGCATTTTTAAATTTTGGACACTCTGATCCGCCAATAAAAATGTGTAAAACATATTTGAATGGTGTGGAAGCATATTCGGGAATTGCAGCAGTTGATGCTTATTTAGGGGCTACTCAAACGAATAGTGATGATGATATTGATATATCATATGGGGGTTCCCACGTTCTTGAAGATCTTGTCGCAGGGAAAGAAATTGAACTTGTAGCGGAAGGATACACTACTGACTGCTACCCTAGAAAAAAAGTAGAAACAACAATAACAATCGATGATTTAAATCAGGCAATCTTAGTAAATCCAAGAAACTGCTACCAATCTTACAACGGTGCTACAAACAGCACCGAAGAAAAGATATACACTTACATGGGTGCACTTCTCCCAGAATTTGGAAATCTAAATTATTCCGGTGCAGGTCAACTAAATCCACTGCAAAACGATTTCAATAAAGAAACAAAAACTTATAACACCTTAGGAATGGGTACAAGAATCTTCTTAGGTGGTGCACAAGGTTATATTGCAGGTTCAGGAACCCAGCACAGTCCAAATGGTGGATTTGGAACCTTGATGGTTCAAGGAGACCTAAAAGAAATGAGTACTAAATATTTAAGAGGAGCAACGATTCCAAAATACGGAAGTACGCTTTACATGGGGATCGGAATTCCAATTCCAGTATTAAACGCAGAAATTGCAAAAACCTGTGCAATAAAAGATGAAGATATTGCAATACCCATATTGGATTACGGAATTCCAAGAAGGGATAAGCCCGAGTTAGGCGTTACAAACTATAAAGATGCAAGATCTGGAAAAGTAACGATTGAAGTCGAAATCGAAGGCAAAAAAGTAGATAAATGCATGAGATCTGCATCAGTTTCAAGTTATAAAGTTTCAAGGGAAATTTCAAAAGAACTTAAAAACTGGATTTCAAATAGCGAATTTATGTTAACCGAAAGACTTGAACCTTTAAAAAGTGCAGCTCCAAAACCAATGAAAGCAAAAATGAAACTTGTAAAAGATATATTGAGCAGACCTGTAGTTGTAGGAAGCTTAAATACTTCAATTACAGAAGCTTCAAGAGTTTTGATTGAAAATAATATAAATCATTTGCCAATTGTGGATGAAAACGGCAAACTTTCAGGAATAATTACGTCATGGGATATTGCAAAGGCAATGGCGCAGGATAAACATTCAATTTCTGAAATCATGACTACATATATAGTATCTGCAACACCAGATGAAACTATAGATATGGCAGCAAGAAAAATGAGCAGAAACAATATTTCAGGACTTCCTGTTGTCGATTCAAACAACAAGGTTCTTGGAGTGGTTTCAGCTGAAGATATCTCAAAACTTATCGGGAGAAATGGACTTCATAAAATTTAATCTGGTGATTTAAGTGAAAAAGAGAGTATTTTACTGGATATCTGGAAGCAACGTAAGAGAACCGGTAGTTTCAAACGTGGTTTTAGAAACCGGTGTAATGGTAAATATTTTAAAGGCAAAAATGGAACCAAGGGAAGGATTTTTAATTCTCGAATTAACTGGCGATGAAGGGCAGATTGAAAAATCTATCGAAATACTGAAAAAATTCGGGGAAGTGGAAGATATTCCAAAAATCATCCAAAAAGATGATGAAAAATGCATTGATTGTGGTGCATGTGTCGTTCACTGCCCTGTTGGTGCGCTTTCAGTTGACGAAGAATTTAAAATACTGCTCGACGAAGATGAATGCATTGGATGTAAAAACTGTGCAAAAATATGCCCTGTAAATGCAATTAAAATATTTGAAATCTAATATTTCAATTAAATTTAATTTTTTACTGTTTTTTAGGTGATTTAATGGATTTAACAATAAAATTCTTTGCAAAATGCAGGGAAGATTTTGGCGAAGGTTTAAAAATATCAATAGATCTAAATGAAGTATCTGTTTTAGAATTGATTGAAATTTTAGAAAAAGACTACAATTTACAATTAAAAGAAGATTTTGAAAATGGGCGAATAATTGTTTCAAAAGACTTTGAAATTGTTTCTTCAAACGATATAATAAATAAAAACAGTGAAATTGGAATATACCCTCCAGTTTCAGGCGGATAAATTTACGTGATTACTATGAAATGCAGAAAATGTGGTAAACCTCCAGTATATCATCAAAAACACTCTGGAAATAATTATTGTAAAGAGTGTTTCATAAAAGAAACTAAAAGAAAAGTTAGAAAGACTCTTGGAAGGGATGTTCTTAAAAATAACATAAAAGTTGCAATGGGCCTCAGTGGTGGAAAAGACAGCCTTGTAATGGCTTATCTTTTAAATGAATATTATAAACAGATTCCAAATTCTAATTTAATTGCAATAATGGTTAATGAGGGAATAGAAGGCTATAGAACTGATGGAATTGATGCAGCAGTAAAATTTTGCGAAGAATATGGCATTGAATACAAAATTGTTCACTTTAAAGATTACCTTGGAACCAATCTTGATGAAATTGTAAAAATCGCAAAAGAAAAAAATCTTACAATGAATCCGTGTTCTTTTTGCGGAGTAATTAGGAGAAAAATCTTAAATCGTGTATCAATAGAAGAAAAATGCGATTTTCTTGCAATTGGACATAATTTAGATGATGTTGCGCAAGCTGTGATGATGAACTACATCGAAGGAGATGTAAAAAAACTAGCATTCTTAGGAAAAAGTCTGAAACATCCTAAATTTGTTAAAAGAATAAAACCTTTAGAAAAAATTCCAGAAGATGAAGTACTTTTACTTGCAAACATGCTCGAATTAAAGTATCACAAATCCCCCTGTCCGTATTCATGCCTTTCATTTAGATCAGAGGTCTCGGATATTACAGATAACTTAGAAAAAAACCATCCTGGTTCAAAATATTCAATTGTAAGAGGATACGAAAGACTTCTCGAACATATTGAACTTCCTGGATACACAGGGGAATGTAAAATCTGTGGAGATTTATCTGCAACCGAAGTTTGTAAGGTATGCGGTTACTTGAAAAATCTTGGAATTTTGGAAAAATCTAAATTTGAAAAGATTTAATCAATTAAAATAAAAATTCATTCTTCACAAATCTTTTTTAATTCTTCAAAGTCATCACTCATCAAAGTATTGATGTTTGATTTAATTTTTTCAATTGGCCAGTTCCACCATTTTATTTTCAAAAGAAGTTCGATTTTTTCATCGGAAAATCTTTTTTTAATTATTTTTGCAGGATTTCCGCCAACTATCGTATATGGTTCTACATTTTTTGTAACAATACTTCCCGTTGCAATTACTGCTCCACTGCCAATTTTAACACCGGGCATAATTGTTACATTTGCACCAATCCATACATCGTTTTCAATTTCAGTATCTCCTTTTTTCAAATACCCTTTTCCATTTTCGCATTTTAAATCTTCAGGAGTTTCAGAAATTAATGTTAAAGGATATGTCGAAATCCAGTCGTATCTGTGCCCCTGATTTCCGCCCATTATAAATTTAACGCCTGAAGCAATGCTGCAGAATTTGCCAATAATTAATTTATCCATGTCTTTGCAATTGTCGATTTCATCAAGATACATTATACAGTCTTTAAAGTTTTTTCCTTCGTAGTAGCCCGAATAATACGTATATTCCCCGATTTCGACGTTTTCACTTTTTATTTTTTCCCGAGTTATTCCGTTTCCCTTTACAGGGTATTTCGGGTTTTCATTCATTATTTTAATATCTCTATACGATTCAAATGGATTAGAATTCAAAATATACCTCCTAATTTAGCAATTTTTACAAGTTTTACAATTTCTTAAGTTTAAAAGCTGTTCTTCAATTTTTTCCATTTCTTCGGGCGTTGCATTTGTTATTGGGTGTTTTGGAACTGCAAAACAGCTTACTTCTTTACTTGTGGAAATATCAAAAGTTCCAATTTTTCTTGCGATATCCATAATTTCAACTTTGTCAAGTCCGATTAAAGGTCTTAAAATCGGGTAGTCAATTCCTTCACTAATTACTCGCAAATTTTTAAGAGTTTGGGATGCAACCTGCCCCATATTATCTCCATTTACAATAGCATCACATTTATGCCATTTAGCATGTTTTTCAGCCAGTTTAAGCATGTATTTTTTACAGTAAAGACACGTGTATTTATCCCTATTAATTTCTGTGAGTTCGGCTTTAATTTTTGCAAGTTCTTCATTAAAGTCTACGTATACAAATTTAGCTTCAGGGTCAAAGTCACTTAAAACATCAACAAGTTTTTGAGTTTTTTCAAGTCCTTCATCCGAAGTTTTCATGTGTAATAATAAAAGTTTACATCCCCTTTTTGCCATCATGTACGCAGAAACAGGGCTATCGATTCCATCGGATAATAAAACAATAACTTGCCCTTGAGTTCCAACGGGGATTCCACCGATTCCTTCGATTCGTTCTGCAAATACGTAAGCGTATTCGTTGAATACTTCGATATCAAGTGAAATTGTAGGGTTTTTTAAATCTACTTTTATTCCGTATTTTTCAGAAATTGGGCCCCCCACTTCCATATTTACTTCAAGTGACGTTAACGGGAATTTTTTCTGAGGTCTTTGGGTTTTTACTCTAAATGTAATATTTTCTTTATTTTCGTAACGCTCAATTTCTTTTTCAAAAAGTTCTGATGAAATTTTCTTAATCTGTTCGATATCTGGATCTATGTAGTAGCAAGGGCTAAATGATACAATTCCAGGTACTTTTTTTAATAGTTCCTTCATCTTTTCGAAATTTTCTTCAGGAACATCTACAATCAATCGCGTATGGATTATTTCAACTTCTGCGGAAATCCCATATTTTTTTGCAAGTTTGGAAATGTTTTTTGCAAGTAATTTTTCAAACCTGTGCATGGTCTGTCTTGATTTTGTTCCAATTTCTCCGTATCTCACAATAAATTTTTTCAATATCTCAACCTAAAACCGTTTTTAAACCAATAATAAATGAATTTAAATAAAATAGCTACATCCTAAATAAATACTTTCAAACAGTTATTCTCTATATAACATGTTATATTTATGTGATGATTATTATCGGGTGAATTTATGATCGACTTAAAAGAGTTAAAAAAATATTGCAATCCTTCCTATTTAACGATAAGAAACGATAAAATTATTGTGGGAAACAAAGGTTTGGCGAGACTTTCAAAGGAAAAAATGAGAAAAATTGAAAACGATTTTGGAATTCCTGTTGTTTATTCTCGGGTTTTTGAAGAAATTTCTGAAAGAATGGGAAGATTCGTTTCAAAAAATAATATAATTTCTCCAAAAGACAAAATACTGGTCGGATTAAGTGGTGGAAAGGACAGCCTTGCACTTCTGCACCTTTTAGAGCCTTACCGCCGAAAATACGGGGTTCAAATTTATGCTGTAACAGTTGATTTAAACATAAACGGAATAAGGCCATGGACAGAAAGCAACAAAAACGTGGAAAAAATTGCAGAGCACTGTAAAAATCTAAATATTCCCCACAAAATAATTGCGCATGATGGAAATGTTGTTGAAATGTCAAAAATACTTTCAGAAAACACGAAGGGAATTGAATATTCACCGTGTTTTTCGTGTTCAATGGTTAGAAGACATGTTTTAACGAATTATGCAAAAAATAACTTTGAAAGCGATTCAAACGTAAAAATTGCAATAGGTCACACGTTAGAGGACAATTCTGACACGATAATGGCAAATATATTTAAAGGAAATATAATAAAAGCACTAGAGCCGATTAAAAACTTCAATGAGACAGATGTAGACTTTAAAGATTTTAAATTAAATCTTAAAAGCTGCTGTATGATTAGACCGATGCTTAATGTCTCAGAAGAAAAAATCGTAAAGGCATTAGTTGAATGCGATATTGAATACTATCATGATAAGGATGAATGTCCTTACAGCAGACATAATGGGAACGGAATAAGGAAAAAGTCCCATGAAGTTTTGGAGTCAATCGAAGAAGATGTTCCAAACATTCGGGAAATGGTTATTTCTTCAATATTAAATAGTATTGAACACTATAAACAAAAATGATAAATTGATATATGATTTTGAAATTCCTAAAACAAAATCTAAAAACTAAAAAACTAGCAATAAATCTTTAAAAAGTCAAAGAGTGAAAACATGGATGGAAAGCTCAGAGCAGATGAAGTAGCAGTAACAAAATCGATATTGAAGTCCACTTTCGATATGTGGATGGATTTAATTGACGTTGACGTCGTAATTGTTGGTGCAGGTCCAAGCGGACTTACAGCTGCAAAATATTTGGCTCAAAACGGAGTTAAAACTGTAGTTTTAGAAAGACACCTCTCCTTTGGTGGCGGAACCTGGGGCGGAGGAATGGGCTTTCCAAACATTGTCGTAGAAAAACCTGCGGACGAAATATTAAGAGAAGCTGGAATTAAATTAGATGAAGTTATTGGTGAACCTGAATTATTCACTGCAGATTCAGTAGAAGTTCCTGCAAAATTAGGTGTTGCAGCAATTGATGCAGGCGCAAAAATATTAACTGGAATCGTGGTAGAAGATTTAATTTTAAAAGAAGACAAAGTTTCAGGAGTGGTTATTCAATCGTACTCTATTGAAAAAGCAGGTTTGCACGTAGATCCAATTACAATAAGTGCAAAATATGTAATAGATTCAACTGGACACGATTCTTCAGTAATTCATACTCTTGCAAGGAAAAATAAAGATCTTGGGATCGAAGTTCCTGGCGAAAAATCAATGTGGGCAGATAAGGGTGAAAATTCACTCACTAGAAACACAAGAGAAGTATTCCCTGGACTTTATGTCTGCGGAATGGCTGCAAATGCATACCATGCAGGATACAGGATGGGCGCAATCTTTGGTGGAATGTACCTTTCTGGAAAAAAATGTGCAGAACTGATTTTGGAAAAATTGGAAAATAAATAAAAATCTTTTAATTAACTTTTTTTAAATATTTAAATCTGGAATTTTCTTGAATTTTTTATTATTTTTTTAGTTTTTTTATTAGTTTAGCGTTAAATTTTAATAATTTATTTAAATATATTATATCAAATCTGATTTCGGACTGAAACCGACTGGTGAACACATAATGATTATAAATATACGAAAATTCCGCGAAAAGGACCTAAAACGGGTAATGGAAATAGAAAAGGAATCTTTTGATAAAAATTATCCGGAATTTTTGATGATGCACATATATTCCTCTTTTCCTGATGGTTTTTTAGTTGCAGAGGATGAAAACGAAAAAGTGGTCGGCTACATCATTGCACTCATGGAATGGGGAAACGGCCATATCGTATCGATTGCGGTAGATTTAGCTTACCAAAATTATGGAATTGGAAATGCACTAATTAAATCTGTTGAAAACTTTTTATTTAACGAGTGCCACGCAAAACACTGCGTTTTAGAAGTTCGTTTTGACAACAAAAAAGCGAGAGAATTTTATTATAAAAGAGATTACGTTGATAGAAAAGTCCTCTATAATTATTATGACGATGGTGCAGATGCAATACTCATGATAAAAAGGAGATTTGATTTATCTGGAAGTTATCCTATTTTTGTGAACATGTGGTAGATAATCATGAAAATTACAATTTATTCAAAGGATATATACACCTACGGCGCCATGTTGATCGGCGGAATTTTAAAAGAAACGCATAAACATAGTATAAAACTTACAAAGGATATAACTAATAAGAAACTTTTTTTAAAATCTGATATAGTTATTTTTAGCCTTTATTCTACGCTAAATATTATCGATCCAATGATTAAAGAGACAATTGACTATTTAAAATCTAAAAACATAAAAATTTATGTTGCTGGACCCGTTTCAGCATATCCTGAGATTATCCTAAACGAATTAAATGTTGATGGGGTAATTTTAGGGGAAGGCGAACTTACAACTCCAGAAATTATTAACGGAAGCACTGAAGGATTGGCATATTTTGAAAATGGCGAAATGATAGTTAATAAACCAAAATCAAAGCCTGATTTAGATTTTTCAAAAATTTACGTTCCAAAAGATATTGCAGCTCAAAATGTACGGGGTGCAAATGTATATATTGAAACTCACAGGGGCTGTCTTGGACACTGCACGTTTTGCCAGGTTCCTGAATTTTTTGGGCGAGACATCCGGAGTAAACCAATCGAATTAATAATTGAAGAAGTGAAAGAGCTTAAAAAAAGTGGTGTTAATAGAATTGCGATAAGTGGGGGCACGGGAAGCCTCTATAACTTTAAAAACACGGTAAACAAAAATAAATTTATAGAAATGATTGAAAGTGTTTCAGATATAATTGGGAAGCAAAATCTATCCGTTCCTGACATGAGGGTTGACTACGTTGACGAAGAAGTTTTAAACGCCATTAAAAATTATTCAATTGGATGGGTATTCTACGGAATTGAAAGCGGAAGTGACAGACTTTTAAATTCAATGAAAAAAGGAACAAATTCAAAGAAAAATTTAAAAGCAATCAAACTTGCAAAAGACTGTGGGGTAAAAGTTGCTGGAAGCTTTATTGTAGGACACCCTCAAGAAAAAGAAGTCGACTTTTTACTGACAAAAGATTTTATTGTCGATGCAGAACTTGAAGATGTGTTTGTAAGTGCTGCTGAACCGATTCCAAAAACGGAACTTTGTAACGAAGTATTAAATACAAAAATGGATGAAAATCCAACTTTTATTTCACACAATGGGCCTTACCGAAGATATGGGTTAAAAGAAAATGAAGCAAGGGCATATGATTTAATGCTTCATTCAGAAATGTGGAAATCAAATCCAAGAGTTATTACAAATAATCTATCAAAAGTATATCTGGATGAAGCAAAAATGCAAGGTTCAGATATACGAAAGGCAACCGAGTTAATATTTAAGTACAGGGATTTCTTAATTTAAATTAAGAGGTATTATCATGATGAGAACAAACGAACAGTTAGAAGAACTTGCAAACAATATTTGTAATTTTATAAAGGAACAGGTAGAAAATGCAGACGCAAAAGGCGTTGTAGTAGGACTAAGTGGAGGGATAGACAGTGCCCTTGTAGCATATCTTTCAGTAAGAGCTCTTGGAAAAGAAAATGTCTTTGGGGTAATAATGCCTGAAAAAAATTCAAATCCTGATGATGAAAAGTACGGAAAACTCGTTGCAGAATCTCTTGGAATTGAATATGAAGTATTTGATATAACTCCTGTTTTGGTTGCATTTGGTGCAGGGGGGTACGTTGAAGGAAAAGAGTTTGACAAACGGGTGGATTCAAATTTAAAACCTAGAATCAGGATGACTGAAGTTTACTACCACGCAAACAAGAAAAATTACCTTGTTGCAGGAACTTCCAATAAATCGGAAATCTATATGGGTTACGGAACGAAATACGGGGATCTTGGAAGCGATTTTTTAACTATCGGAAACCTTTTCAAAACCGAAGTAAGGCAACTTGCAGGCTATGTAGGAGTTCCAAAAGATATAATTGATAAAGCACCTTCGGCAGGACTTTGGGAAGGTCAAACTGACGAAGACGAACTTGGAATTTCTTATGAAACTCTCGACAAACTCCTAAATTTAATGGAAAAAGGAAAAGAAATTGGCGATATATGCGAATTTTTAAGTATTCCTCCCGAAAAAGTGGGAGAATTAATGCTCAGAATTTCAACAAATAAGCACAAATCACTTCCATTACCAATGCCTTAAATTTAACTATTTTTATTTTGTGAAAAGATGGATAAGCAGGAATCTTTAGAAAAACTCCTTTTAATAATTGATGATCTAAAATTACTGGCTGAAAACGGGATTCCAATACTGGTAGAAGGTCCAAATGACATATTATCTTTAAAAAACTTAAAAATAAGGGCTAATTTTATAACTGTTTCAAACACCCCTGTTTTTCAAATAGCTGATGATTTAATCTCAAAAAATATTTCTGAAGTTATACTTTTAACGGATTTTGACCGAGCAGGACGCGAGTATGCTAAAAACATAATGGAAGAATTTCAAAGTAGGGGAATTAAAGTAAATAATTTAATCAGAAAAGAGATAATTAAATATTCTCGCGGTGATTTAAAGGATATTGAAAGTCTTTATCCCTATATTTCAAGAAGAATTAATATTAACAGCGATTTAAGTGATATTATGCTTCCCTTTGTTATATCAAATGTTGGAATGACTTTGGATGGAAAACTGGCTACAATAGACAATGATTCAAGAATTTCTGGTGAAAACGATTTAAAACGGGTTCACGAGATAAGAAAGGAAGTTGATGCAATCATGGTCGGAATTGGAACTATTTTAAAAGACGATCCAAGGCTCACGGTCCATAAAATTAATGCATCACCAAAAGACAATCCTTTAAGAATTGTGGTTGACAGTAATTTAAAAATTCCATTAATTGCAAGAGTATTAAATAAGGATGCAAAAACCGTAATTGCAACGACAACGCCAATTTCAGACGAAAAAGAAGAAAAAATCAGAAAACTAAACGAAATGGGAATTATCGTATTGCAAGCAGGAGTTCAAAAAGTTGATTTAAGAAAAATTATGAACGAAATTTACAAAATGGGAGTATATAAAATTCTTCTTGAAGGTGGTGGAACTTTAAACTGGGGAATGTTTAAAGAAAACTTGATAAACGAAGTTAGGGTTTATATCGCTCCAAAGGTGTTTGGAGGAGCAAGTTCTCCCACATATGTTGATGGAGAAGGGTTTAAAAACGTTGAAGAATGTACAAAACTGGAATTAAAGAATTATTATCCGTTAGATGACGGAATTGTTTTAGAATATCATGTAATTGGGTCATTTGAGTAATATAATTCTTTTTTTTAAATTATTTATTACTTGGATATTCGAATAAATAAATTTAAATGAATCATCCAGATATTTTGAATTTAAAACTGATTAACTCGTATAATTGGAAAAAGAATACGTTTTTTTACGAAAATTATAAATACTGGAAGAATACCATTTTAAATTGTAATAAGAAAAGAAGGTGATTCTATGGCAGAACTTCCAGTTGCACCAATGGAGAGAATCCTAAAATCCGCAGGTGCTGAAAGAGTAAGTAGAGATGCAGCAGTAATGCTTGCAGAAGCATTAGAAGAAATCGCAGTTGACGTAGCTAAAGAAGCAGTTAGTTTAGCTAAGCACGCAGGCAGAAAAACTATTAAAGCTGACGATTTGAAATTAGCAATGAAATAATTACTTTAACAATTTTTTTACTTTTCTTTACTACTGCATGTTTTTGTATGTTATTGAATCGATATATAGTTGGTTATTATATTTTGTGAAAGATTATTTTTTTAATATTATTCAAGTATGGTGGAAACCATGTATGCTATCGGTATCGGTAAAAATCGAGATGAAGTTTTAATTGCTGTTGAAAACTTAAAAAAAGAAGGAATAAACGTTGAATTGGTTGAAAATCCCGAAGTTTTGATCGATGGATTGATTAATAATCGATACGAGGGTGCAGTTAGGGGTTCACTTTCTTCAAGCGAATTAATTCCAATTTTAAGGAAAAATATCGGGAAATTTTACAGAGCATCTATTTTAAAAAACCCGTTTACCAATAAAATTTTTATACTCGCTCCAGTTGGTATAGATGAGATTTCTGAAAGTCCTAAAATAAGATTCAGTGAAAAACTAGATATAATTAAATATTCATCAGAATTTTTAAAATCAATGGAAATGATTCCAAAAGTTGGAATTTTATCTACAGGAAGGCTTTCAGATATTGGAAGGAGCAAAAAAATAGACGATTCCATAATTGAAGCTGAAAATCTTTTAAAACATGTTAAATCTTTAGATATTTTTGAAAATTTAGAAATTGAACACAAAGGAATTTTAATTGAAGAATACTTAAAAGAAGGATGCAATATAATTCTTTCAGATGACGGAATTTCTGGAAATCTTTTATTTAGGGCATTTGCGCTTGTTTGTGATATGGAAGGTTTTGGAGCTATTATTTTAAATAGTGAAAATATTAAGTATATAGATACAAGTAGAAGCGGATCTTGGAAAAGATATTACAATGCGGTTAAATTTTTAAAAGAAGGTTTTTAAAAACTTTGGTGGTATTTTGCCGTTATTTAAATGTTATGAATATTTGAGCAAGTTTGGGGCACTAAAACTCTACGAACGGGAATTAGAATCAAAAATTTCCAAATTTCCCCCTCCAAAACACGTTGGAATTATAATGGATGGTAACCGAAGGCTTGCAAAAAAATTGGGCGAAAATCCCGAAATTGGTCATAATTTGGGTGCTTCAAAGGTTCACGAAGTTATAAACTGGTGCGTCTCATTGAAAATACCAACTATTACACTTTATGCATTTTCTTTGGAGAATTTTGAGCGGCCAGAAAAAGAAGTAAAAGTTTTGATGGACCTTTTTGAAAGAGAATTTATTGAAATTGCAGATCACCCTGATGTTCATAAAGATAAAATTCGTGTAAGCGTTATTGGAAGAAGAGAAATGCTTCCCAAGTATGTTCAAAAAGCAATTAATTATGCAGAAGATAAAACAAAAAATTATTCAAATTATTTTGTCAACTTTGCAATCGCATACGGGGGACAGCAGGAAATAATTGACAGTGTTAAAAAAATTGCAAAACATGTAAAAAACGGTGAAATAGAAATTGAAGATATAAATATTGACTTAATTTCTAAAAATTTATACACGGGGGACCTTCCCTCACCAAATCCTGATTTAATTATTCGAACGTCAGGTGAAGAGAGAATAAGTAATTTTTTAACATGGCAGTCCTGTTATTCAGAACTATATTTTTGTGAAACATACTGGCCGACATTTAGAAAAGTTGACTTACTGAGGTCCATTCGGGAATATCAAAAACGCGAACGAAGATATGGGAAGTGAATCATGAGATATTTGTTTATTTTATTAATTTCTTTAATCCTCGTTTTTAGTGGATGTATCAATGAGAATATTATCTCCGAATCAGACGAAACTTTATTTTTAAATAATACTTCATCCGAAAATCCGAATATTGAAGTAGAATTAAATAATAATTTTGAATCAGACAATAGTTCCGAAATTGAATTACTATCCTTTAAGATATTGGAATTTGGAATATATGGGGATTCGTACAAGCATTATGAAAGCAGCATAACTGGGGATAAAACCGTTATCGAAGTTTACATGGGCAAAAAATTAGGTTCTGACAATATTATAGAAATTAATTCGATAAATTTAGAAAATGGCGTATTAATCGTTTACGTTGAAGAAATAACGCCTGAAACTGTTTCCGATAGGGCAATTGTTTACCCTTACGAGATAGTTGAAGTGAATGGAATTTACAATAAAGTTGAATTTAAAACAATCGAGTAGTGATCAACCTTGTTAGAGATAGTATTTCTTGGGGGCGGAGGGGGCCGATGGGAGAGTATAACTCAAGTTAAAGGAACCGGGGGCTTTAGAATCCATTCTGAAAATATGAATATGCACGTTGACCCTGGAACCGGGGCTTTGGTTAGAATGAATCAGCTCCAGATTAACCCTTGGAAAACTGACGCAATAATTGCCACGCACTGTCACCCTGATCACTACACCGATGCAGAGTGTCTGGTTGAAGCAATGACAAAAGGCATGACCAAAAAACAAGGCATTTTGATTGGTAATAATTCTGTTTTAAATGGAAACAGCAGGTTTGAAAAAGGCATTTCAACGTACCACCAATCCAGAGTTGGGGAAAGGCATGTTTTAGGACCTTGTGACGAATTAAATATAAAAAACTGGAACATAACTGCAACAAAAACAAAACATAACGATCCTGAAACAATAGGATTTAAAATGGAAATTGAAGATGGGATAATTGGTTATACTTCGGATTCGGAATATATTGATTCATTAATTGAAGATTTTGATTCTGTAGATTTTTTAATTGCAAATGTAATTCGTGTTAAGGGTCAAAAAGTGCCCGGTCACATGTGTTCAAACGATATAATTGAAGTAGTAAATTCGATGAATAAAAAGCCAAAAATGCTCACGATGTACCACATGGGAATGAAAATGACTGACCCGGATTCTGAAGCAAGATATATTTCAAAAAATGTTGATATTCCAGTAATTCCTGCCAAAATCGGTTTAAAAGTAATTCTTGAAAATAAAACTTGTAAATTTGATTATATTACCTACTAAACTAATTTTTTTCAACATTATTTTAGATAACCCTGAAGTTCAAAGTGATTGTGCTGTTTTACAAGAATTATTGGAGTTCCAATATCAATTAAGTCTTTTTTTAGTTTTTTATCATTAGTACAGATTATAACATCTTTGTTTTCGTTAGAATAGTTTAAAATCATTTCATCTGCATATTTTCCGTTTGAATATTCAATAATTTCAAAATTTTTGGCATATTTTAGTGCAATGTTCACAGAAAGCTTTTCTTTTCCTTTAAATTCCAATTTTAATTTTTCAAGTTCTTTTAAAACGCAATCCATAATATATATTTTGTAACCTCTATCGATGGCAATATTTAATTCGTATTCAAAATTTATGCCCTGTTTAAATGCATAAATTAAAAAATTGGTGTCTGGAATTACTCTGTACATTTTTTTAACCTATTCTAAAGATATTTTTGAATTTTCGCCGATTTTTCTAACTTTTACAATGTTATCTGCAATCTGTTCGAGTTCTTGATGGTGTGTAATTATTGCCATCTGGTTTATTGTTTTTATGTTTTTGAATATATTTAAAAGATTTTTACGCCTATCTTCATCGAGATACGCTGTTGGTTCATCTAAAATGATACATTCGATATTATTACATACTGCTTTAGAAATTCCAAGCCTTAATGCAAGAGATACTGCAATCTGCTCCCCCCCACTCAAGGTTTCAACAGGAAGGCCGTCAACTATCAAGCTGTAATCGTCTTTTAACTGGATATGCGAATATGGAAGTTCAAATTCCTGAAAAATCTGGTTTGTGTGCCTTTGAATTAATGGAATATACTTTTCTCTTAAATACTTCTGAAAACCATCTTTTGAAAAGATTTCTCTTTTTATTTTATCGAGATATTCTTTAAATTCTTCAATTTTTCTTCTTTCTTCTTTTTTATTCGACAGATTTTGAATTTTTTCATTTAAATAAATTATATTCTCATTTTTAAGTTTTAATTCAGAAGTTATTCTCTCTAAAGTTCTTGAAATATCATTAAATTCATTAAATATATTTTCATAAACTTTTTTAGCGTTTTCATGCATTTCAGGATTGTAGTTTACGCTCTGAATATTTTTTTCAATTGTTAATCGTGTTTCAAGGAGTTTTTCACAAAAATGCTCTTTTTCAGCAATTTTTTGGTTTAAAAACTCATTTAAATTGTTTATTTCAACAGAATATGTTTTTGAATAATTTTTAAGAACTGCCAGACTTTCCATATATTTTTCATAACTTTTTTTACATTCTGATAATTTGTTTTCAAAATCTGATTTTTCAGCTTCCCATTTAACGTAACATTCAACAATTCCAATTTTTGAAGAAATATCGTTTTGAATATTTTTTAATTCCGTTTTTAGGTTAATTTCTCTTTCTAAATTGTAAATAATGTTTTTTAATTCATCTTTTAAATTTTCAAGGGATTTTTTTTCATTTTCAATTTTTGAAGAATCGTAATCTCCAATAATTTTTGAAAGTTCCAATTTTTTATTTAAAATTTCAGATTCTTCATTTTTAGTTAAAAATTGGGCAGAATAATTGTAATTTTTATAATCTTTTTCCAAATCTTTTAATTTATTTTCAATTAAACTTATTTCGTCATTCAGTGAAGAATATTCGTTAATTTTTCCAATTAATTCGTTTAATTTTTCAGTAGTTTCGATTATCGATTCTTCAACTTTTAAAGAATAATTCTTTTTTTCTTTTAATTCCCCGTATTTTAATTTGAAAGAATCAATTTCATTTAATTTAACTTTGATATGCTCTTTTTTGTTTAATATGATTTCAAGCTGTTTTTTAAGACTTTCAGTTGATAATTTTTCATTTTCAATTTCAGAATTATATTTTTCAAGTAATTCCTGCTTTTTTTCTTCACTTATTTTGGACTGACACACATGACACGAATCTTTGGTTTTTTCAAGCTCTGCTTTAGAATTTTTAGTTTCTGAAATTTTACTTTCTTTTTTCAAAACGATTTCATTTAATTTATCTATTTTTTCAGATAAATCTTCATATTTTTCTTTAAATTCAATTTCTAGATTTATTTTTTCTTCTATTTTTTTTAAATCAGTTAATTCAGAAATTAATTTTGTTTTTTCATCAGTTTCGTTTTGAAATTTTTTTTCAAGGTCATTTTTTTCTTTTAAAAGATTTTCATAACTATTTTTTTTAGTTTTTAGTTCTTCAAAAGTTTTAATCGAGTCATCGTAAATTTTAACACTATCAAAAAGAGTTTCCACTGTTTTTTTGTGGATTTTTATTTCATAAATCTGTTTTTCAATAAATTCTAATTCCTTAATTTTTTCTTTTATTTTATCCAAAATTAGAATTTTTTCTTCATTTTCTTTTAAATTTTCTTTCAATTCATCAGGATTTTTTTTATTATCTTTTAAAGATTCTTCTAAGTTATTTAATTCTTTTATTAACGATTCTTCAATTGTTTTTAGTTTATTATATGATTCATAGTTGGATTTGTGGTTTATTAACTTATTCTTCAATTCTTTAATGTTTAATTCAAGTTCTAAATATTTTTTGTAATTTTCTTCATTTTTAGATATGTTTTTTGATTCTTCAACAACTAAACTTAGTGAATTTTTGAAATTTTGAATTTCTAAATTTATATTTTTAATTTCTGAAATAACATCCTTTAAATTTTCTTTTAACCGGTTATTTTCAGCAAATTTTTCTTCCATATGGGTTAATTCTGAATTTTTTTCAAGTTTTAGTTTTTCTAAATTTCCATATTTTTTTAATATTTCTTCTTTTAAAATTTCAGATTCAGAAACTTCAATTTTTAATTTTTCAAGATTTTCCAAAATTTCAGGTTCCTGAGTTAGCTCCCCTTCAAGTTTCAAAAGCGTTTCTTCATAGCTCTTTTTTACAATATTCATTTTTTCAGAGGCTTTTTCATATTTTTCAATTCCAAGAAGCTTTCCAATAACCTCTTTTCTATCTCTTGGAGTCATCTGGATTAAATTTGCAATTTCGCCCTGTTTTATATATATTGCATTTGAAAATACGCTGTTATCAATTTCTAATATTTCTTCCATTTTTTTGTTGATTTCAGATGCAGATTCCGCATTTAATTTTCCGTTAACGTATAATTTGTCATCTGTTTTATTTTGAAACCTTTTTCTTTTTACAAGATATGTATTTCCCATCATTTCAAATTCTAATTCTACAGAAAAAGATGCAGAGCCCTGTTGCATTAAATTTTCAATCCTAAAATTGTTTCCACGCGGAGCAAAAAGTGCAAAATTCATTGCTTGAAAAATTGACGACTTTCCACTTCCATTTTGCCCAATTATTGAAGTTATTCCTTTGTTAAAATTTATCGAGGTGTTTCTGTGGCTTCTGAAGTTTTCCATTTTGATATTTTTAATAATCATTAACTGCGCCCCCTTAGTAATTACCTTTAAAATAGTCATTTACGTAAAGCAATGAATCTTCATCGTTTTCTAAAAGCTTTTTATAGAGTCCATAAACGAAATTTACATCCATTTCTTTATTTTTAATATATTCCTGGAAAATTTCTTCAATGCTGCTTTCATTAATGATTAAAGATTCTTCAAGGTTTTCATCAATCCTGCTTATTCGTTTGTAGAGTGTTAAATCGGCAATTTCATCGTTAAATGAATTAAATAAATTTTCAACGATATCACAGTATAAAACTGGCTTTTTCTTTTCATTCTGCAAACTTTGGAGTTCTTTAATTGTTTTTTCGTAATCATTTTCATTCTTAATTTTTTTATCGATCAAGAAATTTCTGCATTCAACGTCGATCTTTTGAATTGAATTAATATCAAAATCCCCGCTTAAATCCCCTAAATAAAATCCTTTTCCATTTTTTTTGTAATCTTTAACTTCACTAACAGACATGATATCCGTTGACCCGGCATAAGAAAATACTGAATTTCCATCATTGATTGGTTTTAATGCTCTTTGATGAATGTGGCCTCCTGCAATATAGTTAAAATCATCTGGAAAGTCGGTAACTTGCATTTCAAAGCTTTGCGGGATAAATGGGTTCACGCTCTGGTGAAATAAAAGTATCTTTTTTTTGTAATTTTTAGAATCAGAATTGATTTTTTCCAAGTCTTCGTAAGTTTTTGGAATTTTGTTTTGGGATACGTATTCAATTCCCCCAATGAAGACTTCGTTGTTAAAAACATGGGACTTATTTTTTCCAAAAGTTAGTAAACTGTTTCCAAGTATTTTTTTCAAAAGTCCAAACGGTTTTCCTTTCTGTTGGCTTTTTGGAATGTCGTGATTTCCATGGATTAAATAAATTGGTATATTTTTTTCCTTTAATTTTAATAATCCTTCCATTGCACACCTTATTGCATTTACTGGAGGCTGCGGGCTTTCAAATAAGTCGCCACTATGAATTACAAAATCAGGGCGTATCTCAATAATTTTATCGATACATTCTAAAAATGATTCGTAAATATCGTTTTCCCGCTCGTCAAGGCTGTACTGGCGGTATCCGAGGTGATTATCCGCCATGTGAACAAATTGCATAATATCGCTCCAAAATTACTTAAGTTAACATTCAACCGTATTTGTTAAATATTTTTTTATATTATTGTACCATCAATCATTTTAAAATAAAATGTGAAACCCATGAAACAGGAACCCCTAGAACTCGGACTGAAAATTGAAGATGCGATTTTGGTAAATGAAAAGTTGAAAGATTTTGTCGTGTATAAATCTGGAAAACCAAGAATTGATTTTAAGAATAAAGAAGCAATGAAAGAATATAATATTGCAATATTGGACCATGTTTTTGGATTAAATATGGATTTTCATGAAGATGCACTCATTCCGACACCCATTAACAGGTACTTATTTATAAAAAATATTTTTGATGAAAAAGATGACATTAAAGATGTTCTCGAGATTGGAACGGGTTCTGGAATCATCTCAATATTGATTGCAAAATATTTTGAGTGTAATGTCACTGCAACAGACACGGTTTCTGATTATTTAAAAATTGCAGAAGGAAATATTTCAAAAAATAATCTTACTTCAAAAATAAATTTGATAGATTCAAAGGGAAAAATAATTTTTGATATTCCAGAATTAAAAAACAAAAAATTTGATTTAATAATATCCTACCCTCCATACTATGCAGATAATTCAGTTGCATCAAAAAGAAGTTTTGGCGGAGCTTTTGCAAGCGAAGTTGAATTAATCGGTGGCGGGGCTTATGGGGAAGTATTTTCTCAAAAGATAATCGAAGAAGGAATGGATCATTTAAATAATGGTGGAATCGTTGCAATAATGTTTCCAGAAAAGCCTTTCGAGCGAAGAAAACTTGTCGAAGATAAAATTTTGGAACTCGGACTAAAACTTGAAAAATCAGAAATAACGACTGGAAAAAGAATCAGGCATATTATAAAAGCTAAAAAAGAATAATATGCATATAATTTATTTTATAATATCGTATACCCAAGTATTTCTATTTTTGAAAGAATTTCAAAAGATCTATCTTCAATTCTTGGTTTGATTGCCCCATATTTTTTTAAAAGTATTTCTTTTGCCTCAAATGGATTTTCAGCTTCAATATTTTCTGTTTTTATAATATCCTCATCGCCAGTGAAAAAAAGCTTTATTTTGTAACTTTTCATGAATTCCCCCTCAAAAAACTCAATAATAAATTTGTGTTTTAAACGGGTTAAAGTAATTTTTGTTTGATCAAATCAAATTTCAAAAAAAGTATTTTTGGAATATTTCTTAATTTTTAAATTTGTTAAGTTATTCGTTTATTTTTTCAAGAACCAGTTTTACTGCACCGTCAAGGGATGCTTTAACTTCTTCAGTCAATCCAACTTCGATATCAGGCATTGTTACCCTCTTTGCTTGACATCCGATAACTGTTACATCGATTCCAGATTCTTTCGCTTTTATTAAGTAGTCTGAAAGAGGCATATCATGTGCATCAAAGGTGTATTTGTCTATTTTTGTGAGATCTTCAGTTGATAATATTTTTAGGGTTCCAGGGGGGAGCTGAAAATCAATAATGTCGACAATAATAATTTTTTTAGTATTGCACTCTTCATCCATTATTGACATTAAATAATAAGGTGCTCCAGTTCCTGCATCAATTAGTCCAACGTTTTTAGGAAGCTCCATCTTTTCAAGCTTTGAAATTACTTCGTATCCAAAACCATCATCTGCGAATATCAAATTTCCGCAACCAAAAACTAAAATCTCGTATTTTAAAGAATCGGGGATCATATCTATCACCAAAAAATCAGTTCAAAATTTATTTATCCTTTTATATCTAAGTGCATATATAATCTAGGTATATTATTTTATAGGAATCGGTTATAAGGGTAAGAAAATGGACTTTAAAAATATTAATCTTGGAATTTTTGGACACATCGATCACGGAAAAACGACGCTTTCAAAAGTTTTAACTGAAATTGCATCAACTTCGGCACACGATAAACTGCCAGAATCTCAAAAACGTGGAATTACAATAGATATCGGTTTTTCAGCATTTAAACTTGAAAATTATCGTATAACTTTAGTTGATGCACCCGGACACGCTGATTTAATTAGGGCTGTAGTAAGTGCTGCAGATATAATCGATCTTGCATTGATTGTGGTTGATGCAAAAGAAGGGCCAAAAACACAGACTGGGGAACACATGTTAATTCTCGACCACTTTAACATTCCAATAATCGTTGTGATTACAAAGTCTGATAATGCAGGAACTGAAGAGATCAAAAGAACTGAAATGATTATGAAGTCCATTTTACAATCAACACACAATTTAAAAAACAGTTCAATCATTCCAATTTCCGCAAAAACTGGATTTGGTGTGGATGAACTTAAAAATTTGATTATAACTACGTTGAATAATGCAGAAATTATTAGAAATACTGAAAGCTATTTTAAAATGCCGCTTGACCACGCATTTCCTATAAAAGGGGCCGGAACTGTTGTAACTGGAACTATTAACAAGGGAATTGTAAAAGTAGGTGATGAATTAAAAGTTCTTCCAATAAATATGTCTACGAAAGTTAGGAGTATACAGTATTTCAAAGAAAGTGTTATGGAAGCAAAAGCGGGTGACAGAGTTGGAATGGCAATTCAGGGAGTTGATGCAAAACAGATCTATCGAGGATGTATTTTAACTTCAAAAGATACTAAATTACAGACTGTTGATAAAATAGTTGCTAAAATAAAAATTTCAGATATTTTTAAGTACAATTTAACTCCAAAAATGAAAGTTCATTTGAATGTTGGAATGTTGATAGTTCCTGCAGTTGCAGTTCCGTTTAAAAAAGTTACATTTGGCAAAACGGAAGAAAATATAATTTTAAATGAAGTAATTTCGGGAAACGAATGCTACTGCGCATTTGAACTCGAAGAAAAGGTTTTAGCAGAAGTTGGAGATAGGGTATTAATTACAAGGCTTGATCTTCCACCAACAACACTTAGAATTTGCGGTCATGGTTTAATCGAGGAATTTAAACCAATAAAAGACTTAAATATTAAAAAAGAAGTACTGCGTGAAGGAAAAGTTAAAATCGATAAGGGAAGAACCGTAATCGATGGGCTGGCTCAATCAAAGGTTGCAGCTGAAAAATTAATCGGTGAAGAAATATCTATTGAAGGAAAAGATATTGTTGGAAAAATAAAAGGAACTTTTGGAACGAAGGGTCTTTTAACTGCAGAATTTAGCGGAAATGTTGAAAACCGTGACAAGGTAATATTAAACAGGCTTAGAAGATGGGGTTAAGGTGGATTATATGAATACGATAAAAACCCCCTCAAAAATTATACTATTTGGAGAACACGCGGTAGTTGACGGATATCCGGCAATTTCAATGGCACTTGATTTAAAAACAACTGGCGAAATTGAAGAAAATTTTGATACAATTTCAATAGATCTTGTAGATTTAAATGAAATTTTTGAAATAACTCCTGAATTAATTAAGAATTTAGAAATTTCAAATTTCAGCCCTGCATTAAAGTATGTGGTTTGTGCTGTAAAATCTGTAATATTTTATTTATCCGAATTTAAAAATTTAAAAGAGATAAAGCCTTTTAAATTAAAATTATATTCTGAAATACCGCTTAGTTGTGGATTGGGATCATCTGCATCCGTAGTTGTAACAGTTATCCGTTCGATTTCAAATTTTTATGGGATTGAATTAGATAATGATGAAACAATAAATCTTGCATACTCTGTTGAAAAAGAAGTTCAGGGTAGAGCAAGTGTAACGGACACTGCAACGATTTCACTTGGGGGTATGATTGAAATTGTAAACGGCGAGTACAAACCAATGCCTAAAAACTTGGAAGAATTTATAAAAACTTGCAAATTTCTGGTTGTAAATGTT